>JAIKXP010000018.1 GCA_024684115.1 Sphaerochaetaceae bacterium | reverse complement strand
CTCTGAAGCTACTTTTTTAAAGATTTCAACGCCTTTGAGAACTGGAAATAGAAAAGTATGGCCGTAAAGGTCACAGCAATCACATCTGCAACAGGCTCAGCCAGATAAACATCCAGAGCCCTGTCACCGAGAATTCCTATTCCTGGAAGAATATAGATAAGAGGAATGAGCAGCACGAACTTTCTTACAACCGCCACTATAATTGAACACGGAGCATTTCCGATTGACGTAAAGGTCAGCTGACATGCAATCTGAATTCCGAATAGGAACATGGCTGCAGAGCACAGTCTTACTTTGATACCTGACGACTCACCGGGCAGTCTCCAGTTTAGAACTTTTCTCCATATCCCAGGAGGTATGTGTTTTTTTCATATCTATTGTGGAACAAAACTGATTATTAAGGTAATTTATGCTGTACGAAAATAAGGGCTTAAAAATGAAAGTTGGAATATTAAATGTTCAGTGGTTAAATAACTATGGCTCAATAATGCTTGCCTACTGCATGCAGAAGAAATTTGACCTGATGGGAATAGAAAGTGAAATAATAGACTTCCGTCCTCATGCTCCAAACGCAAACGGAGAAATTCCAAGCGCCCACAAGGAAGAAAAGGCATCTACCTTCGGAAAGATTGAAAAATGTGAAGAATTCAGGGAGCAATTCATGAGAAGAACCGCTCCCGTTATCGGAACATTAGACGCTGAAAAGATGGATTACAGTGCAATTATTGTCGGCTCTGATACTGTCTGGACTCCTCTCAGAGTAAATGACGTAGAAGCCAGAATGTACTACCTTGATTTTCTCGGAAACAAAAAAATAAGAAGAATTTCATGGGCTGCCTCCATTGGCTCCGAAGATAAATCCGACCTTGAAATAATGGCTGACCATCTTAAGCCCCGCCTCAACAACTTTGACTTTATATCTGTCAGAGAACGCGAAACAACCGCTTTTGTTCAGAGCCTCACAGATAAAGAAGTCTTTCATGCCATGGACCCTGCCCTCACACTGGACAAAGAAGACTACAGTGAAATACTCCCCGGAACCACATATCCCGGTGAAAAATACATCTATGCATTCCTCTTTGACGATCTTCAGGGAGGTTATGACACAATCAACGAGCTCTCCGAAAGAACAGGTCTCAAGGTTGTCGGAAACGTTAAAACTCCAGAAAAGCTAAAAAACATTCTGCTTAACACGGATGATGACGGACCCTCGGAATTCTTTGAAAGAATCATAAATGCCGAATATGTCATAACTGATTCCTACCACGCCTGCATTTTTGCAATGCTCGCAAAAAAGCCATTTGTCTGTTATACACGCTACAGAAGCGGAATCCGTGTACGAAACCTCCTTGAAGACCTGGGTCTTGAAAAGAGATTCCTTCTGTCAGATGAAATGGGTACAGATCTGCTCTTAGAGAAAATAGACTACGGGAAGGTATTCAAGATAAGGGATGCCTGGAAAGCAAAAACCGAAGACTTCCTCAGAAAAGCCCTCAGCGGTCTTCAATAAATCTTATAAGTCTCTCCTGGAAGTCCCTGCAGTATGGTTTTTCCACGAAAACAACATGGGAGCCACCTTCTATGACTTCCAGCCTGGAGCCCTCTGGAAGACTTTCAGTAGCACAGTTTACAAGATCATAATTCAGATACGGGTCCTTACTGCCGCATATTATCAGAGTCGGTACAGTTATACCTCCCAGGTCAATGAGCTTCTCATCTTCTGATACACATATATCCCTGCGCCCGCCGTTAGGGCTGGTCTCTCCATCATAGTGCCAGCAGCTTGAGCACCACAGCTCAATAAGAAGCGGATCTATGATTGAATAATCAAAAGAACCGTCAGGTGTGCGCTGAAAATCATCTGCCGCATGACTCCATGTATTGTGGTGAAACGCTTCTTCCACCCTATACTCTCCAAGCCCACTCAATATTGGAGCATACAGCACCAGTCTGTTCAAATGCTCCGGATGCGCAGCCGCAAAACGGCTTACGGTAACCGTGCCCCAGCTCCAGCCAAGTACATCAATCTTCTCCTGCCCTGTTTCTGAGACAATAAAATCAACGGCAGCACATATGTCCTCCGCAGCATAATCTGAATCCGGCATAAATCCGTCCACGACAGCTTCAGACATGCCGAACCCGGCAATGTCCAGTCTCCAGACGCAGTACCCTTCTTTTGCCAGTTTCCTCACAAGACTATAGTCTTCGTAGTTAATGTCAAACTCATGAGACGAATACGTCACCCCGTGAACCAGAAGTATATTTTTATCCGCCCCGGCTCCTGCCTTCTTCATACAGTCCAGATGAAGCGCTATCCCCTCCCGTTCAAGAGGATACACTTTATAAACCAGCTCTTCATTATCCGCCCTGGTTTGATTAGTTCCTGCGCAACCTGCCAGCAACGCAAAAACTACTGCACTTAAGGCAAAAACTGCCATCCATTTATGTACTGAACGCTTCACAACCGCCTCCAACCTGTCTTTCTATCCGCCAATTATAGCACATAGAGCTCAGATAGATTTTGCACATAAAAAGGCTGCAACAGAAGTCGGTCATTCCTCTATGTCTTGCAAGGTAAATACACTGCTGTAAAAGACCTTTGCTTCTTCATAGATCCCGTGTCCCAGACTTCACGAAATACCCTCCTCCCTGACTACAGATTCGGTTAAGAAAGCTGACGTCCAAGAACAACAGTATTCTGTCGTTCAAGACTGGCCTTTGGATTTCTATATACGGTTAAGAGAAAAACTGCAAGTATAACAATTGCTGCAACGACACCTACTACATAAGAAATAGTTGTACCGGCAGTTCCCTTTGAACCTAAATCAAAGCACTCCGGTGCATATAATAGATATGTGACTGAAACTGCAGACA
>JAIKXP010000003.1 GCA_024684115.1 Sphaerochaetaceae bacterium | reverse complement strand
AATAGGAATTCTCGGTGACAGGGCTCTGGATGTTTATCTGGCTGAGCCTGTTGCAGATGTGATTGCTGTGACCTTTACGGCCATACTTTTCTATTTCCAGTTCTCAAAGGCGTTGAAATCTTTAAAAAAGTAGCTTCAGAGCCTCCATTTTATGCTTTATAATAGCCATGGAGGCTGCCATATATGAAACGTAAGACCACAAAAGACATACTTCTGGAATCTTTCCGGGAGCTTGCTGAGAGCAATCCGGTTGACAGGATTACCATCCAGGAGATTGTGGATAACTGCGGGTACTCCCCTGCAACGTTTTACAGGCAGTTTCAGGATAAGTACGATCTCATTGCCTGGGATTATTCAAAAAGCGTTGCTAAAATAATGGAGAAGATAGATGGCTCCTATACCTGGAAGCAGTCCCTTCTGGATGGTGCTGAGCACTTTTTCAGGGAAAAAGACTATCTTGAGAACCTGTTAAGACACACGGGCGGGCATGATTCCTTTGTGCGCTACATGACGGATATTAACTGTAGTGCACTGGAAAAACATATTCTTCTGACAAGCGGGCAGGAAAAGCTTAGCAGTGATGAAGAGATGTATATAAGGCTCTACTGCATGGGCACTGTCTGTCTTACCTGCGAGTGGATACTCGGTCTTCATGAGGCTACGGTTGAGGAGCTTGCAGAAATCTATATGAATTCTCTTCCGGCTCCGCTTCATAAATACCTTCTGTAATCATTTTCTGTAATTACTCTGTGATAGATTTTAAGCCTTTTCTCTCTACTTGAGAGATTAATCCAACATTCTAAATCGAATTTTATTTCGCTCTGAGCTATTTTTAATTATCGATTGTACACAATCAAACAGCGCACAACAAAATGAATAATATTTACGGAGGAACTTAAAATGACAAAAAACGAATTCTTAAGAGGACTTGCAAAGGGCTGGTTCGGTAATTCCCAGCAGCATTCAATTCACGCTCAGCTTTTAAAGGCACGCGGCTTAAACAGGCTTGCTGCAAAGATCATGGCAGAGTCTGATGAGGAATGGGAAGAGGCTAAGAAGGTAAACGCACGCCTTATCGAGCTTGGAGAGACTCCGGTTGTAGAACTTCAGGAGTATCCTGTCATAACAGACATCAAGGAGATGCTCGAGTACGACTGCAAGGATGCATCTGAGGCTCTTCCAATGATGAGCAAGGCCCTTTCTATGTTTGATGATGACTTTGTAACAAGACGCATGATTGAGAACTTCATCATTGACGAACAGGATCACCTTAACTGGGTTAAGGGTCACCTCTGCCTGATTCAGCAGATAGGCATGGAAAACTATATTATCGAGATGCTCGGTGAGTGAGAGGATTAACCGTCCGTAAGAGAGAACAGGATGGCAAGAGAAATGGAAAATACAAAATATGACTGTCTGCGCCTTGATAATCAGCTATGTTTCCCGCTTTACGCCTGTGCAAAAGAAGTTGTAAGGCAGTACAGAAAGCCACTGGAACAGCTCAATCTGACATACACTCAGTATGTTGTGATGATGGTTCTGTGGGAGAAGGGAAGTATGACGGAAGGAGAGCTTGGCAGGACCATCTTTCTTGATTCCGGAACTCTGACTCCGCTTCTTAAACGCCTTGAGAAACAGGGTTACATAAGCAGAAAAAGAAGCGAAGACAATGAAAGGAAACTTCTTGTTTCCCTTACGGAGGAGGGTAAGGCTCTTAAGGAGAGCGCCCTCTGTGTTCCCGCAGACATGAGCGGATGCATCAATCTGCCGGAAGAGGAACTGAAGACGCTGAAGTATCTTCTTGATAAGGTGCTTAAACAGTTTTAAATGGAGAAAAGTATGATTTACGATTACAGGGTAACAACCGGAAAGGGAGAAGAGATTAACCTCTCTGATTACAGGGGAAAGGTTATCATGGTGGTTAACACCGCCACAGGATGCGGCTTCACTCCGCAGTACGAACCTATTGAGAAAATGTACAGGGACTACCATGATCAGGGTCTTGAGATTCTTGATATTCCGTGCAACCAGTTCGGAAATCAGGCTCCGGGTTCTGATGATGAGATTCATGAGTTCTGTACCATGCATTTCAACACAACCTTCCCGCAGATGAAGAAGGCAGATGTAAACGGAGATAATGAACTTCCGCTCTATACCTACCTCAAGTCTCAGAAGGGTTTTGAGGGTTTCTCAGACCATCCGTTTAAGGACCTTCTTGAGAAGAAGTTCGCAGCTGTGGATCCTGACTGGTTCAAAAAATCAGATATCAAGTGGAACTTTACCAAGTTTCTGGTAGACAGAAAGGGAAATGTAGTGGCCAGATTTGAACCTACTTCAGATATGGCAGAAGTCGAAAAATGCGTTAAGGCATTGTTAGAGGAGAAGTGCTGATATGGAAATCAAGGCAGTAAAATTCAGAAAAGACGGATTCTACACTCAGCCTATGGTATTTGGCGGAGAGGAAGGAATGGACAAATTTGACCACAATGTGCGTTACCGCGGCAGCATGCAGAATTATCTGATTGATACAGGTAAGGACGTAATTCTTGTAGATACAGGTTTTCCGGCAGGAACTCCTGAAGAAGCTCCGGATGATAAGAGCATGGGATTTACAGGAAAGGATATATGCAGCTACATGGAAGCTTTTGCAGCTCTGGGCTACAAAAAGGAGCAGGTTACAAAGATTCTTCTGACACACAGACACAGCGACCACTCCGGTGAAATCAGCTCCTTCCCGAATGCAAAGATTTACGTAAACGCTGAAGAACTTGGAGCTGAAGAGCTTAAGGGTGTGGAGAACCTTGTTCCTGTGACATTTACTGACGGCCCGTATTACAATTTCCCGGAGGCTCAGAAGATCCAGGATGGCATATGGATGATCAAGGCCAAGGGTCATACAAGGGGAAACAGCATAGTTATTGTTGAGATGGACGGTCTGTTCTACATGATTCATGGAGATATTTCCTACGTAGATGAGGCTATCTATGAGAATAAGCTTTCTGTTGTCTACGATGATCTTGCTGCAGCCCGCGTAACTCAGGACCTTATCCGTGAGTTTATCCGTAAGCATCCGACAGTTTACTGCGGCACTCATACTCCGCAGGGTTATGAGAACCTTGAGGCAAAGCGTGTCATGGACCTTGATAATCCGGTTCCAACCGTTTTTGCTGAGGTAGATTTCTCTTCCGTAGAGGCCAGCGGCAAATATGTCTGCCAGATCTGCGGATATGTTTACGATCCGGCCGAGCATGACGGGGTAGCCTTTGAGGATCTTCCTGATGACTGGAAGTGCCCGAGGTGCAAACAGGGAAAGGATAAGTTCAACAAGGCATGAACAGAGGAGGCTGTAACAAAAGTCGTATTTTCCGGCTGAAGTTGCAGCCCTTTTTTTGAATCTTATTACCTGCTCATCCGTATCAACTGTGGCCATGACCCCGAACGGGATAATGCAGCGGGGCAGTGCGTGGCCCGTGTTTATGTTGAATACAGCAGGTAAGTCTTTGTAGTCCGATTTCAACCTCATGCCTTACAAAGCTTTCACCGGGTATTGCTGAAGGCAGGCTCACAATAGCAGTACTTCTAATCATGGTTATATGATAGCAAACAATGAACCGGTATCAGTGTCTTCACTGCACAGCGGTCAGTGTTGCTGCACATTTTTCATTACTTTATAAAGGGTTACCCAATAAAACTTTTTTTTTACCTGAAGACAGATTATAATTGTATCCGGTTGTGGAAAAACTGTGTCTTAATGCTACAAGGACATAGCTTTCGTATATTAAGAATCTAAAGGAAGAATAGAAATGGGAAAGAAAGCAGATTTCATTATTATTGGAAATGTAATCACTATGGACCCGTACGCTATGCATGCAGAAGCAGTTGCAGCGAAAGACGGTAAGATTATCTATGTAGGTACTGAAAATGTTGCAAGGAAACTTTGCGACAGTGATACAAAAATATATGACTACGGAAAGAACACGATTTATCCGGGCTTCCTTGAGGCACACTGCCATCCGGGTGGAGCCGGAGCCAAAAAGACTCTGTTAAAGACTCTGAATCCTGATGACAGTCTTGAGCAGTGTGTTCAGGCCATGAAGGAATACATGGAAGAGTTTCCTGACAAACAAATGTATGCAGGTATGGGTTTTGAGGAGCATGATGTACCGCCATGTGCCTCCATGCTGGATGCAATATGTAAAGATAAGTTGATGATGTGTACAGACTCCGGCGGGCATTCCATGTGGCTCAACTCAAAGGCAATGGAAGTTTTTGGAATCAATAAGGATGCTGTAAAAGAATGGGGAACAGGCTGTGTTCGTGTAGATAAGGACGGAAACCCGACAGGTTATATTTCAGAAGGTCCGGTATTCAGAATCAGAGCCGCTATCAAATATACTGTTGATGATTTTAAGACATGTCTTTTGTGGTGGCAGAATTATGCTCTCTCAAATGGATATACCGGGGTCTATAATGCTGGTGTAGAGGTTTCAAACGCAGCTGAACCCGGTGCTATCTACGCACTTGAGAAGGAAGGCAAACTTAAACATTACATGTTTGGCGGCAGCCTGGTTAAGGACAATACAGATACACCGGAAGAAGATATGAACAGGATTGCTGAAGAGGCTGCAAATCACAACAGCAAACACTACAGGCTCATAGGTGCAAAAGTGTTCTGTGACGGTGTTGTTGAAGGAAAAACTGCATGGCTTCTGAATGACTATATTGACCAGCCGGGGTACCGTGGAGTCTCAAGATTCAACGATCATGAAAAGATGGTAAGACTTATTAAAGCAGCATCTTCACACAATATGAACGTACATGTTCATACCATAGGAGATGCAGCAATTAAGGCCTGGGTAGACGCAATAGCTGAAGCAGAGGAAGAAACCGGAAACTTTGACATGAGAAATGCTCTTGCTCACCTTCAGGTGGTAAGACCAGAGGAAATACGCCGTTTCGGAGAGTACAATATCATAGCTGTAGCCGGTATTATGTGGGTAGAAAAGTCTCATGCCCTCTACACAATGATGGAAAGATATCTTGGCAAGGAAGAGGCCGATAAAGGCTTCCCGGTCAAAGACTTCATTGACAGCGGAACAGCAGTCTGTTCACATTCTGACTATCCTGTATCTCCGACCTTCAGTGTACCATGGACCATCTGTCTGGCAGTAGGCGGTTATCTGCCTTCAAACGGCATAGGAATGCTCCGCCATGCAGACCAGAACATAAGCAGACTTGAGGCTCTTAAGTCAATTACAATGAATGTTGCCTACAGCTGGCATGAAGAGAACCGCATGGGTTCACTGGAGATAGGTAAGATAGCAAACCTTACCGTATTTGATAAGGACTTCCTTAAGGATGACCTGGTAGAAATTGAAAACGCAAAGTGTCTTGCTACCTTTGTTGATGGAGAGAAGGTATACGAGGCTGAATAATTCTTTTTAGCAAAGACGGAAGAGCTCCTCTGCTGCTATCCTTGTTTTGGCAACTACATCAGTTTTGCCTTCAGGGAAACAGTAGTAGAGGGCCTTGCTGTCTCCTATACAGATCATGTCTCCTATTTCATACCAGTGATAGTCTGAATAGAGGCTGTATGAGCGTTCGGGCCTCTGGGTGTAATCAAGTTCACCGTCACATCCGGTAAGGTGAAAACCTTCCCGGGTGTGTACAAGGCGGCCCCTTCCTACGTTATAGATGTATTTAGTATCTACAAGCATCCTGATAAGAACGTTTATATCAAGTTTGTAGGTGCCGTTTTCAATCTCCTTTTTCACACATTCCCTTTCCCATTTATACCAGTCAGGAACGTGGTCAAAAACGCCCTTGTTCCCTTCTGTTTTAAGGTGGCCGTACTCGGAAAGTTCCCACTCGGTATTACAGCTTCTGCATTTGAGCTTTGTGCCTTTACCTTCCATCTCTCCTTCAGTTCCACAGACCGGACACTTGTACAGAACCCTGTTAAGCCCGTCTGCGCGGAAGCTCTCATCAACCTTTGTCCTGCTGTTCTGCTGGTCTCTGAAGTTGTCAAACGTAAAGAGCTCCTTAAGCACTGAGTTGATCTCTTCAACCTTCATGGTTTTAATCTGCTCAGGTGAGAGCACATATTTCATCTTTGCACTTACCCTGACCTTCCTCAGCTGAAGCATGTTGTAAAGAGGGTCCCTGAGAAAGGCTCCGCATGTCTTGATCATGACAAGAGCTATACCCAGCTTCTTTACAAGCTTACCCACCGACTCCGGCAGTGGAGTGGCTGTTCCGTCAAAGGTGTAACTTGCCTCCGGGTACATTAGTATGGAGTTTTTAAGTTTTCTTACTGCGTAGAATATGTCCTTAACAAGGTCAGGATCATTTACGAATTTGGTTGCAGGTATGCACCCAAGGTTTCTCATAAGTGCGCTCTTTCCTACAAAACCGTCAGATGTACAGATAATATTGAACGGCCTCGGATACAGTATGGATGAGGCTATCTTAAGGTCTATGAAACTTGAGTGGTTCATAAGAAAAAGGGCCGGTTCATCTTTTGCAAGATTCTCCATTCCTTCTGTCTCACATGTGAATCCGGTTGCCTTGAGATCCGCTCCTCCCAGAACCTTAAGCAATGTTCTGAAGACAATCGACGGCCTTTTGGGCTTCAGGCGCGGCTGCGCCGGAAGACTGCATACTTCCTTATAGGACAAGTCCTTAGTTTTTATTCTCATACACGACCCCTTTTTGTGTATGAGAGAATTCTATCATGGTTTTTTTAATTTTAAAAACTTAAGGTAAAAGAGTTTTCTTCAACCTTGAGCTTTGCAGGAACTCCAAGTAAAAGGGGGTAGTTCACATCTGCATGTCCGCAGGGGAAGCCGAAGGCCACAGGTATTTCCAGATTATCAAGGAACTGTCTGCTTATCATGTCAGCAACAGATGTAAAGTCACCGCCCCTGGTAGAGCCACTGTAGTCTCCTCTGTTTCCCGGGAACTCTGTCCATTCACCGAAGATAATTCCGCTTGCCTTATCCAGAATACCAAGGTGCTTGAGAATTGTGAGGTAGCGGTGTATGTGCTGCATGTTTTCTCCTATGTCTTCAAGGAAAAGAATGTAGTTCCCGCATGCGGCGGTTGAATCATATTCAGTGCCCAGCACTGAGCAGAAGGTTGCAAGATTTCCTCCTACAATTATTCCCTCAGCTTCTCCCTGTCTGCAGTAGCTGTCAGCCTCACATCTGTATTCGGGAAGAATTCCGAAGATAAGGTTCTTTTCCGCTTCTGCACATTCCTTTGAGAGGGAGCTGAATGTTGCACTCATGCAGCCCAGGACTGATGGAAGGCCTGCAGAAGTCCAGGCAGAGTGGAAGGCGGAAATGTCGCTGTATCCGATAATGGGTTTGCATGCAGACTCTATTGTTTCAAGAGGAATCATATCCATAATCTCAGAAGCACCGTAGCCACCCCTCACGCAGAAGATGGCTGAGATTTCATCGTCTTCAAGAGCCCAGAGGAAGTCTTCAAGTATGTCATCTGAGGTGCACACACTGTCTCTTATGTGCTTGCCTTCAACAGGAACAAGACCCCATTCCTTAAGTCCGTTAAGAGTATCTTCAATCTGTTCTTTCGCCGGTCTGGAAGACGGGGTGAGTACTGCAATCTTATCTCCCTCAGAGAGGAAATAATCAGAAAGCTCTGCCTGAACGGGAGAGTATTTAACCTCTGTTCTTGTGTCTGCTCCTTCATTAATGAGATCCGTATCTGCTTCCTGAACAGCAGAGCCGGCACAGGAGAGAAAAAGACAGGAGAAGAGGACTGCAAGGCATAATAGAATAAGATATTTTTCCATGTTGACTTCCTTTAGTTTCAAATATTTT
This sequence comes from Sphaerochaetaceae bacterium, assembly GCA_024684115.1. GTDB lineage: Bacteria > Spirochaetota > Spirochaetia > Sphaerochaetales > Sphaerochaetaceae > UBA1265. The sequence goes on along the minus strand of JAIKXP010000003.1, from coordinate 2,774 downwards.
CGAAGACAGTATGAATGCTGTCATAAGGGCCGAAGGCAATAACCCTGTCTCCTTCCATGATTACCGTGTCTTTGGTCAGGGTCAGAGGTTTGTCTTTTCTTGTTACCATCATTATGTTAATTGAAAAGTAATCCTTGATTCTGCTCTCAACCAGGCTTTTTTCTGCAAGAATTACCGGAATCTTCTTAATCTTTATTTCAGCCATAATCTGATAGCCGAAGTTGGACATGACTGTAACTTCGTTCTTCTCTTCATCTTTTTCCCTGACGGTGGTCTCGTGCTCCTTGAGAAGGAAGGTATCTTTTATGGCAGCAAGGGGGCCGAAGGCAATCAGTATATCTTTTGGAGAGAAGATGGTGTCAGCTTTAACGTAGTGGTTCTGTCCGTTTCTTGTGTACATGAGTATGTTAACGTTGTACTTCTTTCTTATGTCTGATTCAGCCAGGCACTTACCTTTAAGAATCTCAGGAACCCTGAATAGAAAGACGTTTACAACGGCATCTTCTCCATACGTGTCCAGAATGGAAATGAAGTTTTCCCTGGAGGCTTTTTCAAATGCCCTGAATGTTATTCCTTCAATTACCCTGTTCAGTGCGTTCTGAACCTTCGGAATGCGCAGGAAGGTAAAGAACAGAGCCAGACCTCCGAAACCGAGGAACATGATGGCAAGTTCAGTATCAAAATGTGAGAAATCAAGGTTGAGGAAAAGGTTTATGAACAGAGATACAATTACTACCGAGAAGAAGTATCCGGTAAGCATGGCTGCGGTAGCTATGTGTCTTCTTGTTTTCAAGCTGACTACAACTTCTGATTCTGTTGTCGTGTAGCCTGCGTTTGTCAGAAGGGAAATGGCCTGAAAGGAAGCCTTCTCACGTGGAATTCCTGTAATTCGGAAAAGAATGGAAAAGACTCTTATCATTGCGTAATAAATAATGATGACGGTAATTATAAGTGTAATAGAGGAAATGAAATTCATCAGCTGCTCCATGGTTATTCTCGAAAAAACGGCGCTTACGGTCAATACTTTTTTCAATACGTGCTACAATCCGGCTATGAGGATAATTATTTCTCCTGCAAAGCAGATGCGCATAGACACGGATAATTTTGAATACAGGGCTCTTCCTGTATTTCTTGACAGGACCCGCCTTCTCATGGACTGGATAAAAAGCCTTTCCTACGGGGAGCAGAAAAAGCTCTGGGCCTGCAATGATGCAATAGCATCCCTTAACTCTGAGCGCTTTGCACACATGGATCTTCTTAAGAGCCTTACCCCCGCCTTGATTGCCTATGACGGCATTCAGTACTCCTACATGGGGCCGGTAGTCTTTGATGACAGGCAGCATGAGTATGCTCAGGAACACCTTAGGATTATTTCCGCTTTCTACGGGGTGCTTAAACCCATGGACGGGGTTGTACCTTACAGGCTTGAGATGCAGGCCAGGGCTTCCTTTAACGGCTATAAAAACCTCTACGATTTCTGGGGAGATTCCATCTGCAGGGAAGTTATTGACCAGAGCAGAACCATAATCAACCTGGCTTCAAAGGAGTACTCTGTCTGTGTGGAAAAACACCTTGGGAAGGAAGACAGATTCATAACCTGTGTTTTCGGAGAGCTGTCAGGAGACAGGGTTGTGCAGAAAGGTGTCTACGCCAAGATGGCCCGCGGGGAGATGGTAAGATTTCTCTGTGAAACAGGTACAGATGACCCTGAAGACATAAAGAAATTCGACTGGAGCGGCTACAGTTTTGACAGTGACCGCTCGGGTGAGGACGAGTACGTCTTCATCAGGAAATCATAATATCTCACACAAATTGTCAATATTTCGAAAATGAGCCACCTCCAATGTTTTAGGATTCAAGATGAGGACTACTAACAAAATATATGGAGGTTTTTCATGGTTGATCTTAAAGCCAAACCTTATTACCTTAATGATTCTCAGATCGAGTGGGTCGAGAACACAATCAAGAACATGACTGTTGACGAGAAGATCGGACAGCTTTTTGTTCATCTCACCGGAAGCTACGAAGCTGAAGATGTAAAGGGAGAGGTTGAACACATGCACATGGGAGGCATCAGGTTCAATCCCCTTACAAAGGATAAGATGTGGGAGATGAACCACAACTTCCAGACATACAGCAAGGTTCCTGTTCTTTCTGCAGTAAACGTAGAGATGGGTGGAAACGGTGCAGCCAAGGATGGTACATTTGTCGGTTCCGAAATGAAGATTGCTTCAACAGGCGATCCGAAGTACGCATACGAACTTGGAAGGATTGCAGGACTTGAAACACGTGCAACAGGTTCCAACTGGGCCTTTGCTCCTATCGTTGACCTTGTAAAGGACTGGCACCATCCTGGAATTGCCACAAGAGGCTGGAGTAACAACGCAGACACAATCATTGAAATGTCTAAGGCCTACTTCAAGGGCATGCAGGAGAGCAATGTAGCCTGTGCAATCAAGCACTTCCCTGGCGACGGCTCAGACGAGAGAGACCCGCACATCTGTCTTTCAGTGAACAATCTCAGCATGGAAGAGTGGGATGAAACATACGGAAAGGTCTACAAAGAGATGTTTGAAGAAGGCGTTCAGAGCATTATGCCCGGCCACATCATCATGCCTGCCTATCAAAGATACTTCTACAAGAAGAACACAGGAAAGGACCTTGAAGACAAGGACCTCAAGCCTGCAACAATCAGCCACGAGATTCTTACAGACCTCCTTAGAGGCAAGCTTGGATTCAACGGAACAGTTGTATCAGATGCTTCCCACATGGTC
>JAIKXP010000131.1 GCA_024684115.1 Sphaerochaetaceae bacterium | reverse complement strand
GTAAACTGAATCAGGAAGGATTTCCCTAACAGGTGCGTTTGTTCTTCTAGACATTTCGAATCCTCCTCATCAAGCCTTCGGCTTCTTTGTACCGTACTTGGAGCGGCTTCTCTTTCTTCCGTCAACACCCTGTGTATCCTTGGTACCACGAACAATGTGATAACGTACACCAGGAAGGTCCTTTACTCTTCCACCACGGATAAGAACAACTGAGTGTTCCTGAAGGTTATGGCCAATACCAGGGATATAGGCTGTTACTTCAATTCCATTGGAAAGACGAACACGAGCAACCTTTCTCAGAGCTGAGTTAGGCTTCTTCGGGGTCACTGTCATGACCTTGGTACAAACACCACGCTTCTGCGGGCAGCCTTCAAGAGCAGGAGACTTAGTCTTGTCTTTCGGCGTTGAACGACCCTTGCGGATCAGCTGATTAATTGTAGGCATCTTTAATGCACTCTCCTCACCGTATACAGCGCTACACTCAAGGTGTAAATCTGCTGCATACGCAATATAAACCGGTATACACCGGGGTTGTTAAATTTAACTGGCGAGTGGGATTATATCAATCTCACTCGTCTTCGTCCATATCTGAATCGTCAGAACTGTCAAAAGCTCCTTCATCTTCATATGAAGCTCCGGCAAGTTTGTCGAAATCTTCCTTGAAGTCAACTGAAGCGTTTGCTGAAGAAATCTTTTCCTCTGCAAGCTTAACCTTCATAAGTGACTCATCAGCAAGCTTAACGTCACGGTAGCACTTCATACCGGTTCCAGCCGGGATAAGGTGACCAATGATTACGTTCTCCTTCAGGCCGCGGAGTTCGTCCTTGCTTCCTGCAATTGCTGCAGTTGTAAGAACTCTTGTTGTCTCCTGGAAGGAAGCAGCACTGACAAATGAGTCAATTGAGAGGGAGGCGTGTGTAATACCGAGCAGGCATGGTCTTGCAACTGCCGGCTGACCACCTTCCTTGAGGACTCTTGCGTTCTCTTCGTGGAAGCGGAACTTGTCAACTCTCTGACCCTGAATGAAGTTTGTATCTCCAACTCTTGTAATCTCGACCTTGCGGAGCATCTGGCGGACAACAATTCCGAGGTGCTTATCGTTAATATCAACACCCTGGAGTCTGTAGACTTCCTGAACTTCGTTGAGGAGGAACTCCTGCAGCTTGTTCTCACCGCTGATTGCAAGAATGTCATGCGGGTTGATGTTACCGTCACAAAGGCGCTCACCTGCTTCAACGTGGTCTCCGTCTCTGACAAGGATGTGCTTTCCGAGAAGAACCATGTGCTTGTGGACTCTTCCGAAGTCATCTATGACGTCAATCTCTCTCTTACCCTTTGAAACCTTACCGAACTCAACTTCTCCGGATGCGGCAGCAAGGACAGCCATGTTCTTCGGCTTACGTGCTTCGAAGAGTTCTCCGACACGTGGAAGACCACCGGTAATATCCTTTGTCTTTGCACCGGCTGTGAGCAGCTTGGCTATGACATGACCCTTCTTAACCATCTCGCCGTCCTGGACAAGAATGTATGAAGAACCCGGGAGGAGGTAGGAAATTTCCTTACCCTTGTCATCCTTACAGACGTTTCCGTCTTCACCGATAATCTGGAGTGCAGGTTCTGCAGACTCAATAACGTGGTCTGTGACTCTGTAACCGATTGTACCGGTTTCTTCGTTGACTTCCTTGATGAGGGTTGTTCCGAGAACAAGGTCAACGAAGTTGATTATACCGTCACTCTCACTGATAATCGGTTCGCTGAACGGATCGAAGTCAATGATAGGAATATTTGCAGGGACAATCTGTCCGGCTTCGACAAGAAGCTCGGAACCGGCTCTGACTGTGAGTTTCTCAACAGGTCCGAGTCTGTTCTCATCACCGTCAAGGACTCCTCTGTAGAAGATGTATCCCTTTCTTGTGAAGACCTTTGCCTCAGGAAGACCTGTCTCACTGTCTGCCTCACGGAGAACAATGTTTCCTTCAATGGACTCAATCTTGACTCCATGCTTGAAGACAACCTTGTTTGCCTCTGCGCTTGTTGAAGCTGTACCACCGACGTGGAAGGTTCTCATGGTGAGCTGTGTACCAGGCTGACCGATTGACTGAGCGGCAATAATACCGACTGCCTCACCGACTGTTACCGGGCGGTTTGTAGCGAGGTTTCTGCCGTAACACTTGCGGCATACACCGTGCTTTGCCTCACAGGTAAGGACGTATCTTACCAGGACCTTCTCTACTCCGGCCTTTTCAATAGCCTTTGCTTCTTCATCTGTAATCTCGTGGTCAACAGGAACAATAATCTCTCCTGTCTTCGGGTTGATTACGTTCTCAAGTGTGTAATGACCTGTAATTCTCTCTGCGAGATTTGCAATTACGTCATCACCATCCTTGATTGCGGTTCTTTCTATTCCGTTGATGGTTCCACAGTCGTCTTCGTTTACAACAACGTCCTGAGAGATATCAACAAGTCTTCTTGTAAGATATCCGGCTTCAGCTGTCTTAAGGGCAGTATCTGAAAGACCCTTACGGGCACCGTTTGTTGAAATGAAGAACTCGATGATTGAAAGTCCTTCCTTGAAGTTTGACTTAATCGGGAACTCAATAATATCGCCGTTAGGCTTAGCCATGAGACCACGCATACCGCCGAGCTGTCTGATCTGTGTCTTTGATCCTCTTGCTCCTGAGTCTGCCATGAGGAACAGCGGGTTAAATCCGTTCTGGCTCTTCTTCATGTCTTCCATGAGTCTGTCTGCCAGATCTTCGTTAGCCTGTGACCATGTACTGATAAGGGTGTTATAGCGCTCTTCCTGTGAAATCTGACCATGGTGGTACTGATCAAGAACTTCAGCCTGCTTTCTGTTTGCAGCCTCAATGATATCCTTCTTTGTTTCAGGAATAATCATGTCTGAAAGACCGATTGTTGCACCGAAGACTGTAGCGTACTTGTAACCTACGTCCTTGATTGCATCAACGAGCTTACATACAACTGAGTTGCTGTCTGTCTTAAGAGCCTGGCTTATAATCTTCTTCAGTCCCTTGTCTCCGAAACACTTGTTCATGTCTTCTTCAAAGGTAAGTCCCTTTACTGAAGGAAGTGCATCAAAGAAGAGGAGTCTTCCGGGAGTTGTGTAATCCTCAGGATCTTTCGGGAATGTGTATCTCTTTCCGCTGGGAAGGGTGTAACCGATCTTGGCGTTGTAAGAGAGTACATTGTTCTCGATAGCCATCTGGATTTCATCAATATTGTCGTAGTATCTGCCTTCACCCTTGTCGTTGTCCTTGGCTCTTGTGAGGTAGTTGATACCCAGAACCATATCCTGTGAAGGATAGACAATCGGCTTACCGTTTGCCGGGTCAAGAAGGTTTGTAGCAGAGAGCATGAGGGTCCAGCACTCAAGCTGTGCAGCCTGTGTGAGAGGTACGTGGACAGCCATCTGGTCACCGTCGAAGTCAGCGTTGAATGCGTGACATACGAGAGGATGGAGTTTAATGGCCTTTCCGTCTACGAGGACCGGCTCAAATGCCTGAATACCGAGTCTGTGCAGGGTCGGTGCTCTGTTGAGCATGACCGGATGCTCTTTAACGACCTCATCCAGAACTGCCCATACTTCAGCTGATTCCTGCTCGACAATTGTCTTTGCTTTCTTGACGTTTGAAGCAACGCCGCTCTGGACAAGCTTCTTCATGAGGAACGGCTTGTAGAGCTCGAGTGCCATCTTTGACGGAAGTCCGCACTGGTGAATTCTCAGTTCCGGACCGACGACAATAACTGAACGTCCAGAGTAGTCAACACGCTTACCGAGAAGGTTCTGTCTGAATCTTCCCTGCTTACCCTTGAGCATGTCTGAAAGAGACTTGAGAGGTCTGCTGTTGGCTCCCTTGACGGCACCACGCTTGCGCTTGCTGTTGTCAAAGAGTGCGTCTACTGCTTCCTGAAGCATTCTCTTCTCGTTTCTGACAATAATATCAGGAGCGTGGAGGTTAATCAGGCGCTGCAGACGGTTGTTTCTGTTTATGACTCTTCTGTAAAGGTCGTTGAGGTCGCTGGTAGCAAATCTTCCGCCGTCAAGCTGAACCATAGGTCTGAGATCTGGCGGGATTACAGGGATGACTGTAAGAATCATCCATTCCGGGCGGTTATCACTTGCACGGAAATTGTCTACAACCTCAATTCTCTTGAGAAGCTTCTTGTCAGCCTTGTCTCCCTTTTCCTTCATCTTCTTTCTGAGATCTTCGGAAATGGCCTGCAGATCTAGACCTGCAAGGAGGGTTCTGATAGCCTCAGCACCCATGCCGGCTGTAAATGTGTCACCGAGCTTCTCTCTGAGCTTGATGTACTCTTCCTCGGTCAGAAGCTGCATCTGGCGCAGTTCGATTGTCTTATCCGGACCAATCTCAATCTGCTTGCCCTTGTTTTCCTCACCGGGGTTGATAACAATATATTTTTCATAATAAAGGACGCTCTGAAGTGCGTTTCTTCCAAGGTCAAGAAGGTAACCCATTCTTGATGGAACACTTCTGTAGTACCAGATGTGTGATACAGGAGATGCAAGGTTGATATGACCCATTCTCTCTCTACGTACCTTTACGTTTGTAACTTCAACACCACAGCGGTCACAGATAACACCCTTGTAACGGATGCTCTTGAACTTTCCGCAGTAGCATTCCCACTCTTTTGTGGTTCCGAAAATCTTCTCACAGAACAGACCTTCCCTTTCCGGACGGAGTGTTCTGTAGTTGATTGTTTCCGGCTTCTTGACTTCACCGTAGGACCAGGCTCTGATCTGCTCCGGAGAGGCCAGCTTAATCATTACACTGTCGAAATCCTGAATTTCTTTCATTATCTAGCTCCTCCTGTCAGTTCTGACCCTTTTTCTTGATGATCTCTTCATCTCTTTCTGTAAGTGCAACCTGCTTACCCTTTGAATCATAGACACTCATATCAAGTGCGAGTCCTCTGATTTCCTGCATGAGAACGTTAAAGGCCTCAGGCATTCCGGCATTTGTTGAAGGCTCACCCTTAACAATGCTTTCGTAAATCTTGACTCTTCCGTTCATATCATCACTCTTGATTGTGAGCAGCTCCTGCAGTGTGTTTGCAGCGCCGTAAGCCTCAAGAGCCCAGACTTCCATTTCTCCGAGTCTCTGTCCGCCGAACTGAGCTTTACCTCCGAGCGGCTGCTGTGTGACCAGAGAATAAGGACCGGTACTTCTTGCATGCATCTTGTCATCAACAAGGTGGTGCAGTTTGAGATAGTAAATGTATCCGCAGAATACAGGGTTAACGAAAGGTACACCTGTTCTTCCGTCGTAAAGAGTTACCTTTGCGTTTGCCGGAAGTCCTGCTTCAACACACTTCTTTTCAATTGTTTCCATTTCAGCACTCTGGAAGACAGGGGTTGAGTACCACTCGTCAAGTTTGACGGCTGCCCATCCGAGCTGTGTTTCCATAAGCTGACCAATGTTCATTCGTGAAGGAACACCGAGCGGGTTAAGACATACATCGAGAGATGTACCGTCTTCCATGAACGGCATGTCTTCAATCGGAAGGATTCTTGATACGACACCCTTGTTTCCGTGACGACCGGCCATCTTGTCACCCTGGCGGAGCTTTCTCTTTGTAGCAATGAGAACCTTGATGGTCTCTTCTACGCCTGTCTGAAGCTCGTCATTGTCAGCCTTCTTCATTCTCTGGATGTCAATGACAATGCCCTCTGTTCCGTGAGGAACCTTAAGGGATGTATCTCTGACTTCCTTAGCCTTCTCACCGAAGATTGAGTTAAGGAGCTTGAACTCAGGTGTTGTGTCACTTTCGCTCTTCGGAGTTACCTTACCGACAAGGATGTGACCCGGATGTACCATGGTTCCAATGTTTACAATACCTTCCTCATCAAGGTGCTTTGTCATGTTCTCACCAATGTTTGGAATATCTCTTGTGAGGCGCTCAGGTCCGAGCTTTGTCTCACGGATATCAATTGAGAACTCCTTGATATGGATAGAAGTATAGATATCTTCCTTAACGACTCTCTCTGAAATGAGAACGGCGTCTTCGTAGTTGTATCCGTTCCATGGAACAAATCCGACAAGAATGTTTCTGCCGAGGGCAAGTTCGCCGCGGTCTGTTGCAGGTCCGTCAGCAATAACATCGCCTGCAGATACCTTCTGTCCGTATTTTACGATCGGTGTCTGTGTGAAACATGTATCATTGTTTGTTCTCTGATACTTCTGAACCTTGTATCTGTCAGTCTTGGCAATTACAACCTCATTCGGAGAAACTGAGAGGATGTAACCTGTGGCAAGAGCCTTGATTTCCTTCTTCTCAGGAGCCTTGAGTCTGTCTGCCTTTTCCTTGACATCGGTAGCAATGAGATCCTTCTCTGAAACCAGCTTGCCTGCAGAAGCATATATTGTTCTGCTGTAATCTGAAGTCTTTGAAGGAAGTTCCTGTGTTACGATTTCGCTGTTTGGAACTATATCAACAAGCCTGTCTGAAGCGTGTACTACAACACCGTCAGTTCCGGCTGTGATTGTCTCTGAACCCTTCTTTGCAACCGGTGTTGACTTCTCTACCCTGTCACCGAAGGCAACACACGGGGTAAAGCCGTTAAGCTCGAGAACTGTATGAGTCTCAGGAGCAATAACAATGTCAACAGAAGAAACGTATACGACAACACCGCTGTTCTTTGTCTTGATGAGAACACCGGAGTCGTAGGCTGTCTTGTGTTCCATACCGGTTCCTACTCTCGGAGCCTCAGGGAATACAAGAGGAACTGCCTGACGCTGCATGTTTGAACCCATCAGGGCACGGTTTGCGTCGTCATGCTCAAGGAACGGAATAAGGGAGGCTGCAACAGAAACAACCTGCTTCGGAGAAACGTCCATGTACTTGATTTCAGGGTCTCCGGCGCGGCGTGTTGTGTAGTCGCCTCTGTTTCTTACAGGAATATCATTCTCTGCAAAAGTACCGTCCTTGTTGAGCTTTGCGTTTGCCTGTGCAATAAAGTATTTTTCCTCATCATTGGCATCAAGGTATCTGACTTCCTTTGTAACAACTCCGTCTACAACCTTTCTGTACGGGCTTACGAGGAAGCCATACTTATTGATGAGTGTATAGTTTGCAAGAGAAACGATAAGACCAATGTTCGGACCTTCAGGAGTTTCAATCGGACACATTCTTCCATAGTGTGTGTAGTGAACGTCTCTGACCTCGAATCCTGCACGGTCACGGTTAAGACCACCGTTACCGAGGGCTGTAAGTCTTCTCTTGTGTGTCAGCTCTGCCAGCGGGTTAATCTGATCCATGAACTGGGAGAACTGGGATGAACCGAAGAAGTCCTTGATTGCTGCAACAATAGGCTTGTTGGAAATAAGGTCCTGCGGTCTCTGAGAAAGCTTCTGGTCTTCCTGAGTTGTGTTCATTCTCTCTCTGGCTGTTCTCTCCATACGGGAGAAAGCTGCCTTGAGCTGCTGCTGGAGAAGTTCTCCAACGCTTCTGACACGACGGTTTCCAAGATGGTCAATATCGTCTGTGCTTTCCTCATGGATGTAAACCTTAATGAGGAAGTTCATTGTATCAACAATATCCTGCGGAGTAAGTGTTGTGAGATTCTCATCAAAACTGTCATTCTCTTCACCGGCGTGGAACTTCTTGTGGAGCTTGTATCTGCCTACTGCTCCCAGATCGTATCTGCGCTGTGAGAAGAACATGTCGTTGAGTTCTCTTTCTCCGCGTTCAACTGTAATGATCTCGCCCGGCATGAGAACGGCGTAGATGCTTGTAAGTACATCTTCCTTAGTAGGCTCATCACTTACATCAGGTCTTGTGTACTTGGCCTCTTCCATTGCAAAGCAGTTGAGAATCATGTCTGAGTGGAGGGAATCCTCTCTGTCCATGTCAACAAGCTCAACTTCCTTGATACCGAGTTCAATAAGATGCTCGACATCTGCAAGGAGGAACTTGCTTCCGGCCTGGAATTCCTTCACTCTGATGGTCTTTGAACCGTCTTCCCTGTCGACAAAGATATCCTTTGCAGGATACTGACCTTCGAGCATTTCCTTTGTCTCGTTGTTGTCTTCAACCTTAACGGTCTTTGTCTTGTAGAAAGCGGCAATTATCTTTTCACGTGTGTTAAGACCGATTGCTCTGAGGAAGAGAGTTCCGAGAATCCTCTTCTTTCTGTCGATCTTAGCAGCAATAACGTGCTTTTTTTCGTCAATTTCAAACTCAAGCCAGGAGCCTCTGTACGGAATGATTCTTGATGAATATACAGACTTATCCTTTTCGCTTGATCCGGTGCTCTTCTCATATGAGAAAATAACACCAGGAGATCTATGAATCTGGCTGACTACGACTCTTTCGGCACCGTTTACGATAAAGGTACCGCGGTCTGTCATAAGAGGGATATCTCCAAGGAATATCTCTTTTTCTCTAAGTTCGTCATTTGCTGACAGGGCAAGGCTTATAACAGCCTTAAGAGGGACACTGTATGTGCGTCCTTTCTTTTTGCAATCGACTTCATTGTATTTGATATTATCAAAATCCAGAGAATAAGACTCGTATGAAAGAGTCATCTCGCCGTTAGGTCCCTCAATAGGGAAAATAGTCCTGAATACTTCTTCAAGACCACACTTTGGATCGAGAGGCTCTCCTTTCTTTAATTTTTCACTCTGAAGGAATGATTCATATGAATCCTTCTGGATTCCGATCAGGTCCGGCAACTCACATACTTCTTCGAAATCAGTTCCCAGATAAATCCTGTTTATAGGTTTGCTTTTAGCAACCATGTGTGCCCCCATCAGATTAAGGTAAAAATAGCGACAAATCCCCCTGTACCTGTAAACAGGCCAGGAGGATTCTCATTTTTTCTCGATTATTTAACTTCTACTACGCAGCCCTGCTCTTCAAGTTTAGCCTTGATTTCAGCAGCGTCAGCCTTAGAAACAGCTTCTCTAACCTTTCCGCCAGCCTCAACGAGGTCCTTAGCTTCCTTAAGTCCGAGCTCAGGAACACATGCTCTGACAGCCTTGATTGCTGCAATCTTCTTTGCAGGATCGAAGCTCTTGAGGATGACATCAAACTCTGTCTTCTCTTCTACTTCTTCAGCAGGAGCGGCACCGGCAGCAGGACCAGCAACAACTGCAGCAGCAGCTGTAACGCCGAACTTGTCTTCCATAGCCTTGATGAGATCTGCAACTTCCATTACAGACATGTTAGCGATTGTCTCGAGAATATCGTCTTTTGTTACTGTAGCCATATTATCTTCTCCTTAAAAAAATTTATTAAAACGTTTATAGCAGGTTACTTGAAGACTAAAAACGTCAGTTCTGTGATTCCAGCTTCTCTTTGTAAGCAAGCAGTGTGGCAGCGAGTTTCTGTACAGGTGCCTTCATGGTTGCCATGAGCATGCTGATAAGATCCAGACGGCCAGGGAGCTTACTGAAAGCAATGACACCCTCACTGTCAAGGAAATTGTCGTCAAGGAGACCACCACGAATCTGGAGCTTGTCACCGGTTGCCTTAGCAGCATCTGCAACAATCTTTGCAACTTCGTTGTGTGCATCCTTAGCCATGATAACAGCGGTAGGTCCGACAAGCTGTTCATCCAGACCGTCATGTCCGAGTTCCTTGAATGCAATCTTTGCATAGCGGTTCTTGACAACACGGCAGGCAGCTTCCTTTCCTCTGAGCTGCTTTCTGAGGTCTGTGATCTGTCCGACTGTAAGACCTCTGTAGTCAGTGAAGATAAATCCTGAATACTGACCGAACTCTTCCTTAAGCTGCTTTACAGCGGCTTCTTTTGTTGCGTTCACTCTTGTCTGATAATCCATGCTTCACCTCGTACTCATACCAATTCTTTTGAATCAAGAAGAACTCCAGGGCCCATTGTTGAAGCGAGGGAGACTGACTGAACGAAATCACCCTTTGCATCAGAAGGCTTCTTTCTGAAGATTTCCTTGATTGCAACACTTGCGTTCTCGGCGACCTTTTCAGGATCCATAGATACCTTACCTACTGCCATGTGAACAACACCTGTCTTGTCACTGCGGAATTCAGTTCTTCCCTGCTTGAGTTCAGCAAGAGCTCCCTTGATATCCATTGTAACTGTGTGTGTCTTCGGGTTTGGCATGAGGCCTCTTCTTCCGAGAATAGGACCGAGACGTCCTACGTCCTTCATCATGTCCGGTGTGGCGACAGCAACATCAAAGTCCATCCATCCGCCTCTTACCTTTTCAATCAGATCAGCATCTCCAACATATGTTGCGCCTGCGTCAAGAGCTTCCTGAGCCTTGTCACCCTTTGCAAATACGAGGATCTTCTTCTCTGCACTGAACTGGTGCGGGAGAACTACTGTGTCTCTGACGCTCTGGCTCTTCTTAAGTGTAAGCTTCATGTGGAGTTCAACAGTCTCGTCAAACTTTGCAAATGCAACTGACTTAACTAATGAAGCTGCATCTTCGAGGCTGTAGAGCTTTGTCTTGTCGACTTTTGCAGCTGCTTCAAGATACTTTTTTCCGTGCTTCATTTTTCCACCTCCACGCCCATTGATCTGGCAGTACCTGCGATAATGCGCTTTGCAGCTTCAAGATCGTTGGCATTGAGATCCTGCATCTTTGTCTTTGCAATTTCCTCAAGCTGAGCCTGAGTAAGAGTTCCGACCTTCTCTTTGTTAGGAACACCGCTGGCCTTGTCAAGATGGAGTGCCTTCTTGATAAGAACTGCTGCCGGTGGAGTCTTAAGGATGAATGAGAATGTCTTGTCAGCATAAACTGTGATGACAACTGGGATTACGAGTCCAGCTTCATATGACTTTGTTCTGTCATTGAACTGCTGAACGAACTGTGGGGCACTTACACCGTGAGGTCCGAGAGCCGGGCCAACCGGAGGTGCCGGCGTAGCTTTCTGTGCCGGACACTGCAGTTTGATGACTGCAGCCACCTTTTTCTTTGCCATTTTCTTCTCCTTACGTGAACGGACTTGCCTGAGTTGGCGGTAGATTTCAGTCCTCCACGCTGGTAATAACGCCTGTCATACGATCAGGCTCCCACCTTTCCATCAGAGATGGAGAGGAGTATTAAACATGTCAGGGGCATATGTAAGGACCCATGGGTAATGCCCGTTTCCATGGGTCTGCGCAACTCAAAGCTTCTCGACCTGAGAGAACTCAATCTCAACCGGTGTCGGTCTGCCGAAGATTTCAACAGATACTCTGATCTTTCCTCTTTCGGTGTTGATCTCTTCGATTGCGCCAGTGAATCCGGAGAACGGCCCGTCTGTAATCTTGACGGTCTCTCCAAGATCGAAGCTCTGCTTTGGTCTGAAGACCTTTTCAGCCTTGATCTCTCCGGTTTTCTGGAGAATGTTGTCCATCTCCTCTTTTGAAAGAGGAAGTGGACGTGCAGATCTGGTAGGAGTAAGGAAGCCTGTGACTCCCTGGATGGCCTTAATCTGGTCACAGTACTTCTTCCACATGTCGGTTTCAGGAAGCTCAAGTTCTACAAGGATGTAACCCGGAAGAACCTTGTGCTTTGATTCCTTTCTTACTCCGTCCTTTGTCTCAACAACAGTTTCGAAAGGAACTTTTACGTCAAGACATACAGATGCGAAATCTGCATCTGTATCCATAAGTCTGCGAACAAGTCTTTCGATCTTCTGCTCGTATCCGGAATAAGTGTGAACTGCGTACCAGCCTTTTGCCATGTAAACCTGCCTGAATTCCTGTTAGAAAATTAAATATACGCCCTTGAGGAGAACGTAATCAACAAGACCGAGAACAACAGCAAAAACAATTGTTGTTACAAGAACGATCTTTGTATATGAAATAACGGTTGCCTTATTTGGCCATGCAACCTTCTTCATTTCAAGAACACATTCTTTAAGGTACTTAATAAGCTTTTTCATATCAATTACTCCTAACTATAGACATCTTCAGGCCAGGAGGGATTCGAACCCCCAACACCCGGTTTTGGAGACCAGTGCTCTAACCGTTGGAGCTACTGGCCTAAATTTATCTATATTCTGCGGAACCAGAGGTCTTACTTAACCTTTGTTTCCTTGTGCAGAGTATGCTTTCTGTCAAACGGGCAATACTTCATAAGCTCGAGCTTATTCGGATTATTGCGGCGATTCTTTTCTGTTGTGTAATTCTTTCTCTTACATTCTTCGCACTGAAGAGCAATCTTCTCAACAGGACTCTTTTTCTTATCTGCCATTTCTATTCTCCTACGGGTTTTTCAACCCCAGACTAATCTTTCCTTGCACACCTTCCAAAGCCCCCGGGCGGGTTTGAACCGCCGACCTCAGCCTTACCATGGCTGCGCTCTACCGACTGAGCTACAAGGGCATAGTGGTGGCGCAGAAATGCGCAAATTTGACCTTAACAAAAAGCCTGATATGTGTCAACGCCCCCTACACTAAAAAGTTAAAAAATGATAAAAAGACATATTCAATTATTTTTGCCCTTATCTATAGTATATGGGCAATCAACAATCGGAGACAGTAATGCCAGTAAAGAAAACATCAGAAACAGCCAGGAGCGCTAAAAACACGTCTGCTGTCAGATCAGCACGTACATCCAGGGCAATTGCACAGGACTTTGCAGAACACCTGAAGTATGATGCAGATGCGGATATTTTCCACACAACCCAGGAAGGCCGTTACGAGGCTCTTGCAAATACCATCAGGGACAGAATTGTCCACCAGTGGAATAAGAGCAGGAAGACACAGAGAGATAAGAATGCAAAGCACGTTTACTACCTCTCCCTCGAGTTCCTCATGGGCCGTGCCATGACAAACAACATAAACAACATGGGAATCATGAACCAGGTAACAGAGGCTCTGAAGTCTCTTGGATACACATACGAAGAACTCGCAGACGTAGAACCGGATGCAGGACTTGGAAACGGAGGTCTTGGAAGACTTGCCGCATGTTTCCTTGATTCAATGGCCACTCTGGACATTCCTTCATACGGATACGGCATAAGATATAATTATGGTATATTCAAGCAGCTCATTTCCAACGGTTATCAGTTCGAGCAGCCGGACAACTGGCTCAGATACGGAAACCCGTGGGAAATCCCCAGATCTGACGTATCATTCACAGTCAACTTCGGAGGAAGGGTCCAGCACTTCAAGGAAAACGGAAAGGACATGTACAAGTGGGTTGATACCGACAAGATAATCGGAATGGCCTACGATATGCCTATAATCGGTTACGGCGGAAAGACGGTAAACACACTGAGACTGTGGAGTGCAAAGGCTGTAGAAGACTTCAGCTTCCAGGACTTCAATGACGGTGACTACACACAGGCCGTACGTGATAAGGTCACAGCAGAGAATATTTCTCAGGTTCTCTATCCTAATGATACACAGTACCTCGGGAAGGTTCTGCGCCTCAAGCAGCAGTACTTCTTTGTAGCCTGCTCCCTCGCAGACATTGTACGCCGATTCAAGAGAAAGTTCTCAGACTGGAAGGAGTTCCCGAATCAGGCAGCCATCCAGCTTAACGACACTCACCCGTCAATTGCAGTTGCAGAACTTATGAGAATCCTCATAGACCAGGAAGGAATTGACTGGGATACAGCATGGGAGATTACAAAGGCAACCCTCGGTTACACAAACCACACACTCATGCCTGAAGCTCTTGAGAAGTGGCCTGTACACATGTTCGAGGAGCTTCTCCCGAGACATCTTCAGATCATCTATGAAATCAACACACGCTTCCTGAAGTTCGCAGTTTCCTTCTTCCCGACTGACCATCCGTCAAACATAGATATAATCCGCAAGATCAGTATTATTGAAGAAAGCAACCCGAAGAACATCCGCATGGCAAACCTTGCCATAGTCGGAAGCCACGCAATCAACGGTGTTGCTGCCCTCCATACAGAGCTTCTCAAGAACTACATGTTCCCTGAGTTCCGCACAATCTATCCCGACAGGTTCCAGAACAAGACAAACGGTATTACACCGCGCCGCTGGCTTTTAAGTGCAAACCCGGGACTGAGTAAGCTCATAACCGATGCTATCGGACCTGAGTGGATTACAGACGCTTCAAAGCTTGCCCTCCTCAAGCCGCTTGCAACAGACCCGGCCTTTGCCGAGAAGTTTGCTAAGGTTAAGAAAGGAAACAAGGATAACGCTGCATCCTTCCTCAGAAAGGACTGCGGAATCATCCTCAACCCGGATTCAATCTTTGACGTTCAGGTAAAGAGAATCCACGAGTACAAGAGACAGCTTCTTAATGCTTTCAACATTGTTCTTCTCTACCAGAAGCTCAAGAATGACAGCGCTTTTGCAGCTGACTTCCAGCCGGTTACCTTCCTCTTCGGCGGAAAGAGTGCTCCGGGATATGCAAATGCAAAGCTCTCAATCAAGATGATCAACAGCATTGCAGATGTAATTAACAATGACCCGACAGTCAGCAGCAAGCTCCGTGTACACTTCATGCCTAACTACAGGGTTACCATGGCTGAGAACATTATTCCTGCAACTAACATCTCAGAGCAGATTTCAACTGCAGGTCTTGAGGCTTCAGGAACAGGTAACATGAAGTTCATGCTCAACGGTGCCCTTACAATCGGAACGCTTGACGGTGCCAACGTAGAAATCCAGGAAGAAGTAGGACCGGACAACTGCTATATCTTCGGTCACACAGAAGACCAGATTGCACAGCTTAAGGGCCACTACAATCCTTGGGATTTCATCAACGGTGATGACGAGATAAGAAATGCAGT
This sequence comes from Sphaerochaetaceae bacterium, assembly GCA_024684115.1. GTDB lineage: Bacteria > Spirochaetota > Spirochaetia > Sphaerochaetales > Sphaerochaetaceae > UBA1265. Next base: position 9,561 of record JAIKXP010000131.1, on the reverse strand, counting down.
AAACCTTATCAGAAGTGACTTCTTCAACATCAGCGAGCCGGGTGCCTTCGGTCCTCTGCTCCATGACATCTTTGACTGCGGCGACAGATTCTTCATCTTTGCCGACCTCAGAATGTATGCTGACAGACACCAGGAGATCCTTGATCTGTACAGAGACAACTTCTCTGACTTCAACAGAAAGGCCATTCTCAACGTAGCCTGCTCAGGAAAGTTCAGTTCAGACAGAACCATCCGTGAGTACGCAGAGCAGATCTGGAATGCAAAGCCATGTCCTGTAAAGCTGAATACAGCAGCAAACAGTGCTCTCATTGATGCAAGGAAAATCAAGAAATAATAAAAACATCCGGGGCCGTGGAAACGGCCCCGATTTACTATGAACGCAGAATTTGACATAAGTGGAATCAGACTTGAAACAGAAAGACTCATATTAAGACCCTGGACTGAAGAAGACCTTGATGATTTTTATGAATACGCCTCCTATCCGGGAGTCGGAGAGATGGCAGGCTGGCTTCACCACGAAAACAGGGAAAAAACCAGAGAGATATTGAATCATTTCATCAATGAAAAGAAAACCTTCGCCATTGTTCTCAGGGAAAACGGAAAGGCAGTCGGCTCCCTGGGTGTTGAATTCTACGGACAGGAAGACAAGCTTACTGAATTTAACGGATACAGAGGAAGAGAACTGGGATTTGTATTAAGCAGGGACTGCTGGGGAAAGGGAATCATGGCTGAGGCCGTAAAGGCGGTATCCGGATACCTGTTCAGAACCCTGAACTATGATTTTCTTCTCTGCGGCCACTTTGACAGGAACAGTCAGAGCAGAAGGGTTCAGGAAAAATGCGGCTTTGTGCCCTATAGAAAACTTGTCTTTGATACAAGAATGGGAACAAAAGAAAGCGGAATTCTGAATCTGCTTGTGAATCCGGATAAAAACATAGAGTTTGAATTCTCTCACCCGGAAACTCTTATTATTAAAAAAGAGCAGAAACAGCCGCAGTGAGAAGCGGTGCAAAAAGAAGGGCCGGAAGGTAGTTCGCGTTCTTGAACTCCTTTATCTTCAGCAGCCCCAGACCTATCATGATAAGAAGAATGCCTCCGGCAGCAGAAAGAGCTGTAATTCCACTGTCTCCGAGTACGGGTCCAATGTAGGAGCCTGCAAGGGTGAAGAATCCCTGATAGACAAGAATTGAAAGAGCTGAGAATGCAACCCCTACTCCGTAGACTGATGAAAACACTATGGCCATGCAGCCGTCCATTACGCTTTTTATGAGAATGGTCTGCAGTTCTCCCGTAGTACCTGCCTGTATTGAACCTACAACACTCATTGACCCTGAGCAGAAAAGAACCGAGGCGTTCATGAATCCTCTTGCAAAATCAGATGAGTTTCCTTCTTTCTTTGAGAAGGTCTTCTCAAGCCTGCTTCCGAGAGAAAGAACCCTGTCTTCAATTTTGAGAAGATAGCCGCAGAAGCCTCCGAGAAGAAGGGCAATGAGTAGTATGAGCATGTTTTCAGACTCAAGAGCCATCTGTATTCCCATGACAACGGTAACAAGTCCGCTGCATGAGAAAACAACCGTCTTGAAATCTTCCTTAAGGTTCCTGCCTGCAAATAATCCAAGCAATGTACCGAGTATTACTGCCAGACAGTTAATAACTACACCAATCATGGGCACAATTGTAATTAATTGTGCTATTATTAGTCAAAATGAAGAGTGCCGATATAGTAATGCTTTGTGCAGGAACTTCTTCCCGCATGGGCCGAATCAACAAAATGCTCCTCCCCTACAAGGGCATGTCTCTTGCAGCCTTCAGCTGTCTTGAAGCCCTAAAGTACCTCTCTTCCCTGGAAAAGGGTGGAAATCTCATTGTTGTTACAGGCTACAGAAGGCCCTCCCTGCTAAAGTCGCTTAAGCCCTGCATTGACTTCGTAGAAAACACTTCTTCTCCGGTAAAGATGATAGTTGTCCACAACGGTAACTACAGAAACGGGCAGTTCTCATCCACAAAGACAGGTGTCAGGGAAGTGAGGGAAAATGCGCCGTTTTTCATTAGTCTTGCAGATATGCCTGAGGTATTGAGCGGCCATTATGAAGAGCTTGGGGAGATTGAAGAAGGAGTTATGGCTGTTCGTCCGTTTGTAAACGGAGTTCCAGGTCACCCTGTGCTTCACGCTTCCTCATTCAGGGAAAAGATCCTCAATGCTCCGGACGACTGCTCGGTCAGCCGTCTTCTTAAAAAAGAAAAGGTCTGCGAACCTCAGTTCACAGACCCTTCCTGGATAAAAGACCTTGATACTCAGGAAGATCTTACATCTTCTCGAATCCTATAGCATTTCCCTGTACAACAAGTCTGACTCCATCGCCATCCTTGATGTTTCCTCTTAAAATACTCTCAGCGAGCTTGTTCTCAACCATATTCTGAACTGCCCTTCTTATCGGACGAGCCCCGAAGTCGGGATTGTAGCCTGCGTCAGCAAGCAGATCCAGGGCATCTTCAGTCCAGAAGAGACCGATTCCTCTGTTTTCCATTCTCTTCTTGAGCATTTCAAGCTGAAGCTCAGCTATCTTTCTGATCTGCTCACGTCCGAGACGGTTGAAGATTATTATCTCATCAATACGGTTTATGAATTCAGGCTTGAAGGAGTTCTGAATAACCTCAAGAACCTTTCTCTTTCCGTCTTCAGGATTTTCTGCATCAAGAAGCTCACGGCTTCCAAGGTTACTTGTCATGATGATGACTGTGTTCTTGAAGTCTACTACCCTTCCCTGACCGTCGGTAAGACGACCGTCATCAAGAATCTGAAGGAGTATGTCAAATACATCAGGATGAGCCTTCTCAATCTCGTCAAAGAGAATTACTGAGTAAGGACGTCTGCGGACCACTTCGGTCAGCTGACCACCTTCATCGTATCCTACATATCCCGGGGGTGCTCCAATGAGTCTGGACACCGAGAACTTTTCCATATACTCAGACATATCTATTCTTGTCAGAGCCTTATCATCATCAAACAGGAAGGAAGCAAGAACCTTTGCAAGCTCAGTCTTTCCGACACCGGTAGGACCTGCAAAGAGGAAGGAACCGAGAGGTCTCCTCTCATCTCCAATTCCAGTCTTGTTTCTTCTTATGGCGTTTGCAACTGCCTGAATTGCTTCATCCTGGCCGACAACCTTCTGGGAGAGAATCTTCTCAAGGTTAAGATACTTCTCAATCTCTGAACTCTGCATCTTGGCAACAGGGATTCCGGTCCATGAAGATACGATTGCAGCTATATCCTGCTCATCAACCTCTTCACGGAGAAGTTTTTCATCAGAATCTTTTGCAGCATCTGCCTGTGCCTGCTCAAGTTCCTTTTCAAGCTGAGGGATCATTCCGTGCTTGATCTTTGCAGCTTTCTCGAGATTGCCGTCTCTTTCGGCAATTGCTTCTTCATTCTTAAGCTGCTCAAGGCGGCTCTTCATCTCCCTCATGCCCTCAATGCTCTTTCTCTCTTTTTCCCATCTGTCATGCATCCGGGCACTCTTCTCTTCAAGAGAAGCAAGTTCGGCATTGAGTTTTTCAAGTCTTTCCAGAGAGGACTTGTCAGTCTCTTTCTTAAGGGCCTTCTGCTCAATCTTGAGCTGAAGGATCTTTCTTTCTATCTTATCCAGCTCAACAGGCTGACTCTCAATCTCCATCTTAAGCTGAGAAGCAGCTTCATCGATAAGGTCTATAGCCTTATCAGGCAGGAACCTGTTGGTAATGTAACGGTTACTGAGCGTTGCAGCAGCAACAATTGCATCATCAGTGATTCTGACACCGTGGTGTACCTCATACCTTTCCTTAAGGCCTCTGAGGATTGCAATTGTGTCTTCCACATCCGGCTCCGTTGCATATACCGGCTGGAACCTTCTTTCCAGAGCCTTATCCTTTTCTATGTACTTTCTGTACTCATCAAGGGTTGTAGCTCCTATTGCGTGAAGTTCTCCACGGGCAAGGGCCGGTTTAATGAGGTTTGAAGCATCTGTTGAACCTTCAGCAGCACCTGCGCCGACTATGGTATGCAGCTCATCTATAAAGAGTATGATTGCGCCTTCGCTTTCTGCTACTGCGCTGATTACGCTCTTAAGTCTCTCTTCAAACTCTCCACGGTACATGGCACCTGCAACAAGTGAACCTACATCCAGTGAAAGAAGTTTCTTGTTTTCAAGTGAATCAGGAACGTCCTTCCTCACTATCCTCTGTGCAAGACCCTCAACGATTGCTGTCTTACCTACACCGGGTTCGCCGATAAGAACCGGATTGTTTTTGGTCTTACGGGAGAGAACCTGCATGACTCTCCTGATTTCCTCATCCCTTCCGATTACCGGGTCGAGCTTGCCCTGTGCGGCAAGTGCCGTCAGGTCCTTACAGTATTTTTCAAGGGCTTTGCCCTTATCATTTTTATCTACCATTTCCATTTTCTTATCCTCCATATCTTAAAATCCCAACAAACCAAAAATACAAACAAAAATGGTAATCGACAATAAAAATGGCTATAATTGACCCATGAATACCTTAACTTATGTACTGTTAGGCGTCTGCAGCCTTTCACTTGTTCTTAACATAATCCTGCTCATAAAAGTCTCCAGAAAAGAGGAAGATCCGCGCCTTTCAGTGCTGAGCGAAAAGATAGACCAGATAGGAAAACAGAACCAGTTTCTCTACACCATGACCGACAAAAACCTCAAGGAAATAAGGGAAACAAATGAAATCCAGCTGTCCCAGATGCGCCACACTGTAGATGAAAAACTCCAGCAGTCCCTGGAAACCAGGCTTAGCGGGACCTTCAAGGCAGTGAGCACCCAGCTTGAAAACGTCTACAGACAGCTTGGAGAAATGCAGAACCTGGCAAAGGGAGTTGATAACCTTGAAAAGGTTCTGACAAACGTAAAGACAAGAGGTATCTGGGGAGAACTTCAGGCTGAGAAGATTCTGCAGGAAGTCATGCTTCCGGAGCAGTACCTTACGAATGTAAGAATAAAGAGTTCAAGCCTTGATAATGTTGAATTTGCAGTAAAGCTTCCGGGAACTGACAACCCTGTCCTCCTTCCGATAGACTCAAAGTTCCCCATGGAGGATTATGAAAGGCTCTGTGATGCCAGCGCTGCAGGAGATGCCGCCATTATCAAAACCTCAAGGAAAGCCCTTGAAATGCGCATACGTACAGAAGCGCGCAGCATACAGTCAAAGTATATAGACGTACCGAGAACAACGGATTTTGCCATTCTCTTCCTTCCGATTGAAGGCCTCTATGCCGAGGTTCTCTCCATATCCGGTCTTCAGGACCAGATACACAGGGAAAACCACGTTCTTATCGCCGGTCCATCCACACTCGCAAGCCTGCTTAACAGCCTTCAGATGGGCTTCAGAACCCTTGCAATTGAGAAAAAGAGTGCAGAAGTCTGGCACGTTCTGGGCCAGGTGAAGACCCAGTTCTTCAAGTTCGAAGAAGTGCTTAAAAAGGTTCAGGATAAGCTTAACAGTGCAAGCTCAGAGGTAGAAAAAGCCTTTGAAAGAAACAGAATACTGGGAAACAGACTGAAGAAGGTTGAGATAGCTGAAGACGAGGAAGAACTGCTTCAGGATTTCTCTGAAGAAAGCTGATCAAGATAATCTTTGACTACAAGTTTTGCGTTTTCCCTGCGCTTTGGGAAGAAGGCTATCATGAAAGCGTAGGAAATAATCATGGTAATAAGGGAGTCAACAACCTTATTTGACTTGCATTTGACAATTGAGCCCTCCTTTATGCCGCTGCGTATAAGACGGCTTAAAAAGAGTTTAAGTCTTGCAGTCCTGTGCCTGATAATATCATCCATATCAATATCAAGCGTGTTCAGAGACCTCATGAATCTGGATATCTCGGTACTGTACGTATCCTCTGTATTTACCACGTCATTGATAATATTCACAAGCCTTTCATAGAACGTGCCTTTACTCCACTCCTCGCTTGTATACTTTTCAAAAAACCTGTCGGTATGGGTCTTTACGAGAAAATTGAATACATCTGAAATATCCTTAAAGTACTGATAGACCGTTGTTCTTGACAGCCCGCATTCCTGGGCAATGCGTGAAAGATTTGCCTCTTTAAGACCTCCCTCATCATAAACTTTGAGTGCTGTCTTAACTATGAGCTCTTTCCTTTTTCTATGGTCTATTACTTTTGGCATAAGAATATTTTATAACAAAAATCCAAACAAAAAAAGAGCCGTGAAAAAATCACGGCTCCCTGGTATTAATCTTTTTCAGATTAGAAAACGAGAACAACTTCTCCGTTTGGATACTTTTCTGCAACCCAGTTCTTGATTTCATCGCTCTGAAGAGCCTTAACAAGAGCCTTTACTGCAGGTGAGTTCTGGTTTCCATCCTTAACTGTAATAATGTTTACGTAAGGGCTGTCTGCACCTTCAACAATAAGTCCGTCCTTGGCAGCGTTAAGACCTGCAGGAATTGCGTAGTTACCATTGATGATTGCGCCGTCAACGTCTGTGAGAACTCTCGGAAGTGAAGCAGCTTCAATTTCCTTGAACTGGAGGTTCTTCGGATTTGATACTACATCTACCGGTGTTGCTTCGAGGTTGCTTGAATCCTTGAGCTTGATAAGTCCTGCACTCTCGAGGAGAAGAAGAGCTCTTCCTTCGTTTGTAGGATCGTTAGGAATAGCAATTGTTGCTCCGTCAGGAAGCTGATCAACACTCTTGTACTTTGAAGAATAGAGGGCAAGAGGCTCAACATGGATTCCGCCTGCGTTTACAAGGTGATATCCGTGCTCTGTGTTGAATGAATTCATGTAAGGAACGTGCTGGAAGAAGTTGGCATCAATCTCGCCATCTTCAAGAGCTGTATTAGGTGTTACGTAGTCTGTAAACTCCTTGACCTCGAGTGTGTATCCCTGTGCAGCCATATCATCAACAACAAGCTTGAGCATTTCAGCATGTGGCTCAGGTGTTGCGCCGACAACGATTTTGTTATTTGAACTTTCCTTTGCTCCGCTGGCAAAAATGGCAAAAGAAACAAGAAGTACAACAAGTACCAATGCAATTTTCTTCATCTTTTATCTCCTGACTGTATTAAGTCTGTTTAAATTAACGTCTTTCCAGCATTTTTGATGCAATCTTGTTTCCTGTGAACTGAATAACCTCAACCATTATGAGGATTACAATTACAGAAACAGCCATTACATCCGGACGGAAACGCTGGTAACCGTATCTGATGGCAAGGTCTCCGAGACCTCCTCCGCCTATGACTCCTGCCATAGCTGAATAACCTATCAGATTAATAATTGTAAGAGTTACTCCTGAAACCAGAGACGGTGTTGCCTCAGGAAGGAGAACCTTGAAAATTATCTGGGAATCAGTGGACCCCATTGCGCGGGCTGCTTGTACAACGCCCGGATCCACCTCCTTAAGTGCAGTTTCAATAATTCTTGCTACAAACGGGGCTGCCGCAATTGAAAGCGGAACTATTGCTGCGGTTGTTCCAATGGCCTTTCCTACAATAATTCTTGCAAGCGGGAAAAGCAGTATCATGAGAATAACAAACGGGAAAGATCTGAGCACGTTAACAATTCTGCTCAGAACCTTGTTTAATATCGGTTTCGGCTTTAGTCCTCCCTGGGAATAAGGACCGGTGACGCACAGAAGCACACCGATAGGAAGTCCAAGAATAAGGGAGAACAAGGTAGAGAAGAAAACCATTGAGAGAGTTTCAAGTGTTGACTGCCATACAAGATTCCACAACATTACACATTCTCCTCAACAGTAATTCTATGTCTTTTAAGCTTTGCAATAGCTTTTCTAACGGCTTCCTCTTCTCCGTTTATATCACAGATAAGGGAACCGAATTCATCAGCACCGACCTTCTGAATTCCGCCGCCACGAATGTTGATTTCAACATCAAACTCTCTTGAAAGCTTTGAGATAATCGGGCTGTCGGTGTTTCCGGCTGCAAACCTGAGGGTATAGCGGCCAGGAAGCTTGGACCAGTGGATAAGAGACTCTTTATCTGCATCAATAGGAGTAAGGTGAGCAAGGAAGTCCTTGGTTACTTCACTCTTAGGCTTTGAGAAGAGCTCCTTAACTGTTCCTGATTCAACAACTGAACCGGCACTAAGTACGGTAACAAAGTCACAGCTGTCTCTGACAACTTCCATCTGGTGAGTGATCATTACAACTGTGAGATTCATTTTCTTCTGAATCTCCTTGATAAGCTCAAGGATGGAACGGGTTGTCTGAGGGTCAAGAGCGCTGGTAGCTTCATCACAGAAAAGAATGTCAGGCTCACATGCAAGAGCACGTGCTATGGCTACCCTCTGCTTCTGTCCGCCGGAGAGTGTACTGATAGGTGCATCTATCCTGTCTCCGAGGTCAACAAGTTCCAGCAGTTCTTTAACTCTTTTTTTGATTGTTTCCTTATCCATTCCGCAGATTTCCATTGGATAGGCAACGTTCTGACCTGCATTTCTTGAAGAAAAGAGGTTGAAGTTCTGGAAAATCATTCCAATATGTCTGCGCTGCTGGATAAGTTCTTTCTCTGAAAGGGAATCAACGCGTTTGTCATCATACCAGACTTCTCCCTTATCTGGCTTTTCAAGGAGGCTGATAAGGCGTACAAGAGTACTCTTTCCGGCTCCACTTCTGCCGATTATTCCAAAAATCTTGTTGGAAGGAATCTCAAGGGAAACATCTGAAACAGCGTGAAGAGAGCCATAATTACGGCTTAGATTCTTAAGTGTAATTTTCATAGTGCCCCCGCTCTCAGAGAATTTTAACAAATTAAACCATATTATGAATCTTTATTCAATAAACATGCATAAAAGAGGCACAAAAGAACAGAATAAAAGCTTATGTTATTTACTCTTCCTCAAGAAAAGACGTAGCACCTGAACATGAAAGCCATATGTTCATGTTCATCCAATTTTTCTTATGAGGGTTAAATATCTAAGATTTTTAATCTAAAGTACCCTGTTTTAAAAAATATGATGAAGACAGAACTGTTATTAAAAATTATTTATACCTTAAACAGTTGCGTTCTGTTTTTATGCAGGATAAGGCTTCAGTAAAAATCTTCATTTAAGGTAATTTAGATAAAGATTATGTGATATTCTGCCAGAAAATACAATTCGGATGAAGACAAGAGCAGCTGGAGAATGAATCTTACCTTATATGGTTGTTGTAGAGGATAAGACTTCAGCCAGATTATGATTTCTTGTAAAAGGATAAAAAAAGACCTGGCAGCTACCTACTCTCCCGCAACGCAATGTGCAGTACCATCGGCGTGAGAGCGCTTGACTTCCGTGTTCGGGATGGGAACGGGTATTTCCACTCTGCTATGGCCACCAGGTCAACTTAAATGTGGAACCGCAAGATTTGATTTCCTCTTGCACTTCTCATTTAAGATCCTTCTTTCAAGGATAAGATAGATAATATGGTCAAGCCATTCGGATGATTAGTATCGGTAAGCTATATACATTACTGCATCTGCACTTCCGACCTATCAACCAGATAGTGTCTCTGGTTCCTTATTGACTTATGTCAGGGATGTTTC
>JAIKXP010000116.1 GCA_024684115.1 Sphaerochaetaceae bacterium | reverse complement strand
TAGTCATTTGTTTTTCTGTCTCTTTGCATAAATCCCTGCAACAAACTCTTTCTTGTTGTCCTCCGGTCTGCCGGCAACACTACGGAGTTTCTCGTAGATATCTTGGATTTCATCGTTTCTCAACATCCTTGGAGATGCTACGCCGAGAAGAAAAACGGGACCGGACATGTTCCGGAGATTAACCACAGTCGTCATAGGTCGAGAAAACCTGACCCTTGAAATGTCACACGTATCCGAAAACACAACGACAGAGAAGACCGGGATACTTGTACAGTCTATATTTTTCCTCATGCACTGAATGAGTTTATGGTTCTGAAACAGCGGGTTCCTTGGCATATAAACCTTCTCTGTACCGTCTTTTTTCCTGATGACATGTTTCCATTTATAAACACCGTCATCGTCCGATCCTTCCACATACCCACTATAGTCCTTGCACTCGACAACATAAATACCGCGCTGTGTAACCATTACGAGATCCGCCTCTGATTTATCTCCGTTAGGCCAAGTAAAATAACAATTGTGAAGGACCTTGGTTCCGGCATAAGTGTATTTATGATATAATATAAATAGGTAAAAAATAGGAGCGTGGAATACAAGTTATCTGCCGTAAAGGCAGTTTATGAGGAAAGCAAAGGATACCTTGCTCTGTTTTGATAAGGATGTGGAGAAGCATAAGGCATCTTGATGTGAGAACTAAGGAATGGTACTATCTCCAGTATCTGAATGGAGATTGACATGCATTCTTTTAGCGCACAGAATCCCTTTATACAGACAGAAAGACAGATAACTGATTATGTCTTCATCCCCGATATATAAAAGAGCTTTCTATTTACGGGAGGCCCTTTTCCATTATAGAATATAGAATCGGGTACAAGGGAGATAGATGAAAATGAAAAAAACTACACTGTTCTTATTTGTGCTTCTTCTTGTGTGTGCATCGCTGTTTGCTGTTACATATTCAGAAGGAAAAACCCTGGATGTTTATCCTGACACAGTTCTTTCTGGAAATGAATTTGCTGTTCATTTCGATCCCAATGAAAAAAGTGCTACTGTTTCACCTTATGGTTCAGCTAAAACCTTGATGGTTATGGGAGACAAAACAGGATCTGCGGAACTGACAATCGGAACAGGTGGAAGTGTAGACTACTCTTCAGCTGTGAAGATGTTCGAGTCTAATACGGAACTATATATGATTCTTTCTGTAGACAAAGTTGTTGTTGCCAAAGCCACCTTCAGTTCAATTGTAGGTTCCGATTTCACGGCAAGGCTGGGTAAAGTTGGTTCTGCACAGTATGTAGTAGGCGCAGCTGGGCCAGCTGGTGGAATCATTTTTTATGACAAAGGAGAGTACTCCGACGGTTGGAGATATCTTGAAGCTGCACCTGCGGACCTAAAGGTTGTTGCTGGAACTCCTTCTATTGATAAATCTGATCCATGGTATGATTTTGGAGATGATGAAGTTGTTTTCGGTTACTACAGAAAGATCTCTGATGGAAAGAATCTCTTTGTTAATGGAACTGGAACATATAACGAGAAGAATTGTACAGGTACTGCCATAGGAACAGGAAGGAAGAACACGGAACTACTTGTGAAGGCAATGGGAAATTCAGCCTATTCAAATTACATCGGTCCTGACAAAACAGCTTCATATGCAGCAAAACTATGTTCCGATTTTGTTTATAATGGTTTTGATGACTGGTTCCTTCCTAGCGAGGATGAGCTGTACCTTATGTATGTGAACCTACACAAAGCTGGGCTAGGTGACTTTAACTATGACGGCAGCTACTGGTCCTCCAGTGAAAGCGACAATAACGTAGAATACGCGTGGAAGCAGTATTTCTGGAATGGGAACTGGAACACTTTACGTCGCGAGGACAGCCTCAGAGTACGTGCGATTAGGGCTTTCTAAATACTTTGCCTATTAATCATTGATACAGGGCTAAAACACAATGACTTTTGAGGATTGGGTAATACCCTGCGAGAAAACCGTGAAGTATTTCGCCAATGTGTTTGACATTGCGAACTATAAAACTGAAAATGAGCTAATAGCCTTGTTTTCAGAAGTTCCTACAGCAGAAAACATAAAAAGACGTGTTAACCGGTTGAGCGCAATATATGGAACCAGAATCAGCAAGCCAGATCAGGATACCATTTCCGATTTTATTTTCAGTGATGGCATTGTCGGCAAGGCGAAAACTGGTGAACTTGATGTTGTGAACAGGCTGGCTTTCAATGGGGAAAGAAAATATAGAAAATGCCTTTCGTTTGCATCCAAGTTCTGCAGTTTTTGCAATCCTGATTTATACCCAATCTATGATTCCTTAGTACTCGAGTCTCTCTTGCAGTTGAACAAGAAAGAACCGTTCGACAGCACATATGATGAGAAGGAAAGAAACCAAATCAAGTATTATTATAACTACAAGAGGTTTTGCGAACTGATAGACAATTTCAGAAAGTATACAGCTTTTGGTCTTGGAAACTGCACGTTACGTGAGCTTGATAAGTATCTCTGGATTGCAGGGAAAGGTCTGGAGGACTGATACGGCGATCATAAGTTTTCTTATCATTCTTGTTTTTTTCATGGCATGTCTCCCCTTGTATTTAACTATATACGGGGGAGGGGAAATAAAACAAGAAAAACATTGTGTGAACTAAATTGAGCTGATGATATAGTCATATTCATATGTTCCTATGTCCAAGAACGAGAGAGTTATTTATATAGATTGAAGTATCGGCATGGGCAATTATTACAGGTATTATTGTCTCGAGAGCCACCCTCTTTATGGGGATTTTATGGAAAAAGAGGCATGTGTCATCTCACATCTCCTCATGTCAGTGTATATCATAACTGCTTTTAGATTAACAAATTGATATACAGAGAACGATATAGATACAGAGCCAAGTACGGTTCGAATCCGGTCGGCACCTTTAAAAGTCCTCGATTCGGGGACTTTTCTTTTTTTCTGTTTACTGATATAAAAACTCTGCACGCCGGAGTTCGTACATTTCCAGGAAATCCTTCGGCATACAAAATAAAACTATCAGGTGGAAAAAATGAAAAAACTTTCTTCTCAGGACTACCTAACCGGTCTGTCCGTTGTCTATGGCATAGTTGCCGTCTTAATGAACATACTTTGCATGAAGAGCTTAAGCTTCGGTACTCCCGTCATAATCTGTGACGGAGGACTACTGATAAGCTGGATGGTCTTTTTAATCTCAAATGTCATAACTGAAGTCTGGGGTGAAAAAACAGCCATAAAGCTATCTTCTCTGGTGGCTGTTCTCTCATTCCTGTTCATGCTTCTGGCACGCATAGAGGTATTTATTCCGACCCTTGCCGAATATGAGGATCAGGCCTCGGCTTTTGCAAAGATTTTCTCAAACGGACCGAGAACCATAATTGCCTCTGTCGCAGCTTTCTGGGTTGGAAACTTTGTAAACGTACATATTATTTATAAAATCAAAGTTTATCTTGAGCGTTCCGGAAAGGACCGTGGCATACTGTTCTTCCTTCGGGCTGCCTTATCAACTCTCATAGGTCAGCTTGTTGACAACGCCTTGTTTATGACTTTGGCTTTTGCTCCGATAGGTCTTTCCGTCTACGAGATGCGCTGGGTAGATATTTACACTTCTGTTCTATCCGGAACGGTAATAGAATTGGTAGTAGAATCTTTCTTTGTGCCGCTGATTACCATCCCTCTTACCAAAAAGATTCAGGGAGTTAAGGCACTGGAAGAAAAAGGCTAAGCATGAAAGTTCTTGTTACCGGAAGCTGTGGGGGAATCGGAAAAGCAGCAGCCTCTCTGTTTCTTGAGAAAGGACACTGTGTTTATGGGATTGATACAGTTTCGTTTTCTCCTTTTCCTGACTGTTCTAACTATAGACATTTCTGTGCAGATATTACAGATGTTTCTTCTTTGCCTTCTCTGGATGGTGTAGAGATTCTCATTAACTGTGCAGGGGTTCAGGACAGTGCGGATGATATTGCTGTAAACCTTAAGGGAACCATAAACGTTACTGAGAAGTATGCATTCAATAAGGATATTAAGAGCGTTCTGATCATAGCTTCCGCTTCGGCCCACACAGGAGCCGAGTTTCCTCTTTACAGTGCTTCAAAGGGAGGATTACTGTCCTACACACGCAATGTAGCCATTCGTCTTGCACCATACGGGGCTACCTGCAACAGCCTATCTCCCGGAGGAGTAATTACAGATTTGAATAAACCGGTTATGGAAGACAGGGTGCTGTGGGAGAAGATTATGGAGCTCACCCCGCTCAAGAAGTGGGCCACAGCAGAAGAGATAGCGCAGTGGTGTTATTTTCTTACCGTCATAAACCGCTCATGCTCCGGGGAAGACTTTCTGGTGGATAACGGAGAAGCCCATCTTAACGCTATCTTTGTATGGCCTGAAAAGTAAAAGGCCTCCCCTTTCGGGAAGACCCTGTAATCAGTATTTTCTGAATTTCTTAACAAAGATTAGAGCTGCAAGAAGAAGCACAAGACTTACAGAAATGAGAATTAAAGTCTCCGTTGTGTATGTTTCTTCCTCTTCTGTACCCGCTATTTCCACAGCATCATCTGCTTCCTCAGAGGTGTCTTGTTCTATCTCGTGCCAACCCATATTCTGCATACTGGCGGACCTTTCAGAAAAATCACCCGTCTCTGGCATTCCTTCCGGAGGTTCGGGAATTTCTCCATCTTCTGAGGATCTGTCAGGAAAAGACCCTCCGCCAAAGTCCTGCATACCGCTACTCATTGAGAAGGAGCCTCCGAACATGGAGCTCTGTGCGTCTCCGTAGGAGAAAGAAACCTCAGTAAGGGTCACTTTTTCTGAATAGTTCCCGATTACAACTGTGTAAGTCTCATTTAACTTCATCTCAGGGCAACTTAATGTTACACAGGAGAAACTGCATGGAACCGTCCAGGAAAGAAGAGTGTTACCTTCAGAATCAAGAAGTGAAACTGCAGTTCCGGCCTCTACTCCGCCACTGATTGTGTACATGATTGAACACTGGCTGGAAGAACTGTCGAAACCTTCAGCCATTGAATAGCTGCCGCAGGCAATTACAGTACCGCCTGTAACCGTACAGGTTCCTCCGCTCTCACTTCCGTAGTCAATTGCGTTGTTGCTGCCGGTACCCGAGAGGCTAATTAAAACAGTCCCTCCTGAAATCTCAATTGAGCCGTTTGAATCAAAGCCGTCTGCATCCTGAGCCTCGCTGTTAATAACTGTTATGGTTCCACCGTTTACATGTATCCAGGGAAGCTCTTCAGATTCAGTCGCTGTTGCTTCTGTTTCTGCTTCCGGTTCCTCAGTTGCCTGCATTGGACCAAAACTTCTTGAGCCTTCTTCAAGAGCCGCACTCTGCTCTTCTGTGAGCATCTCTGTTTTTTCTTCAGCATCAGGTGCTGTTCTTTCTCCTCTTTCAGGCCTCTCGGAGCTGTCAGAGTTAAATGAGAAGGCTTCATGATCCATTTTCATTCCCATACCCATGTCCATGGAGAACATGTCTGTCGTGGTGCCGTTACTGGCGTTTAAGGCGTCATCATAGCTGTAGATGAGAAGATTGCCGTCATAAATATCTATGCAGGAAGCCTGAATTCCTTCATAACACTCAGAAAACGTTATCTCACCACCTGTAACCGTACAGGTGCCTGCAGCCTTAACAGCATGGTGACCTGAAGCCTTATCCGTAGAAATATTTATACTGCCTCCTGCCAGAATTACATCACCTTCGCTCAGTATTCCTTCATCCGTGCAGTTTATGACTATGGTGCCGGACTCTATGTAAACATAGGAGTCTTCTCCGGTGGTAGCCATACCGTCATCACCGGCTTCAATGGTTATGGCGGAATTACATATCCTAAGACTGTCATTTACGTTTATACCGTCCTTGACAGCATCAAGGATCAGATTGCCGCCTGTTATTACAAGATCATCATTAGCCTCAATGGCATGCTTGTAGTTTCCACTAACCGTCAGGGTCCCGCTACCGTTTATCGTAAGATCATCACGGGAGAAGAGCGTTGCATCCGTATTCTCTTCCAGGGCCTCTTCGCTGAAGCTTGAACCGCTTGAAAGGTAGTTTACGGAGCCATCCGCAAGAGTCAGGAAAACCTTATCAGAGTTTTCATTTACAAAGGCAGCATCATCTTCGCAGTAAATTTCAACGCCATCGAAAAGAATCCAGATTTTAGCGTTGTCATTGGAATCAACAGCAAGTTGTCCGTTGAACGACCCGCTTACTACATATTTCCCGCTGGAAGCAATTACAACAGAATTCCCGTTTACATAGGCCCCGTATCCGCTTATTACAGCACTGTCCCCGTTAAGGGTAATGACTGCAGCACTTGAAGCATCCCAGGCTCCGTTAAGGTCGTTGGCCGTGAAGTAAGTGTCATCAGAGTGTGCCTCCGAATCCTCATCCGTAACAGCTGTAAGCCCAAGCCTGCTTCCATTCATGAAAACAACGGTGAGAAGGACGGCAAACACCATGACGAGAACTGCAATCAGATCAAAATGTTTGCGTTTCATTTTTTCTCCTCAGCCCATGTAATCGCCGTTGTAACTCACAAGAACTGCGCTCTGAACTCCCTTGAGGTCGGCCAATTCGTTTACAAAGTCTGTGTTGTCTTCTTTAAGGCGGATCTCAAGATTAAGCTCAACAAGACCCTTCTGAGCTGTCTTACTCTTGACTGTGCACCTTGAAGTCTTTTCTTCAAGAGTCTTCAGCACAGCCTTCTCTGCATCACTTCCGTCACAGCGCACAACAGCTATGTATGGATTTGTCACATTCTTTCTGTTTGCAAAAAGAAGGATGATTACACCAATCAGTACACTGCCGAAAACAGCAAGGGGAATCATGCCTGCTGCCAGAACTATGCCTGCGGCAATGCTCCAGAACAGGAAAGCTATGTCCAGCGGTTCCTTAATTGCTGTCCTGAATCTAACAATTGAAAGGGCACCAACCATACCGAGGGAAAGAACCACGTTACTGGTAACAGCCAGGATTACAAAGGTTGAAATCATGGTTAAAGCAACAAGAGTTACACCGAATGTGCTTGAGTACATGACGCCGGCATAGGTCTTCTTGTAGATAAGATAGATAAAAAGACCAATACAGAATGAAAGGACAAGGGCTAAAACCATGTCCAGAATAGTTACGCTTGTAACGTTTTCAAGAAAGTTGGATGTAAAAATGTCACTGAAACTCATTTTATTTCTCCTTATTGTTTTGTTTGTTTTTTTGTTTGGTTCTCAGCCGTAGACCCTGCACTGGGCATACTTTGAAAAGGCTGTTTCTCGTCTTCCGGGGGTCTGCACGCAGTCACGGATAACTGACGGAAGGTAGGCGTCCCATTTTACTTCAAGAAGAATAGGAGCATCTCCGGCCGGAATCATGACGCAGTCAGGGTTCAGGAAGTCCGTACACCTCATGCCTGTTCTTATGTCGTAGTCAAACGTGACTCTTACATTTCCTGGCCTGTAGATAAAAGGCTCCCTTGTATAGTCGACAATAGTCACCGGCTTAAGACCCTGGTATTTCATCTTGCAGTAGAGTTCTTCAACCAGAGGTCTTTTGCTGTCAAGCATCCAGTCTATATCTCCGTCTACAATCTTCTGGGCTTCTTCAGCAGTTAAAAATGCGTTGTACTTGGTCCCAAGCCCGTTTCTCTTGCTCTTTTTCTCAAGGGATATTCTGGAAAGATCTCCGTTATAGTATCTTATGCGGAACTTCTCCCTCATATTTACTCCGTCAATCTTTTCCCTTAAGGCCTTGTCATAGTTGTTATCAAAATAGAGACTTCTTATATGGTACTTACCGTCTTTTGTATGAGGATCAAGTTCAGCAACCGCCATAAGACGGCTTCTGATGGAAAGAAGATCTGAGTAAGAG
>JAIKXP010000110.1 GCA_024684115.1 Sphaerochaetaceae bacterium | reverse complement strand
CCTCATTCTTTTCAGTAAGGTATCTTTGAACAACAGGGCCTGTTATGTGTATGACCTTTTTTGCAGGCAGGTTGTACGCATCTGTGAGCATGGGTTCTGCTACAGGCATTTCAAAGTCCTCTCCGTGGATGCTTTTGAGTTTTTGCATCTGTCGGTTACATTCTTCCCTCAGCTGTATTCCTGCAAAACTGTGTATGCAGTTATCAATGCAGGTATGCATGGGAATAAAACACCCGAGCATCTGAGAATTGGCAGCATTTACTATTGCATCTGTACCCAGACGGGTAATGTCTCCCTGCCAGATTGATAATCCGTCCCGGATTACAGGGATATCTGACAATTTTACAATCCCTTTTTCTTCTGCTCTTTTTTTAAGGTACTGATCCTGCACCTTTATTACATGATCAGACATTCTTTTCGGAAGCCTGATGTTCATAAGAGATCTCAGGAGTGTTTTTCTTTCTTCTTCACTTTCCGGAGTTTTCAGATCTCTGTAGTCTTCAGAATCTGAAATGAACTCTTTTACAAGATACTTAAGACGTTCTGACTGTGAATTCATTTTTTATCCTTGTCTGCCCATGTCTGAGTAGCGGTGTATTTTATTCTTTCTGTCCTTCTGTACACCTCTTGCATATTCTATCTCAGGGTATCCGAAACCCACAATCAGACCCATGTAATGGCCTTTAGGAATTCCGAGCATGTCTCTTGCTTCAGGGGCAAGTTCGTTCAGAACCTCAGCGCTGTAGCTCATAATTGTGGTTCCAAGTCCGTGTGAATTGCACAAAAGCTCAAAGTAGGCTGTGGCTATATTGCAGTTCACCTTGCTGTCTTCAGCCCATTTGCCTGTGCACCTTTCGTGGGCTATGAAGAGGTGGGGAGCGCCGCAGAAAAGGAGATCTCCTTTCCTGACACTATTTTCGGATTCTTTCATTTTATTGTAGTAAAAATCACTGAAAGAGTGTGTGTAAATGTGCTTTTTTGCTTTCTCTTCCATGACGGAGTAGGCTACGTTCCTGATTTCAGCTACACGACTCTTATCGTCTATTACTGTATATTAAACACCCTGGGCATTGCCCCCGGTGGGGGCGGCTTCCATGGCCTTAAGCATACTTGATATGACTGAGCTCTCTACGTTCTTGTCGAGGAAGCGGCGGCAGGAGCGGCGGTTGGTTATAAGGCTCTCCATGTAGCATCCCATCTGCCCGGGAGGCTTGGGCAATGAGTCTTCCGGCTTTTTGTCAAAGATGGAGATAGCACCTGTTGGACAGACTGCCAGACAATGCTGACACCTCCAGCACCCGCGCCATCCGAAGCGTTCGAACTCTTTCATCTGAGGGTATCCGTCGGGGCCTGCCTGCAGTACCATGCCGGAGCAGGTGTTCATGCACTTGCCGCATTTTATGCATTTGCTTTTATCGACTCCGAAGTGAGTCCTATTTTCCATTCCCATACTTATTCCTTACTCCATTGAAACGACAATCTTACCGTTTACCTTGCCGCTGTCCAGTGCCATACAGGCTTCCCTTATGTTTTTGAAGTCGTATTTCTCCCCGATAAGCGGTTTTAGGTTTTTCTCATCCATAAAGCTGAAGATATCCTGCATGGTTTTCTCTGTGGGGTAGTTACTGTAAAAACCGGTGAGGTATACACCGTTTGGAATATCTTTTATCGGGTCGAAATGGTTCCACTCATAGACTTTTCCAAGTACTCCTGTGTTACACACTACAGAGCCCGGTTTCAGGCTTTCCATGGTATCTTTTACAGTCCTGATTCCGATAAGCTCGAGAGCCTTGTATTTTCCGTTTAGTTTTGTTTTAAGACTTCCTTCATCCAGAATGCATTTATTGCATCCGGCTTCTTCAAGAAGGTGCATTTTAGACTGTCTGTGAGTTGTTCCTATCACGCAGCAACTGAGGGCACGGGCAAGCTGGATGGCTGCGTAACCTAAGGCGCATGTGGCTCCCCTTACAAGAAGAGTATCTTCGCTTTTGAGGTTCAGACAGTCAAAAAGAGATCCCCACGCGGTGAAATAGGTCTCAGGCACGGCAGCCATATCTGTCCATGACATTTTAGTTTCAATAGGAAAGACATGGTGGACCGGGAGCAGGGCATACTGAGCATAGCTTCCGTTAAAGCTTCTTCCCATGCCACCCATAAGTGCTACCACTTTCTGGCCCTTTTTGAAGGTACTGTCAGAAGGGTCTTCTATCTCTCCTGCACACTCAATTCCGGGGATTATCGGCTTTTGAATGTAGGAGTTTTCTATTTCAAATTCCCTGAGTATGGCCTCTGAGTGGTTCATGCCGAAAGCCTTGATTTTAACAAGTACCCAGCCGGGTATTACATGAGGAATCTTTATGTCTGAAAGAACTACATCTTCACCTTTTGTTTTCTCAGTCAGTACGACAGCCTTCATGGTTTTTTCAGTCATTGATAAGTCCTCCTTCTCTGCTTGCCCAGCACTGGGGATCTTCTGCATAGAAGTCCCCGAAAGTGCCTTTTGCTACTGCAGGACAGCCTCTGCACCAGGCAAGAAGCTTGCATTTTGAACACTTGCTGAACTTCCTGTAGTCTCTGTATTCTTCCATTCCGGTGACCCATACATCTGCAAGACGGTCCTCAAAGATATTTCCTGCCTTGCTTTCCGAGACTCTGCGGCAGGCATAGATGTCTCCTGTAGGAAGAATGGTTATGTGGCAGTTGCCGCAGTTGCATCCGCCATAGATAAATCCTTCTTTTGCAGTTTCCGGAATCTTGAATTCTCCTGTTTCATACTGATACAGGGTCCAGAGGTGGTCTTTTCTGTTGAAATAGGTCTGAGCTCCTTCTGCTTCATATTCCTTGAATTTTTTGTCACAGACAGAAAGAACCTCTCTGTATTCCAACGCTGTCATGCTTGCATCGAGATCTCCTCCGCTCGGGACATATCTTGAAAAAGAAAAGACATTGGCTCCGGCTTTCACAACTGCATCTATTATTCCACTCATCTCAGTCATGTTTGTTTTTGAAACAGTTGTCATGATAACGCTTCTGATTCCGGCACGGTTTATGCAGCCAATCTTTTCAAGAGTACAGTCAAACGAGCCTTTTTTTCTAAACCAGTCGTGGGTTTCCCTCAGTCCGTCAATAGACATCTGGTATTTCTCGCAGCCGTAAGCCTTAAGTTCCATACAGACCTTATCTGAGAGGTGAAACGGATTTCCCATGAGGGTAAACTTGATGGAATGCTCATGTAGCAGTTCAATAAGTCTCCAGAAATCTGGGTGGAGAATGGGGTCTCCTCCTGTTATATAAAAGTAGGGTGTACGGCCATATACCTCGCAGAAATCCAGGCAGTTGTAGAAGGTCTGTTCCATCTGATTCCATGTCATGGATTTGAGGCAGGTATGGTTTCCTGCAGAGAAAATATAACAATGCTTGCATCTCTGGTCGCACTCATCAGTTATGTGCCACTGAAAAGAAAAATATGGTTTCATGTCCGTTACCCCTCTTGTTTTCAATATAGACCCCGGCTTGTTTCAGCCGGGGATTTTGTAGGAGCTTTATTTATCTGAAGCTCCGCAGGCTGAGCCACATGCAGAAGGTTTTTCCTCCGGCTTGTCACCGGCTCCGCATGCTGTACCGCATGCAGCAGGCTTCTCCTTCGGCTTGTCACCGGCTCCGCAAGCTGTTCCGCAAGCGCTGGTTGCGTTCATTTCATCCCATCCGTAAATGTTTGAAAGTGCCATGTTTTTCCTCCGTGAAATATTTTCAATCCGGATAATTTCCGTCTTGTGAGCTTCATTTTATCGGAATGAAAAAACTATACAAGTACGCACTTTTTTGTGCCCCGGTTACCTTTTTGTAACTTTTGGTAAATAAAGGAGTTAAACGGTATTTTTGATTGAAAAAAATTTTCAGGCTCTTTGCGTTGACACTGTCAGTTTTTGTACACTAGTATTTTAGTGTAACATTCATTTTCGAGTGTGTATCTTTTGTGGAGGTTAAAGTATGAAGAAGAAAGAAGAGCTTCCGGAATGCCCGGTGTCAACCACAGTTAGTCTGATAGGAAGCAAATGGAAACTCCTTATAATCAGGAACCTCCTGAACAGACCGTGGAGATTCAATGAGCTTCAGAAAAATCTGGAGGGAATAAGCCAGAAAGTTCTGACTGACAGCCTGAGATCTATGGAAGCTGACGGTATTATTACAAGAACAGTCTATCCTGAAGTACCACCCCATGTCGAATATGCTCTCAGTGAGTTGGGTGAAAGCTTAAGGCCTGTGATTATGACCATGGCAAGCTGGGGAGATGAGTATAAGAGCAAGCTCTGACTTCTTTACGGGTTTTGTTTGTTGGCTTCTTCCCTGTAGTTTTTCGGAGAGCAGCCGTATCTGATACTGAACTTCTTATAGAAGTGTGTTTCATGCGGAGAAGTGGATTGATGCACATATTGATTATTTTAAAGAGGAGGGTGCTCCTGATCCCTATCAGTTCTCCAAGCAGTTATTAAGTGCCTATGTTAAGGCAAAGTGCAGATCTGAAGAGTTTATTATGAGAAAGGTTCGTATAAATGCCATAGGTCCAAGCTTCACTAGTACACCGCTTATTGCAGACTTCAATAAGGCCGTCAGTAAGGATGGAAGCGAGAAGAGCGGAGAGGATGAGATGTACAACCTCTTCCTCAAGAGCTGGAAAGGCCGCGCAGGAAGACCGGAAGAGATGGGGTATCCGCTGGTCCTCCTTTGAAGTGATCTTTTCAGCTATTTAAGCGGTCAGGTGCTTTATATAGACTTTGGAATGACAGGTGAGATGGATTTCCAGACTGCCTGTAACTATTAATCTCCCTCAGTAAATTAACGAGCTCCGGTGAAAAAAGCCGGAGCTCACTTTTTAAAGGCTGTTTGCAAAAGTCATTATTGCTACTGTCGGCTCGATCCACGTGGAGACCGTCGTGATGATATCACGTTGTAACTGATTATATTTCAATGAATAAGGAGTTGTTTCGATTCTGATCTGCATATTCTATGATAGAATCAAAAAACCTACAGGTCCAGACTGCCGGAATTTGTCAGAAAATCAACAAGAGAGATGAACAGATAGCCTTTCTCATTTCGCTTCGGAACGATGTCCTTATTAACGACAA
>JAIKXP010000085.1 GCA_024684115.1 Sphaerochaetaceae bacterium | reverse complement strand
AGCTGCAAGATTCAAAAATGTATTGGATCTGCTCTCAATGGCCGGACTTATACACCAGGTTAAATCAAGTACTTGTGAAGGCCTGCCGCTTGGATGTGGAAACAAGAATATCTCCATAAAAACTTTATGTTTTGATACTGGTGTATATCTGACAAAACAGGGATATGATGCAACGGAAATACTGAGGGCTGTAAATCTTGATTCTATGAATAAGGGTGAAATAGTAGAAATGCAGACTGGACTGGAACTGGTAAAGAATGCAGACAAATATCAGAGTTCAGAGCTCTATTACTGGAAACGCACAGGGGCAAATGCAGAAGTAGACTATGTAATCCAGAAGAAAGATAAGATTATTCCTATTGAAGTGAAAGCAAACACAACAGGAAAAATGCAAAGCATGGCAGAATATCTGAAAACACATGATGCTCCTTACGGCATCAGGGTTTCTCTTGAGAACTTTACTTTCTCCACCTGTCAGAAGAAACAGATTTGTGTTGTTCCGGTATACGGAGTGAATACAATCAGAATCTCATAACTCCGAAACCGGTTGGAACAATTGAGTAGGAATGATTGGCAAAAGTTGCACAATAAAAACTTGAAAAGTTGCACAATACTATCGTAGCATTCAGTTCTCACCGAAGTGTGCGTTAAATGCAATGTAATCAAGAAAGCAATTCTGCGGCAGCTTCTATGGGGACCTTTACTACGACCTTCTTCATTGGGATGGATTTGTCGACTTTAACACTGGGCTTGTGTGCGTCTTCAGGTCCCAGGATAATGAAGTCTCCGCTGTTAAGAAGAACCTTGCTGTAATGGGCCGGATCAGCGTAGAAGGTTACGTCTTTCGTTTCGTTGTATTCTTCTATAACTTCTCCAAGAGCCGCTCTGTCACAGACTCCGCAGTACTCTGAACCCTCCATGACATACTGAATATCAAAGTAACGCTCATGTGCTTCGAACTTGCCGGCATCCCAATCAATTGAATTATAGTGCTGGATGCTGGCCCTCACTCCTTCCCCTAACTCAGTGGTGCCGTCAGGCAAATCCGCCAGGTCTTTTCTCTTGAGGAATTCAAATGCTAACTGGAATTTTTTTGCCTTAAAGTCATACTTGTACTCCAGGCCGATCTTAGTACTGGTCATGGCTGACTTGCCTCCTTTCCACTGTTTACTGCAACAGTATCACATGCGGTTATCTTATGTCATCTTTATCAGGAAGATAGGAGTCATAGTCTATCTTCGGTGGTTTGGATGATTTTGGAACTTTTACGTTTTCCAGCCCCTTTATGTCCCTGCCTTTTTTCTCTTCCGTGGCGTAGACGTTAACAGGTTTGGGGCTTCTCTTTCCGAGAATAATCCAGAATGCACCGCTTCCACCTCTGTTGGACGGTGCATTTTCATATTCCATGACTACTTCACTGGCTTTGAGGGCTGATTCAACAATGGCAGGAACTACCGGCTCTCCGTCACTGTGGTTTCCCTTGCCGGCAACTATTTCGACCTTTTTAAGTCCCTTGAAAACTGCTTCTTCGAGGTATTCATTTACAAGGGAAAAAATATTGTCACGGCCGGGACGTTTTCCGTGAAGATCCAGGGAGTCCTGGGGAGAGCACTCACGCAGAAGATTAAGAGGCATCTGTTCGTTCTTCTGAACCACGCTGGAAACGCCCGGGGTGTACATGTCATAGACTTTTTTTGTCAGAGGCTCTGCTTTCTTCGGTTTTTCAGCAGCTGGCTTGAGTTTGATGCCCTTAAACGGGTTGTACTTTTCGGTGTCCTCAAAGTAATTTACCTTCTCGGGCACTTCCTTCTTTTTCCTCATATGTTTTTGCCTTCGCTGTAGGCCTGACCGGCTTTTTCTCCACTCACGTAGTAACCGTTCCGAAATTGGTCGAAAATAAGGGCATTAAGTTTGAGCGGGTCTATTTTCCCGTTTTCAGAAAGTACTTTCTCATCTGCACTTACATTTTTGATTTTTCCTATGACTGCGTGAAAGTTTTCGGTTTTGATAATCTGTGAGAGTTCGCACTCCATGGTAACAGGGAAGTCTGTGAGAACAGGAGCGTTAACAAAGGCGCTCTTTTCAGCATGACATCCGGACTTTTCAAACTTGTCCGGGACTCTGTTGCCGCTAACCATTCCAAAGTAGTCAGCTACTGCCATATGCTCTCTGTCAGCCAGTGATACGGTGAAGGCTCTGCTTGTGTGTATGTTCTTTGAAGTCTTGTGACCTTCACTGATAAAGAGGGCAATCATGTCCATGTCACACATGGTGCCCCATGCTGCGTTCATGACATTTACCTTCCCATTCTCATCATATGCTGCAACCATCAGTACCGGCATGGGAAATACTGCCGGTATGCTTCCTAAGTTTTTTCTCATTTACTGCCTTCCTATTTCTCAATTACTTCTACAACTTCACCGATGTATTCGTAGTGTGGCGGTCTTGTTGCATAGAAGCCTCCGGAGATCTTCTTGTCCAGCTGGTCGAGGGACTGGCGGTCCCAGTAGAGTTTTCTGCAGACAAAAATAAGATTTGCTTCCTTGAAAGAGACGCTTTCTCCGACCTTTACCGGTGTAAGACGGGTTTTTGAAACCTTATCTTCATCTCTTCCGCTGTGGGTTCCGAGGTAGTTAAGATCCTCTCTGTACTCCTCAGGGAAGAAGCTAATGGTAAAGTAGTCGTTTTTCTGCACAAACTCGTTTGTGTAGCGCAGTTCATTTATGTAGATGGTAGCTGTACTCTTTCCCCACACCGTTCCAAGGCTTCCCCAGCCTATGGTGCAGGTATTAAAGTTTTCCAGTGTTCCGGCGGTAGCCAGAGCCCATCTGTCCTCAAACACTGTAAGTATATCAAAGTCTTTCTTCATGCCTTGATTATACAGCCTCAGGGCAGAGCACGCCATAGTTACAGGCTGGTCTTGTTTCTTCTTATCTCACTAAGAGCTTCCATGTCATCATATTTAAGAGTTCTGTCCAGTGTTTCCAGTATCTTTTTCTTTCTTTTGAGAAAGTCAGGGCCCGAGAGATTCCTGGAGATGGTGTGGTGAGTCATAAAATAACAGTCGCACTCAAGATTCTCTGCAAACAGCTTCAGCTCTTCAAGCATCTCCCTTTCGGTAAGAGGGTCAAATTCACCTCTCTGAGCTTCTTCAAGAAGCGGGGTGCCGGGGAAAAGTGTAAGACCGCCGGTGCCTACAAGCATGGGCTTGCAGGAGCTGAAAATCTTAGCTGAGTTTATGGCATGTTCACGGCTGTGAGACCTGCCTGCCACACCGTTTAGGAAAGTCATCCAGTAATCAATTCCGGCTTCTTCCAGTTTGTGA
>JAIKXP010000024.1 GCA_024684115.1 Sphaerochaetaceae bacterium | reverse complement strand
GCAGCCATGCCTCCCCAGAAAAGGCCTTCAGGGGATAGATGAAGATGTGATGGATCTCCGTGTGTTGCAAGAATGAAAACCCCTGCCATAATCAGCAGCAAGCAAGCATATTCTCTGGGCTTTGGGGCCTTTTTATCCATAATGCTGGAAGCAAGGAACACAAAGATGATTCCTGCACTCTGAAGTACTGTTGCAGTACCGGAATTTGAATATTTAATTGCACTGAGGTAAGAAAGCTGGCAGAGTGTAACACCGAAAATTCCGTAGATAATCAGGTGAACTACTGTTTTCCAGTTTTTGAAAACATCAAACATGCCCTTTGGATTTGTGAAGGCGTTGATGATTATGAGAAGAAGACCGGAGAAAATTAATCTATAGATTGTAACAGTCTGTGCAGATACATCTGAGTAGCTGAAAAGAAACTGGCCGCAGGTACCTGAGAGGCCCCATCCTGTGGCTCCAAGTATAGAAAAAACAATACCTTTCTTCTCATCTTTCGTCATATTTAAACCCTTGAAGCAAGCTCCTCCCAGCGATTGTACGAAGAGCTGAGAATTATTTCAATTTCTTTATAGCGTTTCTGCTTCTCTCCGTTCACATCAACTGCGCCGGAAGAGAAGAAATCTTCAAGCTCCTTTTTCTCCGTTTCAAGCTCTTCTATGGAAATAGTTAGGGCCTCAAACTCTTTGTTTTCCTTGAAAGAAAGGCCTTTCTTTTCCCTGTTTGTATTCTGTCGCGGCTTGGTGTTCTCTTCCTTTTTAACAGCTTTTGTACTCTCCGCTTCTACAGCCTGGCTATGGTAGTCGGAGTAGGTACCTTCAAATCGTGAAGCCTCAGGCATGACTATGAGTTCAGTGCAGGTGCGGTCCAGGAAGGCTCTGTCATGGCTTACTGAAACCACACAGCCGTTAAAGTCCAGAATGTACTGCTCAAGACGCCTGAGAGTATCTATATCAAGGTCGTTTGTCGGTTCATCCAGAACAAGGAAATTAGGGTTTTTAACAAGAGTACTTAAAAGATAGAGCCTTCTTTTCTCTCCTCCTGAAAGAACTGAAATCGGCAGTCTGTGAAAAGATGTTGGGAATCCGAAAAGCTCAAGGAATCTTGCCGGTGTTACAACATAATCACTGGAAAGAACTATGTTCTCGCTTATATCCGAAAAGAACTCCAGAGGTGTTTTGTTAAGAGGAAGGTGCATTGATGTCTGGTCGTAGTAACCGAATACAGTATTTACTCCGGTGTCTACTATTCCTCCTTCCGGCTGAAGTCCGCCTGTCATGATTTCAAGAAGTGTAGACTTGCCGCTTCCGTTGGGTCCTATTACTCCGAACCTCTGACCTTTTACAAATTCAAGGTTGAAATCCTTAAGAATCTGCCTGCCGCCGCGGTGAATGCTGACGTTTTTAAGCTCAAGAATCTTTTTCCCAAGTCTTCTTCCCATGCTTGAAAAGGCTCTGGACTCTTCGTCTTCAACACGGGTTCTTTTCTCCTGCATTTCCTGGATTCTCTGCTTTCTTCCACTGTCCTTTCCGGTTCTTGCTTTAGGACCTCTGTGAAGCCATTCAAGTTCTCTTCTGAGGATTGTGGCAAGTCTGTCCTGCTCCTTCTGCAGTGCATTTATCCTTTCCTCCCTTCCTTCGAGAAACTCAGTATAGCCTCCCTCATAAAAATAGGCCTTCTGCCTGTCTATTTCCATGATTTTTGAGCATATGCTATCCAGAAAATAGCGGTCGTGGGTTACAAGAATAACAGTGAAAGTATTGTTCGAAAGAAAGTTCTCAAGCCACTCGATTGCAGGAATATCAAGGTGGTTTGTAGGCTCATCAAGAAGCAGAATGTCAGGTTTTATTGCAAGAACTCTGGCTATGGCAGCCTTCTTCTGCATGCCTCCTGAAAGCGTGTCCATACGGGATGAGAGCGGCATGTCCATGCCCATCTCGCTCAGGTATCTTCTGAACTTGTCTTCCATGTCCCACAGACCAAGATTCTCAATCTTTTCCATGAGACTGTGTTCTCCGTTTTCGAATCTTTTCAGAAGTTCTATGTGAGGATCAGTGCTAAGCCTGAGAAACTGAGAGAGAGTACAGCCCTCATTAAAACGCACATCCTGTTCAAGAAGGCCAACCCTGCATGAATTATTGATGGTAATCTCGCCTTCTTCCGGCTTAAGGGAACCGGATATGAGCTTTAGGAAAGTAGTCTTTCCGGCACCGTTTTTACCAATGATTCCGAGACGGTCTCCCATATCAAGTCCGAAACTGACATTTGAAAAGAGGTTTTCATCTTTAACGGACATGCTTACGTTGTATACGGAGAGTGCGTTCATGGAAGTTGTTGTAGCAGAAAAATGTACTTGAATTCAAGTTTTTTCATGATTACAGGCCTATTTAAGTGCTCATATCTCTATTTATATGCTTCAATTTTTGAATACTGTCTGATACAATTATAAGGCTATGGCATGAATGCTTGTTTTTTTGTGCTAATTTACTTAGGGAGTTTTTGTAATGGGAGTAACTTTTCGTGGTGGAACGCATCCGAAAGGCTGTAAATCTCTGAGCTGTAATGAGCCGTTACGCAGATTTGAAACCAAGGGAGAGATAGTATTACCTCT
>JAIKXP010000109.1 GCA_024684115.1 Sphaerochaetaceae bacterium | reverse complement strand
CCGAGAGACGGGCTTACAATCACCGCGTTTATTATGTGCCAGCCGCTGCAGGGCAGAAACTCAAGAGTCCCGCCGTTCTGTCCCTCAATCTCCTCCCCGTCCATGAACCAGGTAAGGCTTAAGTCCGGAAGATCCGAGCCTGTCAGCTCAAGTCTCACACTCTGTGTGCTGCCGCTTACAACGGTGTTTCCTGATCTGCTTAAGTGTCCGCGCACCGGGGACTCACCGCTTCTTGATATGTACAGCTCTCCAAGGGCCTTCGGGTAATCCGCCTTGGAGCAGAAGGAAATTGAGGCCTCAGTTGTCTCATCTCCGCTTATCTGTACGGCCTCACAGAGCCCTGTAATCCTTGAGCCGCGGCTGCTGAGGGAGACCTTGAAAACGTAGAAACCGCTGTCAAGACCGGTTATTCGGACCGTTCCGGAGCTGCCCTCAAAAGAGTACTCAGTCTCCTCTGCCTGAACAGAGCCGGCCTTCCTAAGAGATACTGTTATTACCGGCTCGGATACGGCCTCATCCCAGGAGAATGAGACAACAAGCTTCCCCGTTCCCTTTATGCGGGAAACAGGAAGAGAAATGTTTGAAGAGTCGCTTTCAAACTGACTTGTTACCTCCCCTCCGGCTACCGCCTTTCCCCTTGAGTTGAAACCCGTGGCCTTAAGAGTCCAGCTTCCTGTCTGAAGACCTTCCATCACAAGGCTTGTACTGGTTGTGTCCGCGGTGAATGAAGAGCCTCCGGGGCCTGTTCCTGTTACGGTGTATTTTGTTATGTCAAAAGCACTTTCACTGACACTGATAGTTTTCTGCTCCTCCTGGTACAGAAGGATCCTCATGGTTGCAGTTCCGGCCTCCTGAGAGCAGGAAGAGAGAAAAACGAAAACAGTCAAAGCAAATGCATATAAAAATCTTTTCATAAACGTCCTCACAGTCTTAAGACAACCGTGGTGGCACGTTTGTTGAAAAAACTTTACAGATTTTTCAATGTTTTTTAAAATTGCCCTATGGAAAAATTAATTAAAGGCTTAATCATCTTACTTTTTGCTCTTGTTATCTTCGGAAGAGGCTACTTCCCTAATGACGCACTTTACTGGGGCACCTACCTTTTCATGTTTGTCCTGGTATTCCTTCTCTGGTTTGCCTCTTACTGGGTGTCAAAAAAGAAAGCCGAAGAAATTCTCGGCAAAAAGCCTGACTTTGACATCTTTGTCGGAAAGGTTGCTTCAGATGTTAACGCCGACCTTCAGAGAGGACGCCTCTGCTTCTGTGACGGAAAGATCACCCTGATTGCTAAAACAAAGGGAAAGTACTCAAAAGCCTGGGAAATGCCCATAAGTGAAGTTGAATCCGTCGGTTTCGGCACCGTAGTCGGCTGGCGAAAGGGCTTTAACCTTCACACAAAGGAAGGAACCATAGGGTTTACATCTGTAAAAATCAAAAACCACAAACAGGAACTCTACAAAGCCCTCGGCTGGAAGGTCACTGAGTAAGACGCAGCCACACAGGAAAGTGGTCAGACACCCCGCTGAGCATGTTTCTCGAAAACGCATCAGGGTACCCGTAAATGGTACTTAGAATCCCTGAACACTCTACCCCGCCGCTCAAGGCTCCGCCTGAGCAGACAATGTTATCATACTTAAGCCACGTCCCGTCATACCTGTACGATCCCCCGCAATTAAGCTCATTAAGCACATCTTCCCAGAAGTTGTACCACAGGTACGGGTGAAGAATGACGCAGCCCGAGGACACTTCCTCATTAAAGTCTCCTGCCACGACAAAATAGTCACTCTCATTTGAGTAATACAGGCTTTCTATGATCCTTCCTGCCCTTTCCCTGAGTCTTCTGTTCTCTTCCTCTTCTCCCAGGTTTGATTTTGCATGAACCGCCAGGAGGCTCAGCCTCTTATCTCCCACCCTGATTCTTACCTCCAGTACGGGCCTTATGCCTGAAAAAGCGTGTATAAAGGCTTCTTCTATGGGGTAGCAGCTGATTACCGCTGTCTTTATGGCTCCTCCTTCTTCCCCTGCACAGGCGTAGTACTCAAAGCCTCTTTTCTTAAGCGAAGAGAGGCTCAGTATGTCTTCAACCACGGCCTCGTTTTCAACTTCACAGAGGACAATCACCGAGGCTTTGGAAAGCTCCCCGTAACCCAGAACTGCTTCAACTTTGGACAGCCTTACACGGTACTGCTTCTCTTCCCAGCCAGATGAGCTCTTAAATTCATCATACTCTGTGCCTTCATCGGTTGCGTTAAAGAGGTTCTGAACGTTCCACGAGGCTATTACCAGAGATGAAGGCTTCTCTTCAACCGAGGAGGGACACGAGACTAAAAGCAGACTCAAAAACAAAAAGATAATTTTCTTCATACCCCTATAGACAACCGTGGTGGGGTCTTTGTTGAGAAATAATTTGTCAACTTGAGATACACAGGGCGCCCTGATATACTCATCTCATGACAAAATGTGCAACAACAGCTGTAATTGGCCGCCCGTCAGTGGGCAAGTCGACCCTGATCAACACAATCTGTGAAAGCAAGGTCTCCATCACTTCTCCGACTCCTAATACGACAAGAAACGCAATCAGAGGTATCTATACTGACTCAAGAGGACAGATTATCTTTACCGATACCCCTGGCTATCACATATCGGAGAAGAAGTTCAATAAACATATGATAGACATTGCCAGGGAGAGCCTGGAGGAATGCGACAGCGTTCTCTATATTGTAGACGCAACCCGCGCCCCGGGAGATGAGGAGAATGCTGTCTCTTCACTGCTCAGCACCCTTAAGGTGCCGGTCATATGCTGCATCAATAAGGCGGACATTGCCCGTGAGGAGCAGAAAAAGATGGCAAGGGAATACCTTGAGCGTACCATGCCCTCCCGTGTGATTCTTGAGATTTCTGCCACCGAGGACCATGGGGTTGATGAGGTTCTGATTGAGCTTTTCAAGGTGGCGCCCGAGGGACCGCTGCTCTACGGAGAGGACCAGAGGACTGACCAGGACCTTGAGTTCAGGGTTTCGGAGATTATCAGGGAAAAGGCCATGAACTCCGTTCACGCAGAGATTCCGCACTCAATTTTTGTCGAGATTTCGGACCTCGAGTACAACAGGGAAGAGAATAAGGTGTGGATCCGCGCCTTCATAACCGTGGAGCGCGAGAGCCAGAAGGGAATTGTTGTCGGAAAAGGCGGAGCGAACATAAAAAAAATCCGCGTTCAGTCCTTTAAGGAAATCAAGCGGATTTTTCCGTCCTCCTCTCTTGAGCTGGACCTGAGAGTCAGGGTCAACTCAAAATGGAAGAGCAATGATTTTATTCTTCACAATGTCTTCAGGGAGACACAGGAGTAATCAGTAACGGCTGAGAATCTTGAGGATCCTGTCCTTGCCTACTGTCTTTATGAACAGTGCAAGTTTAGGTCCCTTCTCCTTTCCGATAAGTACCCTGTAGACTGCCGGGAAGAGCTGGATGGCTTCAAGAGAAGCTTCAGCTGCTGCATCGTAAATTCTCTGGGCCAGGTCCTTCTCGTCTTCTCCGTCCCAGTCTGAAACCTGTCTGCACAGTGCCTGAACACCCTTAAGTTCTGCTTCTTCAAGGGACAGAAGTTCATCTGTGTCTTTTGCAAGGGCAAATCTGAAGTCCTCAGGGCTGAACTGTGTAATCCATGCCCATGCACAGCGGCATCTCGTTTTAAGTCTTTCAATCTGGTCTTCCCTTACATCATCAAATGAAGAGATGACTGCATCTATGTCTCCGCCGTTGATCTGCAGGAGGTTGCAGAGGTGTCTGAACGGAATCTGGTAAGACGGGGATGAAGGAATCTCTCCGACCTGGGAGAGTTCGTAGATTCTTCTCTCCTGCGCCCTCTTCTTCTCGTTTACCGGAAGAAGTCCGAAGTAGCGTCTTTCGCAGTTGTCGTAGTCCTCATAGATCTTAAGTACATCAAGGTCAAAGGAGATTGCAAACTCTGTGTTCGGGCGTGTGGAAGCGAACATGTAGCGTGTGATTTCCGGTGTGTAAACTTCAAGAACGTCTCCAAGGCTGATGACTTCTCCGCTTGAGGAAGAAATCTTTCCGCCTCTTCCCTTGATTGAGATGAAGTCATACTGGAAGGATACCGGTGCGTGTCCTCCGAAGATTTCAACAACCTGTTTTGAAGTGTCAAAGCTTCCGCCCTGGCTGTGGTGGTCCTTTCCCGCAGGCTCAAAGTCTACATGCTCGAAGACCCATCTCATTGGCCAGTCAATTCTCCAGTGGAGCTTTGTGTAGGGAGTGGTTCTCATGTCTATGGTTTCAACCTTATCAAGGTCATTGTCACGGTATGTGATTCCGTAGGCTCCGTCCCATGAAAGAACTGTTGTGTTGTCCTTGTCAGTGAAGCTGCTGAATACGGCAATAGGCCACCATGAGTCATCAAGAGGTTCTGTTCTGTACTGGTTAAGAATGTCTATAATCTCCTGCTTGTGCTCAAGAGCCATCTTCATCTGGTCAGCATAAAGAGAGCTTCTGTAGCGCTGGGCCTGGTAGAGGTACTCAGGATAAACACCGACCAGCGGGAGTTTTTCCTCTACGTCCTTCTCGTTTGCCCTGGCGTAGTTCTCAGCCCTGCCGGTTGTGTCCGGAACAAGGGTAATAGGCTTTCTGAGGTAGGTAGCAAGAAGCTCAGGCTCCGGCATGTTTTTCGGAACCTTTCTGAATACGTCATAGTTATCCCATGAGTAGATGAATCTGACGTTGCAGCCCTTGCGTCTTAAGGCCCTTACAACAAGGTCAACAGAGATGATTTCCCTGAAGTTTCCAATATGTACGGTGCCTGACGGAGTGATTCCTGAAGCACATGTATAGAGGTCCTTCGGGCCCTTCTCCCTGATTATCTTATCGGCGTATATATCCGCCCAATGTACTGACTGCTGGTTATTCTTTTCTTCTTTCATATTTCTTCCCTCGTTTTTACAACCCTGCTGATAAGACCGTAGCTGACAGCTTCTTCTGCATCTAGCCAGTAGTCCCTGTCCGTATCAAGGGCTACAGCTTCAAGGTCCTTTCCGGTCTGTTCGCTGATAACTTTATTTATCTTTTTCTTGATTTTCTCAAGCTGTTTTGCGTGGATTTCTATCTCTGTAGCGTTTCCCCTCATCTGGCTGAGTGGCTGGTGGATGAGGTATGAAGAGTTTGGAAGTCCAACCCTTCTTTCGGATGGCACTGAGAGGAGTATGAGGGCTGCGGCGCTTGCCACAAGTCCCATTCCTACTATGATGACCGGGCAGGAAACAAACCTGATCATGTCAAAAATGGCGTAGCCTGCATCTACATCTCCGCCGGGTGAGTTAATGAAAACCTTAACAGGCTCACTGCTTTCATTTTCAAGAATCAGAAGATCCCTGACAAATGCGTCTGCACTGTCCTTGTTGATTTCTCCGCTGAGGAGGATGGACCTTGTCTTAAGCAGTTTCTCGTTCGGGGCCACCGGCTCCTTCTTTTCTTCTTTCTTCTCTTCTTCGTATCTGACCATATCTGTTCCTTTTTTACAGAGAGAGTTCCATGGAAATCTTAAGCCCGTCCGAATGCTTCCATCCGTTGACTGACCCGTCATCTCCGGTGTAATAGAAAATCTCACCGATTTCGTAGTAAATAGCAAGTGCATTAAACAGCTTTATTTCAAAATGGAAGCCGAAACTTCCGGTTTCAACCATCTCCTCCGGCAGGTCCGGGCAGTTGTTGTACTTTCCCCAGGATCTGCTGTAGTCAATGAAGGTGTAGATTCTCGGTATGCAGGTGCCGAGAAACTGCGGTCCGTACAGGTCCAGTTTTCCGGTTCCCCTGAAGAGGAAGTTCATGCTCTCCGGGCTGTAGAACCAGATTGAGCCTTTAAGTTTCTCTGCATATTCCGGAACGTACTCTCCGTTAAGGTACCTGAACTCCGCATCTGCCGAAACTCCCAGGGAAAAGTCATTGAGCCCGTCCTCATTCTTCTTTTCCAGGAACATATGGCCGGCATTTGCATATACCCAGACCCTGAAGAATTCAGCCATGCCGCCTTCTTTTCTGGTCAGATTCAGCAGCCCTGGTGCCCACACTACCTCAAACTCGGTCTTAACTCCTTCACGGCTTCCGGTTCTGAGCAGAAGGTCGTTGAGCACTCCCGAGAACCTTAAATCCATATAGATAAGCTGGTGGTTTCCGCTTACATCCGGGGTTCCCGGTGTTTTCACGTACTCCATGTTGCTATCTTTAAACGGCTCATTCAGAAACGGGTAACCGCTTCTTGCCGGTGTCTGCAGGATGGGGTTTACAGCTATCTCCCACCTTCCGTCCAGAGCCAGTCCCATGGTTAGAAAGTCTCTTGAGCTCTTTCCCGGCCTTACAAGTCCCTGGTCAAACTCAACTGTCCATGAAGCATAAAGAACATCATAAAAAGGGTGCTTTTTCAGGTAGTCAAGATAACTGCTCTGCGTCTTTGAAAAAGGCTCTCCGGTGAGCGGGTCTCTTGCAAACTCTCTTGCAAGTGTTCCGGAACCGAGTTCTACGAACAGCTTTGTTTCCCTCCCTTCAAGGAGTTCTACACCATCTAATCCGGCAGCGTATGAAACCGATGTCGGGAAGACTCCTGCCCAGAAATCAGGATGCATCTTCACGTCCCTGATCTCGGTGTAAAAGTCAAGTGCACAGGCACTTGCCAATGCAAAAAGCATGACAAGGGCTGTCAAAGCTGTTCTTTTTTTCATGTGCGCAATTTTACCAACTTACAACAGAAAATACAACGCTGTACTTTCTGAGCCCTTATGTTATAGAATCCAATAAATCCGGAGGCCTTTATGAGAGCCGTAATTTCAGTTGTAGGCAAAGACAGAACAGGTATTCTTGCATTCGTATCTACTGAATGTGCAAAGAGAAACGTAAACATTGTAGATGTAACCCAGAAGACTCTGCAGGAGCTTTTCACCATGATCATGATTGTTGAAATTCCGCAGGAAAATGACGCTTCAGTCATTACTGAGCTTGAAGAGCTCGGTGAAGGTCAGGGCCTTAAGATTCATGTCATGCATGAAGACATCTTCAACGCCATGCATACAATTTGAGCAGTAAGATTATGAGAAACATAAACGCCGATAACATTCTTGAAACAATCAGGATGATTGAAGAAGAAAATCTGGATATCAGAACAATCACCATGGGAATTTCCCTGCTCGACTGTGCTGATTCAGACATTGACCGCTCATGTGAGAAGATAATCAACAAAATAACCCTCAAGGCAAAGAACCTTGTTAAGACAGCTAGGGAAATTGAGAGGGAGTATGGTATCCCGATCATTAACCAGAGAATAACGGTCACTCCAATTTCACTTCTTCTGGCCTCCTCCGGAGGAGACCCCGTTAAATATGCAAAGGCCCTCGACAAGGCTGCAAAAGAGGTTGGAGCTTCCTATATTGGCGGTTACTCTGCCCTGGTTCAGAAAGGTATGGCACCCTACGAAGAGGCTCTTATCCGCTCCATCCCTCAGGCCCTGGCTCAGACCGACATTGTCTGTGCCTCTGTTAACGTGGGCTCAAGCAAGGCCGGCATAAACATGGATGCGGTTCGCCTTATGGGTAAGGTTGTCATGGAGACGGCCGAGCTTACAAAAGACGACAACTGCATGGGCTGCTCCAAGCTCGTTGTTTTCTGTAACGCTGTTGAGGACAACCCCTTCATGGCCGGCGGTTTCCACGGTATTACCGAGCCGGACACAGTCATTAACACCGGCGTTTCAGGTCCGGGTGTTGTCAGAAACGCTGTCCGCCTGGCCGGCAAAAATGCCTCCATGGACGAAATAGCCGAAATAATCAAGAAGACAGCCTTCAAGATTACGAGAATGGGCCAGCTCGTTGGCCGCGAGGCTTCAAAGCGCCTCGGTGTTCCTTTTGGAATTGTTGATCTTTCCCTGGCTCCGACTCCTGCTGTCGGTGACTCAGTTGCCCACATTCTTGAAGAGATTGGTCTTGAGACCTGCGGAGGTCCGGGCACAACTGCTGCCCTTGCCATGCTTAACGACGCCGTTAAGAAAGGCGGTGTTATGGCCTCCTCTTCCGTCGGCGGCTTAAGCGGTGCCTTCATCCCGGTTTCCGAAGATGCGGGTATGATTTCCGCTGCGGAGAAAGGCGTTCTTTCTATTGAGAAGCTTGAAGCCATGACCTGCGTCTGTTCCGTTGGCCTTGATATGGTGATTATTCCCGGAAACGTTACTGCAGATACCGTTTCAGCCATAATTGCAGATGAGGCAGCCATTGGCATGGTTAACACAAAAACCACCGCCTGCCGCCTTATTCCGGCAATTGGCAGAGAGCCCGGTGACCACCTTGTATTCGGCGGTCTTATGGGTGAAGGTCCTGTTATGCCGGTGAGGACTACAGATGCCTCAGTCATGATCAGCCGCGGTGGCAGAATTCCTGCTCCTCTGCATTCGCTTAAGAATTAAGCCTATTGATATTAACGGATAAAAGTGTTAATTTGAATCCACCACGGGCCTGTAGCTCAGCGGTTAGAGCAGAGGACTCATAATCCTTTGGTCGAGAGTTCAAACCTCTCTGGGCCCAAACAAAGAAGACTGTCACAAACGTGGCGGTCTTCTTTCGTTTAGCACACTAATGAGGTTTGAAGCCATGCTATAGAGAACGCCACGGACAAGGCGTTCGGAGGCAGGGCCGACCCGGAGGCGCGCCCTACTTCTTAAGCGCCGGAGGGCAAACCTCTCTGGGCCCAAACAAAAGCGGACTATCGAAAGATGGTCCGTTTTTTGTTTAGCACACTAATGAGGGCTGGAGGCAGGGCCGAAAGTAATACTATTTCACTTTTTTTCTCGCCAAAGTATTACCGGGTAATACTATTAAGAAAATTTTTGCCTGATAGTATTACTCTGGTCTGTTTCAACCTGCCGGCCGGCAACTTAAAACTTTGCAAACCTTCCTCTCTTCATCCAATTCATATATTTGAAGTCAAATATCTAAAATTCTTCATCCAATTGACATGGAAAAAATTTTTCACTGAAGGATTGAGGTAAAAAGGTGTATTTATAGACAGCTTAAAGTGTTACAAAGCCTTTTATCTTCATCCATTTCAACAGTTTAAGGTGGATTATCTAAAATTCTTCATCCAATTGACATGGGAAAAAAAGTTTCACTGAAAGAGAAAAGCAAAGCAGTGTATTTTTTCAGACCGCTTAAAGCAGTTTTCATGCAGAAAGCCAGATTTCAGTTTTCAACATGAAAATTTCATACTCTCGGGCCGGTTTCCGGTTTACAGCATGAAAGCAAGGGGCAGAGAGGTTTATTTTGTTTCACTGCAAGCTGTTTCGTGCTATAAACATAATGTGAATAAAGAAAAGTCGTGCGGTGCGGTAATTTATACTGCAGAAAAGAAAAAATTGAAGTTCATCCTCATACAGGAAGTCAACGGAATCTGGGGGTTCCCCAAGGGACACGTTGAAGACAATGAAACGGAGATAGAAACCGCCACGCGGGAGATCTGGGAAGAGACAGGACTTGTCGTCAAATTCTATAAGAACTTCAGAGAGATCGAAAAGTACTCTTTCGAGACAGATGGAAAAACAACAGACAAGGAAGTTGTCTATTTCCTGGCTCGGTTTGACAAACAGAAACCCAAAGCGCTCCGAAGGGAGATTTCAAGAATAACGCTTACAGATTTCGAAAGGGCGTACGACACCCTGGGTCACGAAAGAAAAAAGGAAATACTGACCAAGGCCCAGGAGTTTATCTCACGGTCTTGTAATCAAGATCCTCAAGACCCTTGAGAACAGCTTCCTTCAACCTGAAGGCAATGCCTGCAACATTCTTCTCTATTTCTGTTTCTTTTCCCAGCAGAAGCCAGTCAAGGGAGACATCCAGAAACTGAGCAAAAGCAGCAACGGTCTCAACAGTAGGAAATCTTTTCTGTGTTCTCTGGTTTACAATGGTCTGATAGGGAACACCGGTTTCCTTGCAAAGAGCCTTAATACTTCTGACTCCTGTCTTGATTAATGCTATATCAAGTCTTTCCCAAAATCCTTTTATGTCCATAAATATACCTCATAAATCCCTGCGCAACTAATATCTTATGCTCTACTATACAACCGACAATAGTTGAGCTCAACTTATCTAAGTTAGGTTTTATGAAAATTTTTACTTATTTCACATACAGAAAAGGGAAAAAATAATAATTTTTATTAAAAAAAAAGAAAAAAAACCTGAACCGCTGACCTCCGATTCAGGTTTCTTTCAATCCGTAGAAGAGTTAATAGTAGTTTAAAAAAGAAACGTTATCCTCAGTTAATGAGGGAATTTAACGCTTCAATTTCTTTAATACCTGCTTCCTTAAGCCTCTTGGCAACCTCAAGAACGTTCTTGTCTATCTTTCTTTCCTTACCGAGAAGAAGCCAGTCAAGAGAAACGTTCATTACCTTAGCTATCTTGTAAAGCATTTCCACAGTAGGATATCTTCCCTGTGTTCTCTGGTTAACAATGGTCTGGTAGGGAATACCAGTCTCATTACTCAAGTTTCTGATGCTTTTCATACCTGTTGCAACCAAAGCATCGTCCAAGCGGCTCCAAAAACCGACTATATCGCCCATCAGTACACACTCCTATGATGTATATTAAGTGATTTGCTGACCTAACCCTTATTTCTTAGGTACCATTTCCTTGATTTCTGTAAAAACAAAAAAGCAGGAAGTTTGCCAGACTTTCCGTTTCCAACAGATACTTCAAAAATGAAACCGAAGAAATAACCCGAAGAACTGCCACCTATCAAGGATGTCAGGATTTTTCCTTCCTTAAGTCCCTATCTAATAGAATAATACCTATTGGTTCAAACAACAACCATTTCTAGTATAAATAAGTAGAAATTTTTAAAAAATTTTTTTCAGGATGGTTTCATCTACCCGGATTAGAAACTAAAGCACTGTGCAAATCCTTCAAGAAGGAAGATTTGTAGAGAGATGAGACCGATTCAGGGTTATAGAACACGTGAAGAACATCGCTCGAAATGTATTTTTCGAGCGGAATAATCATGACATGGGGGTTAAGAGCCGCTTTGTAGTTGCGCATGAACATGTCGGAGTAGAGGGTAAGGGCCATTTCTTTCTGAGACAGTTCGAAGGCAGTCTGGGAGTTATCGGTCTCAAGAAGGATCTTTGGAGTCAGTTTGCGGGCCCTCATTATGTTGTCAAAGAGGTCACGCACGCGGTTTCCGTGGGTAAGAAGGACAAACGGACAGTCGATTACATCTTCTATCTCAAAATTGGTCTTTATCTTCTTTTCAAGCTTCAGGGCCTTTTCAGCGCCGAAGACTCTTTCAAGAACCTTTGCAGGAATAACAATATTGAAACTTTCCTTGAGCAGGGGCTCCATGACAAGGCCTTCAACGTCCGGGGTATCTGCACTGATCCAGAAATCAATTTCACCGCGCAGCAGGCGTTCAAGAAGAATGTTCGACCTCTCCTCATATATATTAATGTGGACCATGGGGTGCTTTTCGGCGTAGCCCGGCAGAACCCTCGGCAGAATGAACTGTCCTCTCGTGAAAGAAAGCCCTATCCTAAGCTCTCCCCTCTCCTCCTTTCTGATTGAGTTGAGCTGGTCATTGAGATTTGCATTAATCTCGTCAAAGCTGAGGCTCGCCTCATAGAGGCAATGTCCTGCATCTGTCAGTGAAAGCCTTGGTGTCCTTATGAACAGCTTTACCCCAAGCTCCTCTTCAAGATTTCTGATATGAGAGCTCAGCGCCTGCTGCGAAATGTAGAGTTTGTTGGCAGCATGGGTAATATTGAGCTCGGAAGCGACCATCTTAAAGTATTTCAATGTAAGGAAGTTCATGACTGTTAATTCTAACCACAACCTTTCAGTTGTGGCAAGTATCAGATTTAGTTTGGAAAAAAATGTTTTAATAAATTTTTTATTTTTGCTAGGATGTTCGGGAATTAAATAGTTACCGGGAGGTTCTCAATTATGAAGAAACTTTTTTATAGCTTAATGGTATTTATTCTTGCTGTTTCTTTTGTTTCAGCAGGCGGTTCAAGTGAGTCATCAAGTGCTGCAGCAGACGTAACAAAGAGTGCTGCTTATGTTGATACAAACACTGTAGCAGTCGGCGCAGTCGTAATCGTACGTGACGATGTACCTGCAGATGAGGTATATGCAATTGTAAAGTCTATCTTTGAAAACAAGTCAGACATTGCTTCACAGCACGCAAAGGGAAATGAGCTTGATCTCTCATTTGCTTCTTCTGTAACAGCTGTTCCTTATCATCCGGGCGCAGCAAAGTACTTTGCAGAAAAGGGCTATTCAGTAGCAGCAGTTAAGGACAATGCCGGAACCGGAAAAGCTTCTTCACTCAGCTTCGGAACAGGCGGAGACACAGGAACCTACTACGGCTTTGGAAGCGTTCTTGCCGGTTATGTAACAAAGAATACTGACTATTCAGTAACAGCAGTTACTTCTGGCGGATCAAAGGCTAACATTGAGGACCTTGCAGCCAACGACGTTCAGCTCGGTTTCGTACAGTCAGACGTTATGAGCTATGCTTACAACGGAGAGAGACTTTTTGACGGAGCCCCGGTTAAGGGATTCAGCGTAGTCGCAGCCCTCTACATGGAGCAGGTACAGATTGTTACAACAAACGGTTCAATCCTTACAGGTGATGACCTCAAGGGTAAGACAGTTTCAATCGGTGCTATCGGTTCAGGCGTTTACTTCAACGCTATTGATGTTCTCACAGCCTATGGCCTTACTGAGAAGGATATCAAGCCTGTCTACCAGGGATTCGGCGATTCAGCTGACAGCCTTAAGGACGGCAAGATTGATGCAGCATTCGTAGTAGCAGGTGCACCTACAACAGCTATTACTGACCTTGCTACAGCAAAGACAGTCTATCTCGTAAGCATTGACGATGCTCACGCAGATGCTCTTATCGCTGCTTCTCCGTTCTACAGCAAGTACACAATCCCTGCAGGAACATACGGAAGTAAGTAATGACAAATAATAAGAAGAAAGTTGCCGATTCGGCAGATGACATTTTAAGAAAATTTGACAAGGAGTCCGCTACCAGAATATGGAGCGGACTTCCTAAAACTCTGGTAACAGTTGTAACAGCTGTATTCTCACTTTATTGCATCTGGTCCACCCTGTTTTCAACATCAGATATTCCCGTAAGGCTCACAGCCTTCCTGGGTTTCTCTGTAATAATGGGTTTCCTTACATACCCGGCTTCAAAGAAGAAGGTCAGAGAGAACTACATACCATGGTATGACATAGTCCTCATGGCTCTCGGAGCATTCTGCTTCTTCTACTATTGTCTTAACTACAACAGTCTTGTTATGACAATTACTTCAGCCAGTAAGATCAACCCGGCAAGTGAATCAGCCCTTCCGAATGCAGTTTTCTACCTTGCAATCGGTATTGTTGCAATTCTTGTCATGGCTGAGCTGTGCAGAAGATGTGTCGGTGTTCCTATTCTGTTTGTTGTCGGCGCCCTTCTTATCTATACATTTGCAAGCGGTCAGAATCTGCCGAGAGTAATCTACACCATGTTCTTCGGAACAAGCGGTCTTATGTCTACTCCTCTGCAGGTCTGTGCAAAATTCATAGCCATATTCATCATCTTCGGAGCATTCCTTGAGAGAACTGGTGTTGCAAACTTCTTCATTGATCTTGCAAACTCTCTTGTCGGATGGGCTTCCGGTGGTCCTGCAAAGGTTGCTGTTATTTCTTCAGCCCTCTGCGGTATGGTTTCCGGCTCAAGTGTCGGTAACACAGTTACAACCGGTTCCGTTACAATCCCGATGATGAAGGAAACAGGCTACAAACCGGAGTTTGCCGGTGCTGTTGAAGCTGCTGCTTCTACAGGCGGACAGATCATGCCTCCTATCATGGGTGCTGCAGCCTTCCTCATGTCTGAGTACATGGGTGAGCCTTACATGAAGGTAGCCCTCTGGGCAATCATGCCGGCAGTTCTCTACTTTGCAGGTATCTTCATTTCAGTCCACCTTGAGGCAAAGAAACTTGGTCTTAAGGGTACACCGAGAGAGAAGCTTCCTAAGTTCAAGAATCTGATTAAGGATATTTACCTTCTCTTCCCGCTCATCATTCTGGTCTGGCTTGTTGCTGGAAACATCAAATCTCTTGCATATTCTGCAACAATTGCCATAGCTGTTGCAATTCTTGTTGCACTTCCAGGCTATTTCAGGACTGAGAAGAGTGTTGGCGGTGTTGCAAAGAAGTCAGGAAAAATGATTCTTGAGTCTCTTTCAGCTGGTGGAAGAAGCTGTATTACAGTCATTGTTGCATGTTCAATGGCAGGTATGGTTGCCGGATGCATTACCGTAACCGGTCTTGCAAGCCGCCTTATCGGAGCTATTGTCAGCATAAGCCAGAGCATCCCATCTCCTGCACTGGGTCTTCTGATTGCCCTGTTCCTGACCATGGTCAGCTGTATTATTCTCGGAATGGGAGTTCCGACAACAGCCAACTACTGTATCATGGCTTCAACTACAGCCCCAATCCTGATTACCCTGGGCATTCCTCGTGTAGCAGCTCACTTCTTTGTATTCTACTTCGGAATAGTTGCGGACATAACCCCGCCGGTTGCTCTTGCAGCTTACGCCGGAGCCGCCATAGCCAAGGGAGATCCGATGAAGACAGGTCTGAATGCAACAAAGCTTGCAATTGCAGCCTTCATTGTTCCTTTCATGTTCTGCTTCAACCCGTCCATGCTTCTCATGGATCAGGGAATCCTGAATGCAGCTCTTGGAATCGTTTCATCCCTCGTCGGTCTCTTCGGAGTTTCAATGGGTCTTGAAGGCTTCTTCAAAGCCAAGCTCCCGACCTGGCAGAGAATACTTGCTGCAGCTGCCGGTCTTCTGCTGATTTATCCTGGGGTTTACACTGATGTGATAGGCCTTGCAGGTGTCGGACTTGTTATTCTTCTTAATTCAAGAATAAAAAGAGCACAGACAGTCTGATATAAACTATAGTAATTACTTATAACACTTACATATACCCGGGACTTTTCCCGGGTTTCTTTTTTGCGGCCTTTCTTCACATTTCTTCACTTAGTGTAGTAGTTTGTCGATTTGCCCAGAATTATGGCGGCCAGAGTTTTTTTCTGCGATTATCTGATTGTCCGAAGAAAAAAAGGACATGAAATAAAAATTTTTAAGGAGCAGAAAAAATGAAAAGAGGTATTAAAGTACTACTGGCTGCATCAGCAATGGCAGTCGCAATGAGTACAGCATTTGCATCAGGAGCTGCAGAACAGTTCAACTTCAAGAGTGGCGTTCTCGCAGTAGAAGAAACAGTTACAACAGATACAGCTGTTGCTGTTGTATCAGTTGTATCTGTTGTAACTGTTTCTTCTACTGCGAGAA
Organism: Sphaerochaetaceae bacterium; assembly: GCA_024684115.1. Classification (GTDB taxonomy): domain Bacteria; phylum Spirochaetota; class Spirochaetia; order Sphaerochaetales; family Sphaerochaetaceae; genus UBA1265. The sequence continues at coordinate 526 of JAIKXP010000109.1, read as the reverse complement.
CGCCACTCTTGCAGTTGAACTGTTCTGCAGCTCCTGAAGGCGTAGAGGCCGGAGAACTTCCTGAGCTTCCTGAGGGCGTTGAGGCCGGTGAACTTCCAGAGCTCCCAGAGGGTGCTGCAGAAGGCAACTTCCCACCGATGGGCGGTCAGATGGGCCCAATGAATGGTCAGAGGCCAGAGCTTCCTGAAGGCGTTGAGGCCGGTGAGCTTCCTGAGCTTCCTGAGGGCGTTGAGGCCGGTGAACTTCCAGAGCTTCCTGAAGGCGTTGAGGCCGGTGAACTTCCAGAGCTCCCAGAGGGTGCTGCAGAAGGTAATTTCCCACCGATGGGCGTTCAGATGGGCCCAATGAATGGTCAGAGACCAGAGCTTCCTGAAGGCGTAGAGGCCGGTGAACTTCCAGAGCTTCCTGAGGGCGTTGAGGCAGGTGAACTTCCAGAGCTTCCTGAAGGTTCTACAGAAGGCTACTTCCCACAGATGGGAGGACAGCTGGGTCCAATGAACGGTCAGGCTCCTCAGATGGGTTGACA
>JAIKXP010000075.1 GCA_024684115.1 Sphaerochaetaceae bacterium | reverse complement strand
CCACGCAGATGTCTGTACACAGTCCGCAGAACTCAAGCTCAAAGTCTTCTCCGTCTGAAATCTTCTTTATCTCGCTGATAAGCTCTGTGCTTCCGAATCCTGGCTTTTCAATAAAGAGGCACTTTTCCCTGAAGGTTTCTTCCGGAAGCTCCCTTATTCTCTCATCAAGATTCCAGCCTTCGGTTCCCTTTACGCAGTGGACTACAGGAAGTTTTCTTCCTTCAAAAGTCTGAAGATAATCTTCTGCGTGTGTGTCCAGCGTGAAGATAAGCCAGTCACCGTTCTTTCTGTTTTCCTTAATCTTTTCTACAACAGCCGGAACTGCCTTACTGTATGCTCTCTCTGAACCCAGAGCTCCGTCAACAAAGTCTTTCTGTACATCTACAACAACAAGTATTCTTATCATAACACCTATAATTATAACCCCGGTAAGCAAGATGGTTAATAGCTGTCCGGTTTAATTGACAACATAAGTTTTACAGCTATAACATGGTTTTATGAAGAAACCGATTAAAATCCTGCTTACTGTTGTTGCAGCACTTCTCGCAGTGCTGGTCATTTATCTTTTGTATGTTGTCATAGCCTACTACCGCCTTGATGACAACAGGAGCCTCGAGGTAAGAAATCCATCTGCCGGTTCTTTACAGACCGTGAAGAAAGGTGAGGAGTACACAATCATGACCTGGAACATAGGCTACGGAGCCTACGAGCCGGATGTGGACTTCTTTATGGACGGCGGTAAGATGGCCTGGGGAAAGAGCCGTGACAGTGTTGTTTCCAACATGGAGAACATAAAAGACCTCATAAAGGAAACAGATCCTGACTTTGCCTTCTTCCAGGAGGTAGATACAGACTCTACCAGAAGCTTCCACGTTGATGAGAGGACCTTCCTCTATGAGGCTTTGCCGTCAGAGTGCTCCGTCTACGCCCAGAACTATGATTCACCGTTCCTCTTCTATCCGTTCACCCAGCCCATTGGAAAGAGTGTTTCAGGCATACTGACATTCAGCAGCGGACAGATAACATCTTCGGTACGCAGACAGCTGCCGCTTGAAGGAGGAGTCAGGGTAATCTTTGACCTTGACAGGTGCTATACGGTTTCAAGAATTCCGGTGAGCACGGGAGGAGAGCTTGTTCTTGTAAACTTCCACTTCTCAGCCTTTACAAAGGATGGGAAGATCTCAACAGAGCAGCTTGATATGGTTTTAAGACTCATGAAGGAAGAATATGAGAAGGGTAACTGGTGCATTTGCGGCGGAGACTTCAACAAGGATCTTCAGGGGCAGGGCAGTCAGGCCTTCGGCGTAGACCATGAGCCTTACAACTGGACGCTTCCGATAGATAAAGAGCAGATCAAGGCCTACAATATGAAACTTGTTGATTCCTATGATCCTTCAAATCCTGTTCCATCCGTAAGGGGAATGGACTCAGCCTATTTTGAAGGTATGTTCGTAAGTCTTGTTGACGGATTCATTGTCTCTCCGAATGTCGAGGTCAAGGACGCACATGTAATGGATATAAAGTTTGCCTACTCAGACCATAACCCGGTTCTGATGAACTTTATTCTCAAATGATTTATAGAGGAGAAAACCATGTCATACCCTAAGCCACTTCTGAAAAAAACACTGGACAGCAGATATAAAAAAACCGGAATTCCGGAGAAAACCCGTGATTACCTTTCTCTCTTTTTCAATATCTGTTCCGAGCTCTACGGATGCTTAAGCCTTGAGGATGCATGGGGAATCTACAGCAAGCTCATTAAGGAACAGGATGCTCCAAAGATAAACATTATGGAGTTTTTCAGCTTTGCAAATGTAGCAAGAAGGGACAGAAAGCCCTATATCATCTACACATCAGACGAACTGTGGCTCGATAATAATGTAAGCTTTGATGATATGATGCTTGTAAATCTGGATATAGCCTGGTATGGACAGAGAACTCCCTATTATTCAGAGGTAGCCAGTCTGCTCCAGATTCAGGGAGATAAGCCTTTCTTCGTTCCTGATAACTTCATCCACTACCTTGAAACCCCTGTTTCAACAGAGGAAAGAAGACTCATGAAGTTCTTTAGCTCTCTTAAGGTAAATAACCGCAGTATTAAGTCCCCCTATATGGGGAAGACTCTAAAGAGCTTCAGGTTCTACAATAAAATGGATAAATACCTGAAAGGTTTCTATGAAGATAAGAGTGGCCCCACTGCCGATCTTATTCTTGCAAGAATTGAGAGAAATATATGTAACAATGAAGCTGAAAAGCTCATGAGGATGACAAAATACCACAATGATCTGGACAGGTATTCAAATTCCGTCCGGCCGATTGCCGAAGAGTTTGAAGAGCTTGGCGTTCTCCTGACGTTTGATCAGGTTGAAGAAATGTCCAGACTTCTCATGGACTTCACAAACAGCTACAGGCATAAGACAAACAGAGGCTGGACACCGGCTGAAATCAGACAGATCTATGATGAACACCCGGAACAGGTTCCTTCTTTAAATATAGGTCCCGGCATCAAGGCCCTTATAGAAAGCGGAGATATAGATCAGAAGGAGCTGGAAGAATTCCTTACCCAGATGGGTATTGATTATGACTTTTCCTGATCAGGAAGCCTGAGGGCTCGGGGTCGGATTCGGCGTGTCATCATCAAGGTGGACTCCCAGGATTCCGAGGTATGAAGAGGTGAGAAACACAGTCCCCAGTGCCCTCGCTACAGCCTCATCAAGGTTGCTCACATCTGAACTTATTTCGTGCACCCTTATCCCGTAGTCATCCATGGTCTTCACATCCGGGCTGTCAAAATGAAGGTAAGAAGGCATATTCTTTCCTCCTTCAAACCTGCACCTGCGGAAATCTGCACTGCCGTCCTTCATCCTTGACGGGCACTGTCCGAACAGCCTGCAAACCAGCGGTCTCACGGGATAAACCTGACAGTGGTGCGGATTTTCCCTGTCATACAACGGGCAGAAGGTATGGCCCTGTGCCTGAATTCGGTTGATCAGTGTCAGATCATTCTTTACAAGCAGTATGTACGCGGCCACAAACTCTGCCTCCACCGGGGTGATGTCCGGTACAAAGTTCTCACAGCACGTCCCGCACCCTTCGGTGCAATGCACATTATACCGCCTGCAGAATTCGCCGCACTCCTCATCTGTCTCATCATATATCTGTGACAGCCTTTTCAGGTTCTCTCCCATCACGGTCCCTTCAAAAGCCTGTGTTATTTTCTCTCTGATTTTTTCCATAAATGAGGAATAATTTCTTTGCCGCTTTTTTGTCAATTATTTGAAACCCAGTTTTATTGATTAACCTGGATAAACAGTGATATGAAGTACTTATGACCGACTTCTACAGACGACTTAAGGAACTCTCCCTTCCCATAGCTTTCCAGAGCCTCATGACTGCTCTTGTAGCTGCTTCTGACGCTCTCATGCTTGGCCGTATAGCCCAGGTTGAAATGACTGCCGTCTCCCTTGCAACTCAGGTTCAGTTTGTTCAGAACATGATTGTCACATCAATCGTAGCTGCAGAGGTAATTCTCGGCGCCCAGTACTGGGGAAAGGGAGACAGGAACACAATTGGCCGCATTTTCAACCTCACCCTTCGTTCAGTCGGTCTTGTTTCCATTTTTTTCTTCCTGGCCTGTGAACTGGCACCACGGTACTTAATGATGATTTTTGCAGGAGACGAAGAGCTCATTTCCATAGGAAGCTCCTATCTCAGAATAGCCGGCTGGTCCTACCTTATGAGCGGGGTGTCCCAGTGCTACCTGGGTACAATGAGGATAACTGACCATGTAAAGCAAAGTGCAGTTATTTCCTCCCTTGCCGTAGTTCTGAATGTAATCTTCAACGCAGTCTTTATCTTCGGCTTCAGCCTCTCTTCAAGAGGAGCTGCTGCAGCTACAACACTCTCAAGGGCTGTTGAACTTATTCTCTGTCTTGCTCTCTCTTCCCGTAAATCCTTCATACGTCCCGAGTGGAAGAGTTTTTTCAATGTGGAAAAGTGGCTTTCAAAGGACTTCTGGAAGCAGTGCTTTCCTCTTATGGGCGGCTCCCTTTTCTGGGGAGTGGGCTTTACTTCCTACACTGCCATAATGGGCCATATGGGCGTAGATGCAGCAGCAGCGAGTTCTGTAGCCGCAGTTGTAAGGGACCTTGTGTGCTGTGCATGTAACGGAGTGGGAAGCGCCGCCGGAATCATGGTCGGAAACGAACTTGGAGCGGGGAATCTTGAAAAAGGTAAGGCTGTGGGTATTAAGCTTAAGAACATTTCCTGGATAATAGGTTTTGCTTCAACAGCCCTGATTCTTGCCGTAACTCCGCTTCTTCTTAAGTTTGTAGTTCTTACTGAGACCGCTCAGGGCTACCTTAAGGGCATGATGATAATCATGGCTGTCTACATGATAGGCCGCTGCGTTAACACGGTTGTAATCAACGGAGTATTAAACGGAGGAGGAGATACAGTCTTTGACATGTATTCCCTTGCTGTCTGCATGTGGGGAATAGCCATTCCTCTGGCCTTGCTCGGAGCCTTTGTTTTCCACTTTCCGGTTCTTCTTGTGTACGCCTGCACATGCCTTGATGAGGTTGGTAAGATTCCATGGGTCATGCACAGGTTCAGAAAGTACAAGTGGGTGCGCAACCTGACAAAATAGGGTGAATCAGGAAACTATCTTCCTCACTCCCGGAATCTTCTTAAGTATTACTGTCGTAATCAGTGACAGGGCATAGGTGAGAAGAGTCAGAGCCGGAACTGAGAGCAGCGGATTGAAGCTTGCTACGCTTATGTTGAAACATATGCTTAAGATTTCTCTGTATGCAAAGTGAACAAGATAGACTCCGAAAGTATTGCTTCCAAGCCAGAGCAGTACCTTCTGTGTCTTTGTCAGAGGTCTGTTTTCATCTGTTTCTTTCTTTTCTCCCCTGAAGAATGCAAAGATTCCGGCAGAGGCCAGGAATAGAAGCGGATTAGACTCAAGCATGAGTGTGTAAACGTACCTGTCTGTTACTGATGAGAGCCAGACTGTAAGCATGGATGAGAGTATGAGGGCAGGGATGGTTGCACTTACAATTCTGCTGTGCCATGATCCGAGTCCATATTCATGAATGTAGTGACCGAGCATGAAGAACCCCAGATATCCCGGAACAAAGGCCACACTGGTTTCGTTGATTTTGCCGATTATTCCGCTCCAGAGGGCAAAGCCTGTGCTCTCTCCCGCAATTGTGCTGAAGAAGTCTGAAGTTGAAATAATGCAGCTCAGGGTCCCGAAAGCAAAGATGAGCCATATCATGTAGAGGGTTGCCTTGCGGTCCTTTGCTATGGCACGCAGTACAGGAAGGGCAAGATACATACCGATCAGCATGAAAATGTACCACAGGTGTGACGGATGTTTGTAAAGTCTTGTCAGGAAGTAGTTAAATCCCTCGTGGTTAATCAGTGTGTAGATTACGCCGTAGATTATGACCCAGCTTATCAGGCAGATTACAAGACGCTTTATGTAGCGTGTATATATGTCACGGGTTGTGGTTTTTCTTGTAGGACTTAAGAGAAGCGCTCCTGAAATCATGCAGAAAACACAGACTGAGAATCTTGAACAGATGTTGAAAAATGTCTGTATGACCCAGTTTCTGGACCCTATCTCAATCCTGTACCAGTTGGCTCCGGAAACGTGGATTACCAGGACTGCGAGTATGCAGAGTACCCTCAGATATTCAAAATAATTAATGCTTTTCTTTTTGGATTCAATCATTTTCCCCGACCTTTATAAGTGAATCTATTCTAATACATAAGAGACTTATCGTTAAGCAGATATCAGTTTATTATTATTTTATGCGACAAATGTAGCTTGTTAAGATGAAAATAGCATGTTACCCTTCATCTGGGAGGAATTAATGTCGGCAAATACAAAAGCAAATGATTATCTGAAAGAGTGCATGGCAGATGCGTTGATAGATCTTATGAAAGTTAAACCTTTCAACAAGATTACCATTGATGAAATAGCTTCAAAGGCAGAAGTTCACAGAACAACCTGGTACAGAAATTTTTCTTCCAAGGGTGAAATGATTACCTTCAAGCTCATGAGGCTCTGGGACAGCTGGGGCAAGAATCATGGGGTTGTTGTTAAGGAAGGTTTTAATATTGATAATGCTGATCCTTTCTACAGGTTCAACTACGAAATCAAGGATCTTTTGAAACTCATCACGGACGCAAATCTTTCAGGAGCTTTGTATGAAGCCTTCTATCAGACCCTGAAACCTAAGTTTGAAGACTCTGTAGCAGAGGGTTACAAGGCCAGGTTTTATTCATACGGACTGCTCGGAGTCCTCAATGAGTGGATAGACAGGGATTTCAGTGAAAAGCCGGAAGACATGATAAATATGTCCCGTGAAGTAATTATCAGATGAGAGTCTGAAAATATAGGAAAGGAGAAAACAATGGCTAAGAAAGTTGTTATTGTCGGTGGAGGTGTTCTCGGAACACAGATTGGTCTTATGTGTGCCTATTATGGTTATGACACAACATACTGGCTTCGTTCAGAGGGTTCAATTGAGAGAACAAAGCCAAAAATCAAACGCTATACGGATATGATGATGGAAGACCTTGCCAAGGCAAAGGCTCTGGTAGGAAACCCGATGGGAAGATTCCTCTATCCGAAAGGAATGATCAGGGATTTCGGCACAGCTACAGTTGAGAGCATTGAAAAGCTTGAAGCAGAGGGAAAAAAGAACCTTGAGGAAAACATTCATATTGAACTTGATATGGCTAAGGCTCTTAAGGGTGCTTATCTTGTAATTGAGTCCATGAGTGAGGATCCAAAGGCAAAGATCGGTGTATACACACTTATGAAGGATCTTCTTGATAAAGAGACCATTCTCTGCACAAACTCTTCAACCCTTCTTCCAAGCATGTTTGCTGAGTATACAGGATGTCCTGAGAGATATCTCTCACTCCACTTTGCAAATACAATCTGGAAGAACAACACAGCTGAAGTTATGGGTCATCCGGGAACTGAGCAGAAGTACTATGATGAAGTTGTTAAGTTTGCAGCTTCCATAGGTATGGTTCCTCTTCAGCTTCACAAGGAGCAGCCGGGCTACATTCTTAACTCCATGCTCGTTCCTTTCCTCGGTGCTGCACAGAAGCTCTGGGCAAACGAAGTTTCAGATCCTCAGACAATTGACCTTACATGGAAGCTTGCAACAGGCGCTCCTAAGGGACCGTTTGAGATTCTTGATATTGTCGGCCTTGAGACTTCCTACAACATCCACATGATGAGTCCTGAAGCAAAGGTTGAGGGTTCTCTTGAGAACAAAATCTGCCGCCTCATGAAGGAGAAGATTGATAAGGGAGAAACAGGTATCAACGCAGGTAAAGGTTTCTACGATTATACAAAATAAATAAACTGTTGCTCTTTGAGCAGGCTTCCGGTGTTTCCTCTTGGCTCCGGAAGCCATTTTTTTCTCTTCAGCCAAAAACTCTGTTACTATTTAACAAAGAAGGGATGAAAATATGGCAAGAATTACATTGGAGCTTCTTCTTCCAGAGGATAGGGAACAGTTTATCCTTGATAATCAGAGGGCGTTCAAATACGGAGCCCTTAAGGAATTCGGAGAAAGAGACAGTCACTTTGAAGAGGAAGGGGAAATAATATCTCGCAAGACCATAGAGAACAGTATTGATAATGGTGTTGCCTACAGAATCTGTGATGACGGAAAGTTCGTTGGGGGAGCAGTGCTCACAATAGATGAGAAGACTCATCACAATCACCTTGATCTTCTTTTTACCCTGCCGGAAGCACACAACAGGGGAATAGGATCTGCAGCCTGGAGGGAAATTGAACGTCTTTATCCGCAAACGGCTGTATGGGAAACATATACCCCTTACTTTGAAACAAGAAACATTCATTTCTATGTTAACGTCTGCGGTTTTCACATTGTGGAATTCTTCAACAGTCATCATCCCGACCCTCATGACCCGGAAACAGGAGAGGCTGAGACCTATGAAGACTCAGACGGCATGTTCCGCTTCGAAAAGCGCATGAAATAAACAAAACCAGACAGTATAAGAAGACGCTGTAACAAAAATCTCATTCCATGATGCATATGTATTGGAGACGGGGAAAAGTTGTATGGAGAAGAGCCAGCAAGAGCCTTTTTTCTTCATCTCAGGGACGTAAATGAAAACTACTTATATGTGGGTAATTACACCATGTCCCATGATAAAAATAACCTTTGCCGCTAAACGTCAACGTTTAATACTCAGATAAAGCCTGTTCTATACCTTAATACAAATAAGTTAAAAACTATCAAAAAGACTCTTCATCCAATTCAACTATTTGAGGTCAAACATCTAAAATTCTTCATCTAATCAACATGGAAA
>JAIKXP010000071.1 GCA_024684115.1 Sphaerochaetaceae bacterium | reverse complement strand
GCAGCCTTCTCTGCAGCGGCCTTTTCAGCAGCAGCCTTTTCGGCAGCAGCCTTTTCAGCAGCAAGCTTTGCAGCTTCTTCAGCGGCCTTTTCAGCTTCTTCAAGAGCAACTCTTGCAGCAACTACTTCTGAATCCTCAGGGATGAACTGTGCAAGATACTGTACGTCATCATCTGAAACAAAGATCATTGCAAGAATGTCTGAATAAGTTACTTCTTCAGGATATGTAAGCTTGAGGAGACCCTCTTCTACGAGCTCAATTGTTGTTCCCTGGAGGAAATCACCATACTTGGCAAGAATCATTTCTCTGAGAGCGAGAAGATCCTGTACTGTAAGCTCTTCCGGATATGTAATATAGGCAACACCCTTATAGAAATCAAATGCAACAGTCTGGCCATTGCCTTCAACTTCAAACCTTAATGAACCATCTTCATTGAGGCAGATTGATGTAGCATCATCGGTTACGATTCCGAGGCTTTCTGCAACGTATGTCTCTCCCTTAAGAACGAGAACTTCAGCTGCAAACTCTGCTGATTTCTTGTCAAGACCGATAAGTGCAAGAACATTATTCTCTAACGGATACACATAGACATTCTTGAGAGCCGGTGCGAAATCAAGATAAACAAGTTCTGCAAAGTTCCAGAAATCATCAAGTGTAACTCCTGCCGGAAGTTCAACGAATGTGACGTCTTCATAAGAAACGACTACGGCATCAAAACCAAAAGCTGATACTGTATAAACGTCAGGTACTTCAACCTCTTCAACCTCTTCAGCCGGTTCCTGTACAACTGGCTGCTCTACAACAGGTTCTTCTACAACTGGTTCTTCTACAACTGGTTCCTTAACCGGTTCTGCTGCAGGAACTGTTACCTGCTTGACATCTCCAGTCTCAACTTTAGCTGTGGAACAGCTGACAATAGCAACAAGAACGAGTGCTATAACAAAAATCTTAGAAAAACGCTTCACGTATTTCCTCCTAAATAAAAATCCCATTTTAATCTGAGTTCCATTGTCTTACTCAATGTTAAAACAACACAACCCGATTAAAATTACAAAAAAAATAAAATTCCAGCTACATTATATCACCAGAATTTCATAAAAATCAAAGTATAGATAAATTCTTATAAGTAAAAAAACAAAAAACCCGTAAAACTACGGGCCTTCTGTCAAAAACTCACATTAAATCCTTTGGCTTGCGGGCTGTGTTACCAGTCTTTGTGCAATAAGCCAGATGGTGAAGCTTACCATTCTCAAAGACGGTTCTTGTCTTGATCTGTCCGCCCCAGCGGCTTGTAAGGATTTTTTCTCCGCCACGCTTGGCGTTCTTTGAAACGGCTCCTGCCATATATCTATCCCTCCAAAAGAAAGTCTCATTAACTGAGATACTATATAATAATTGTGCGGTTAAAGTCAAATGCTATCACGCACAAAGGCTTGAAAGAATCCGACCGGCCATGTATTTTTAACCCATGAAGGATGGTCTTGTAAAGAGAGTTTATCTCTTTCCCGTACGTTTTTACAAAAAACACATCTCCCCTGCCCTGGGTGGAAACTGTATTTACACCCCTACCTGCTCATCTTATTTCGAGCAGAGCGTGCTTAAGCATGGAATCATAAAGGGAAGTATACTCGGAATCTCAAGAATACTCAGGTGCAACCGTCTCTTTATGGGAGGCCCGGACCCGGTTCCTCAGTACTTCACGAGCAGAAGCCTCAAGGATCCATACATTGTTTTCCGCAGAAGAAGAATCCGCAAAAACAAGAAATAAAGTCAGCTTTTAATCAGTCGTTTATATGGGTTACGAACGAGATGATAACGCTCATGGCCTTCTCGTTGTATCCGCCCTCAGGTATGATTATGTCTGCAAATTCTTTTGTAGGCTCAATATAGTTCTGATGACCCGGACGTACTACCTCAAGGTACTGCTTGATGACTGATTCCATGGTTCTTCCGCGTTCCTGGATATCTCTCTGCAGACGCCTTATGAATCTAATGTCTGCAGGTGTGTCTACAAAGATCTTAAGGTCAAGAAGCTTTCTGATTTCAGGGTCGTTCAGAATGAAAAGGCCGTCGAGTATGATCAGCGGTGCCGGTTCTACGTGAACCGTCTCATCCATCCTCTTATGTTTTACAAAGTCGTACTGCGGCATTTCAATTGAGCCGCCGGCCTTGAGTGTGTAAAGATGCTTATGCAGCAGGTCTGAATCAAATGCATCAGGGCGGTCAAAGTTGACGGCAGTAATGTTGCTGTTATTCACAAAGTCCGCACTTTTGTAGTAGTTGTCCTGCTCTATTATAACAAACTGAGGACAGACCTCACTGATTTTTCTGACAACAGTGGATTTTCCGCTGCCGGTTCCGCCGCAAATACCGATTACCTTTACTTCCATTTTCTGTCACCTTCCATTCTGTCGGTTGAAAAACTGTATGTGGTAGAGCTTTCAAAAATCTCTCCAGCCTTTACTATACATGATGGGAAGCCTTCTATGTTAGGACTATTAGGAAAAAACTGTGTTTCAAGACACAGTCCCTGATAATTTCCGTATCCGAGGCCGGCATTTGCCAGGGTGTTTGCAGTGTAGAACTGGAAGGACGGGAGGTCCGTGAAGCATTCCATAACCCTTCCGCTGTCCGGGTCGCTGATAAGTGCAAAGCGCTTGAAGCCCCGCTCGTGGCCCTTATCCCTTCTCACCTCGTAAGGGTGGTCATAGCCGCCTGCCTCTTCTATTCTCTCGCCGACTTCGTGCGGGGTTGAGAAATCGAAACAGGTGGAACATGTGTTGAGCATTGTCCCGTCAGGGACTTTCCTGTCATCAAGGCGGGCAAGTCTGTCTGACTCAAAGAGGGCTGTCTCGCGGAGTATGGTTTTCCGGAAGTCGCCGCTGAGGTTAAAGTAGATATGGCTTGTGAGGTTCAGCGGGCAGTCCTCTGAGCAGATAGCCTTGTAGTGGATGGTAAAGTTTCCTTCCGCCGTCATGGTATACTTAACCCATACATCCATGGTGCCCGGAAAACCATCCTGCTCTTCTGTGGTTTTCACGTGACAGAGAAAGCCGTTTTCGACCTTCTTTACATCCCAGAATCTGGCGCCAATGTTCCCCTTTCCGGAGTGGCACATCACGTCCCCCTTGTCCGGCTCAAACCTGTAAGTCTTGCCGTTGAGGGTAAAACCCGGTCCGCTTATTCTGTTTGCAAAGCGGCCAATTATGAAATTCATGCTGGCCTTGGTGGCAAGAAGAGCCTCAGGATTATCCTTAAAGCCGGGGTAAGGCAGAACTACATTCTCAACCTTTCCGTCGCGGTCAGGCACACATATGGAAGAAACATGTGCCCCGTAATTCAGAATCGAAAAAGAATACTCTCCGTTTTTAAAGGTATACTCGGTAATTTTTTCCATACGTCCTCCTGCGCGCCAAGCTCCTGCGTGCTCAGCTTATCAGCTCTAAGCCTGTCAGCGCTCTTCGTCCTTGCTCTTGAGGACAGCCAGGAACGCGCGCTGCGGAATCTCTACGTTTCCGACCAGCTTCATGCGCTTCTTTCCTTCCTTCTGTTTCTCAAGAAGCTTTCTCTTTCTGGTAATATCTCCGCCGTAACACTTTGCGGTAACATCTTTTCTGTATGCGTTGATGGTCTCTCTTGCAATAATATTGCCGCCGATTGCCGCCTGAATCGGAATCTTGAACTGCTGTCTTGGAATCTCATCCTGCAGCCTCTCGCAGATCTGCCTTCCTCTCTGCACCGCGCCCTGACGGAACACCAGCTGACTTAGCGCGTCCACCGGCTCTCCGTTGACCAGAATATCCATACGCACAAGGTCTGTCTTCCTGTAGCCCGTAATCTCGTAGTCAAACGAAGCGTATCCCCTGGAGACCGACTTCAGCCTGTCGTAGAACTCAAAAAGCACCTCGCTCAGAGGCATCTCATAGATGAGCTCGACTCGTTTCTCGTCAATGTACGTCATACCGGTCTGGATTCCGCGTTTCTCAAGACACAGGTTAATTATGACTCCCAGGTAGGTTGCCGGAGCAATAATGCTTGCCCTGATATATGGCTCTTCTGCGTAATCAATCTTCATCGGCTCCGGATAGTCCAGCGGATTATCAATGTAAAGATCCTCTCCGTTCTTCATGTGAATGAGATATCTTACAGATGGAGAAGTAAAGACAATTGAAAGGTCAAATTCCCTTTCTATTCTCTCCTGCACAACCTCAAGATGAAGCAGACCTAAAAAGCCGCACCTGAAGCCCTGACCGAGGGCAGCACTGCTGTCCTTCTCGTACACAAGGGATGCATCGTTGAGCTTAAGTCTCTCAATTGCGTCCAGAAGTTCTTCATAATCATTTGAGTCAACCGGATAAATCGAGGAGAAGACAACCGGCTTTACATCTTTAAAACCGTCACACGGTTTGTCAGCCGGCCTTGAAGCAAGCGTAACCGTGTCTCCAACCCTTATGTCGCTTATGGTCTTGATTCCGGCAATAAAGTACCCTACGTCTCCGGCACTGAGCTTCTTTGTTCTCACCAGGTCCAGCTGGAATATTCCAATGTCCTCAGTTTTATAAACAGCCTTGCTGTTCATGAACATGATTTCCTGGCCCTCGGATACTGTGCCCTCAAAAAGCCTGAAGTGAACTACAACACCGCGGTACGGGTCGTAGTGGCTGTCAAAGATAAGGGCCTTAAGCGGAGCATCTTCACTGCCTGTCGGAGGCGGAATGAGGTTTACGATAGCCTCAAAAAGCTCATCTACCCCAAGGCCTGTCTTGGCACTGACCTTTACGGCAGTTTCCGAATCCAGTCCCAGGTCGTTATCAATCTGGTGCAGGCAGGACTCAATGTCCGCGCTTGCAAGGTCAATCTTGTTGATTACCGGAATAATCTCCAGTCCGTGCTCTACAGCCATGTAGAGGTTTGCCAGTGTCTGTGCTTCAACACCCTGAGAGGCATCAATAAGTAAAAGGGCACCCTCGCATGAGGAGATTGCCCTTGATACTTCGTATGAGAAGTCAACATGACCCGGAGTGTCTACAAGATTGAGCTCGTAAAGCTCTCCGTCTCTGGCTGTATACGGAATAGTAACAGCCTGACTTTTAATTGTAATTCCGCGCTCCCTCTCAATATCCATATTATCCAGGATCTGAGTCTGAGCCGGTCCGCGGGAAGTCACAAGTCTGGCCTTTTCAATAAATCTGTCAGCCAGCGTGCTCTTCCCGTGGTCTATATGTGCAATAATGCAGAAATTTCTTTTATGAGCTGAATCAACCATCAGTTATCCTTAGCTTAAATCTGTATTTTTTGGAGCTGCAGCCTCAAAACCGAGAAGTTCGCGGATATCTGCGTCATCCAGGGTTTCCTTAGCCATAAGCTCATTGGCAAGCAGATCCAGCTGGTCTCTGTGCTCGTTGAGCAGCTGTCTGGCCTGAGCGAGGCAGGAATCAAGAATCCTGTGCATTTCCTTGTCAATTCTTTCAGCTGTGTACTCTGAGAAATCCTTGTGGGTAGCTATCTCACGGCCGAGGAACAGCGGCTCACCTTCGCTTCCAAGAGAAACGAATCCGAGGTCACTCATTCCCCACTCAGTTACCATTCTTCTGGCAATGTCCGTAGCCTGCTTTATATCAGAGCTCGGTCCGGTTGAGGTCTGTCCGTTCAGTATCTCCTCAGCTACATATCCGCCCATAGCCATGGTAATGTGGCTCAAGAGCTTGCTCTTTTTGTAATAGCTTACATCTTCCTCAGGAAGTCCCATTGTGACTCCGCCTGCATTTCCATGCGGGATAATAGTCACCTTGTAGAGCGGATCAAGGTCCGGCAGGTAGTAGAACAGAAGTGCATGTCCACCTTCATGGTAGGCTGTCATCCTCTTATCCTCTTCATTCATCACGTGACTCTTCTTTGCAACGCCGAGTACCATCTTGTCTCTGGCCTGCTCGAAGTCTTCCATGATAACTGCCTTTCTCTTTGCTCTTGTTGCAAAAAGGGCTGCTTCATTAACAAGGTTGGCAAGATCAGCTCCGCTGGCTCCAGGTGTTGCACGTGCAATCCTTCTGAGGTCTACGCTGCTGTCCATCTTGACCTTTGCTGCATGAATCTTGAGTATGTCTTCCCTCTCCTGAATATCAGGGAGAGTAATTGCAACCTGTCTGTCAAATCTGCCCGGTCTGAGAAGTGCCGGATCCAGTACGTCAGCTCTGTTTGTTGCAGCTATGACAATGACTCCTGAAGCAGTGTCAAATCCGTCCATCTCTACGAGAATCTGGTTGAGAGTCTGCTCTCTTTCATCATGTCCGCCGCCAAGTCCGCTTCCTCTGGCTCTTCCGACAGCATCAATTTCATCAATGAACAGGATACACGGTGAGTGCTTTCTTCCCTGGTCAAAGAGGTCTCTGACCCTGGCAGCTCCCATACCAACAAACATTTCAACAAAGTCTGATCCTGATGTGTGGAAGAATGAAACTCCTGCTTCTCCGGCTACTGCCTTGGCAATGAGTGTCTTACCTGTTCCCGGAGGTCCTACGAGAAGTACACCTCTCGGAATCCTTGCTCCGATTTCATTAAAGCGCTTTGGGTTCTTGAGGAACTCAACAACTTCTTCAAGTTCGTACTTTGCTTCTTTCTGACCTGCAACGTCCTTGAACTTTACCTTTACGTCCTTATCCGTGAACTGTTTTGCATGGCTCTTTCCGAACTGCATAAGCTGCCCGTTGCCGGACGCGTTTTTCATCAGCATGATGTAGAATCCTATGATGAATATCCACGGCAGCAGCTGCAGAAGTACGGCAAGTATGGAAATTTCCTGTTCTGAGCCCTGGATTGTTACACCCTTGCTCTCGAGGAAGGTAAGAAGCTCGGCATCTTCATAAGGAATTCTTGTTACGTACTCGTTTCCTTCTTCAGTTGCGAACCTGATTACTGTTGAATCCTTTATGTCAACGTACTTTACAACTCCGTTTGATACGGCGTTCTTGAATGCAGAGTAAGTTACCTCTACTGCTGAACTCCTTGATGAAAAGATTGTGAACATGAATGCAATTACAATTGCAATGAACACTCCTATTCCAATCTTGTTCTTCGGAGAACCCAGCGGAGAAAATCCGGAGTTTCCGGAATTTCCCGAGTTATTATTCTGACGGTACTGTCCTCTGTTCCCGTTATTTCCGTTGTTTTCACTGTTATTCTGATTGCGACGACCAGAGCCCGGCTCAAATGAGGAATCACGCGGACGCCAGTAGTCATCACGCTTAGAGGCCTGTCTCTTTACAGGCTCCTCATCCTTCGGCTCTTCAGCTTTTGGCTCTTCAGCTTTTTGTTGTTCAGCTTTAGCTTCTTCTGCTTTAGGCTGCTCTGTGCTGGGGGCACTCCCGGACTGATTCTCTTCAGCTCCATTGAGAGTATCATCTGTATTTATCTGGTCATCTTTCTTGATTTCATCATCCATTAGCATAACCTCTTGAAAAAATATAACTATTTTAAAACAACTAGACAAGTCAAAGGATAAACTTCACGTAAATTACGCAGTTGTTTTGACTTGCACTGTCAAGGCATCTTAACGCCACGCGGTTTCTTCCGCCGAGCACTTCTCCGGCAACTGCGCACACTCCTTCGCTGTCACATATAACAGGGACCCTGTACCTGAGCGCTGACGGAATCTTCATATCCTGCAGCAGTCTAAGCACCATCTTTGATCCGTCCTTAAGCTTTATCCTGTCTCCTTCCTTCACATACCTCAGGCTAAGCTCATTTCTGTCAAAGAGGCTCTCGTCCAGTCTTATATCTGTATCCCTTCCTCTGTCCGAAACCTCACATATTATAGAGGTGGGCATCTGAATCTTTGCATGCTTTGTTAAAATGCAGTTGAAATCCAGATTTTTTCCTGCCTCTTCTGCATCTTTAATCACTATCTCTTTATTTCCAATTATTACCAGGGCTCCGTTTGCCGCAACAGTGCTGCTGTTTCTGCCCTCTGCTGCCTCTATTATCCTTTCCGTCAGTGTCTGAGGCATGCTTCTGTATCCGAAAATGCTGTCCCAGTAATCATAGAGCGCAACTGTCTTCTGCACTTCATTAAGTGTGTTGAACCCTTCCCTATCAAGAGCCTTTCCTTCTTCCCTGACATATGAAGGATTAAGGCACATGTTAAAGGCTGCATCCCTTATCTTAAGTATTCTCTTTTCGCAGTCAGGCATCTGCTTTTTCAGCTCGGGCAGTACGTTGAGCCTTATGTCGTTTCTTTCATAGTCCGTTTCATTATTCGTGCTGTCCGTACTCCAGGAAAAACCTCTCTCTTCAAGGTACCTTTCCAGCTCTTCCCTTGAATAATCAAGTAGAGGCCTCAAGATATTCCCGTCTCTTTCGCTGATTCCCCTGAGTGAAGCCCCCGGGGCATTTCTCATCATTTTCATCAGAACGGTCTCAACCTGATCCTGCATATGATGGGCGGTTACTATATAGTCACAGCCTTTTTCAACTCTGCATCTTTCAAGTTCCTGATACCTTAAGTACCTGGCTGCATCTTCCACTCCGCCCTTTCTCTGTCTGCTGACTTCTTCAACACTCTTCTTTCCGAGATCACATACTGTAAGTTCAAGTGAGAGCTTTTTGCAGTTTTCCCTGTTGAGCCTGATTTCTTCTTCAAGTTCCTCATCACTTCTGAGTCTGTGGTTTACATATACCGGAACCGTGTTTTCCTTCCCGAGTGCTTTTGCACACAGTACAAGAAGGGCAAGTGAGTCGCACCCGCCGGAGAAGGCAACTATAACCTTCAGAGGGTTTTTAAAATCTGAGAGAAGCTTTAGTCCGTCAGAGAATGCCCTTTCTGTTAAAATCACGCTGAAGTTCCTCCACAGTTGCTCCTTCCAGGAACCTGACCAGAGCCTTAGAGGCAAGTTCCAGTGCCTCGCTATAAACCTTTGCCTTTTCCGGATCCGTTTCAACCTGAAGGACGTGGTCTACAACCTCAACTCCTTCAGCCGGCCTTCCGACTCCTATATAAATTCTTATGAAATCAGGACTTCCAAGTGCTTCAGATATGCTGTTGAGTCCTTTCTGTCCGCTGGACCCTCCTCCTTTTCTGATTCTGAGTCCTCCGACAGCAAGGTCCATGTTGTCACACACTACTGCTATGTCTGAAACATTTTCTATACTGTTCTTGAAATACTTTATTATCTTTCCGCTGTTGTTCATATAGGTCAGCGGCTGTATGACCTGTCCTCCGGGAACCTTTGCATACCGGTATAAACGCAAACAGCGCTTTTTCAGTGATACCTGAAAAAACGCTGCCAGCCTGTCTGTTGCATCAAATCCTGCATTATGACGAGTGTGCGAATACTTTTCACCGGGATTTCCCAACCCGATTACAAGCCTCATACAATCTGGAAGTCTGCGTGGATAAGTGTTCCAGTCATTACATTTTCCTGGAGCTCTTTGAAGATGCAGTTGTAGGTCTTGCCGTCAAGCTCTACTTCACACTTCATGCCTTCACCAAGCTTTCTGAGCTGAAGCTCAAAATCATGTGCGTTGAGATAGACATGGAAGTTTCCATCCTTGCCATACATTTCTGCAGGTACAAAACCATTTCTGACAAGTCTTCTTGATCCGGCTGAACCGAAATCTTCTGTTCTGAGAGTTGCTTTAACTGTAACCATTATTTTCCTCCTACTCTCGTTCCCTTAAGGAACTACCATTGAAATCAAAATGACTATA
>JAIKXP010000097.1 GCA_024684115.1 Sphaerochaetaceae bacterium | reverse complement strand
CCTGACTAGCATTTCTAATCTTAGTCAGCATATCAGCAACAGGATCACTTACTGCCATTTTGCTTCTCCTTACCAACTAGATTTGGTTACGCCAGGAATCTGGCCTTCGCTTGCCAGTTTTCTGAAACAATGTCTGCACATATCATACTTGCGCATATATCCACGGGGTCTTCCGCAGATTCTGCATCTGTGTACAGATCTTGTACTGAACTTAGGCTCTCTCTGAGCTTTAACTACCATAGATTTCTTTGCCATAAACCAACTCCTTACTTGCTGAACGGCATACCGAGCTTCTTAAGCAGGGCAAAACCTTCTTCGTCAGTTTTGGCTGTAGTTACGATAGCAACGTTCAGACCGCTGACACGAACAATCTTGTCAAAGTCGATTTCAGGGAAAATAATCTGCTCAGTAATTCCGAGAGCATAGTTTCCGTGACCATCAAATGCATTTGGCTTAACGCCTCTGAAGTCCTTAACACGTGGAAGAGCAATGCAGATAAGGCGCTCGAGGAAGAACCACATATTGTCTCCTCTGAGTGTTACCATTGCACCGATCTCCATGCCTTCACGAAGCTTGAAGTTTGCAATTGACTTTCTTGCCTTTGTCTTTACGACATGCTGGCCTGTGATCTGTTCAAGTTCCTTGACTGTTGCATCAAGGTACTTTTTATCAGTAATAGCATCACCGACACCGGCACTGACAACAATCTTCTCAAGAGCAGGAATCTGCATCTTTGAAGTGTACTTGAACTCTTTGTAAAGCTCAGGAGCAACTTCTTCGAGATACTTTTTCTTAAAATTAGGAACGAACTTCTCCATCAGATTGCCTCTCCTGTCTTCTTTGCGTAACGGACTTTCTTACCGTTCTCTACCTTGTACCCAACTCTTGTTGCCTTGTCTCCCTTTGTTACGAGAGCTACGTTTGAAACATGGATAGGAGCCTCAATCTGTGAGATTCCACCCTTGTCCTGCTGGGTTCTCTTCTTCATGGCCTTAGAAACCATGTTGGCACCCTGGACATAAACTCTTTCATGCTCAGGGTCGACCTTTACGATCTTGCCGGTAAGACCCTTGTCTTTACCAGCAATGATCTTGACTGTGTCATCTTTCTTCAGTCTCATAAAAATCTCCTACAACACTTCCGGCGCGAGTGAAACAATCTTCATGTAACCGTCTCTCAGTTCACGAGCAACAGGCCCGAAGATGCGCTTTCCGCGCGGGTTATTGTTGGCATCAATGATAACGCATGCGTTGTCATCGAACCTGATGTATGTACCGTCAGGTCTGCGGTATTCCTTCTTTGTTCTTACAACAACTGCCTTAAGAACTTCGCCCTTCTTGATGGCGCCGTTTGGCAGTGCTGTCTTAACAGCAACAACGATAATGTCACCAACTCCTGCAACGTATCTGTGGCTTCCGCCAAGAACCTTGACACACTGTACGACTCTGGCTCCTGAGTTATCTGCGACATTAAGATAGCTTTGCATCTGAACCATGGTTTACTCTCCTTATTTCGCTCTCTCAATAACCTGGGAAAGTCTCCAGCACTTATCCTTGCTGTAGTGACGACATTCAACTACGCGAACTGTGTCTCCTTCATGAGCTTCGTTCTTCTCATCATGAGCCTTAAGCTTCTTTGTAGTTGTAACATATTTCTTATAAAGCGGGTGCAGCGTTCTCTTGCTGACAGTAACTACGATGGTCTTGTCCATCTTGTCACTTGTGACCACGCCTGTGAAACTCTTTTTATTAGATTCCATATTTCTCGCGCCTCACTCACTTAGCCTTGCGGATACCCATTGAGTATTCGTTGATAATTGTATTAAGTCTGGCAATCTGTCTTCTGGTATTGCGAACCTGAAGCGGATTCTCAACGTGTCCGAGTACCTTGTCCATTCTCATCTGGAGGTAGCTTTTACGAAGTTCATCACGCTTTGCCACGAGCTCATCATAGGACAATTTCTTGAATGAATTCTTCATTATTCTTCAACCTCTCTCTTTGCAACAAACTTGGTCTTAATCGGAAGCTTTGAAGCAGCAAGTGTAAGAGCTTCTCTTGCAATGCTCTCTTCAACGTCTCCCATCTCGAACATAACAGCACCCTTCTTGACTACTGCTACCCAACCTTCCGGAGCACCCTTACCGTTACCCTGTCTGGTACCGATCGGCTTTGCTGTATAAGGCATGTCAGGATAGATTCTGATCCAAACTCTACCACCACGTTTGATGTGACGTGTCATGGCGACACGAGCTGCCTCAATCTGGCGGTTAGTTATCCATCTCGGCTCAAGAGCTACAAGACCGAACTCACCAAAGACAACACTATTGCCTCTGTGTGCTACGCCGTCTCTTGTTCCTCTCTGCTTTTTTCTATACTTTATTCTTTTAGGACTAAGCATTTAGACTAACCTCACATTTCAGCGTCAGCGGCTTTATCTGCAGAACCCTTTACAAGAAGACCTGCATCATCCTTTTTGACTCTGTCATAGATTTCACCATTGAAAACCCAAACCTTGACGCCGATGGCACCGAAAGATGTGTTTGCAACAGCAAAACCATAATCAATATCACTTCTGAGAGTGTGAAGTGGAACTCTTCCTTCCTTCATCCACTCAGAACGTGCAATTTCTGCTCCGCCAAGGCGGCCTGAAAGCCTGATCTTGATTCCCTGAGCACCTGCAGCAGTTGCCTTGGAAATAGCAGCCTTCATAGCTCTCTTGTAAGCGACTCTGCCTGAAACCTGCTTGGCAATGTTCTGGGCAATAAGCTGAGCGTCCTTTTCTGAATGCTCAATGTTCTTAACCTTTACCTGAACCTGCTTTGTTGTAAGCTTCTGGAGAGCTGCACGGACAGCTTCAATATTTGCACCCTTTGTTCCGATAATTACACCAGGTCTGCTTGTGCATACGAAAAGTGTAACACGCTGGGGCTTTCTCATGATTTCAACACTGGAAATCTCTGCGCCCTGAACTTCAGGAAGGCTCAGAAGAGTCTTGCGGAGAATCAGATCCTCATGAAGAGTATCTGCATACTCTTTCGGGTCTACGAACCACTTTGACTTCCATGTCTTGTTGACTCCGATACGAAGTCCGATAGGATTAACTTTCTGACCCATTTATTCCTCCACGCTTTCGCTGACTTCAACAGTAATGTGAGACATTCTCTTAAGAAGGATATCTCTCTTTCCGTGAGATCTTGCCCAAACTCTCTTAAGGGTCGGACCACCGTCAACGTAGATTGCAGAAACTTCAAGCTGGCTTTCGTCAAGCTTGTTGTTCTGGTACATTGCGTTAGCACCGGCACTTTCGAGAACCTTGAGAATCAGGCGTGAACCCTTCTGCGGCATAGCGTTAAGGATTCCGACTGCTTCTTCATAATTCTTTCCTCTGACCAGGTTTGCAACAGGGCGAACCTTTGAAGGAGAGACCATAAGATACTTTGCAACTGCTTTGTATGTCTTTGCCATCATCTTCCTCCTCAGGCCTTCTTGTCAGAACCGGAATGTCCGCGGAAAGTTCTTGTAGGTGCGAACTCGCCCAGTTTGTGTCCGACAAGGTTCTCTGTTACATAAACAGGAATCCATGTTTTTCCGTTGTATACGGAGATTGTGAAACCTACCATATCAGGGATAATTGTGGAACTGCGTGAGTAAGTCTTTATCATATCCAGCTGACCTGCACTCTTTGAAGCTTCAACTCTCTTGAGAAGTCTCTCTTCAATATAAGGTCCTTTTTTAATTGATCTAGCCACGTTCTACTCCTACTTGCGCTTCTTAACAATGAAGTTATTGGAAGGCTTCTTATTTGAGCGGGTCTTGGCACCCTTGGTCGGTTTGCCCCAAGGTGTAACCGGATGACGTCCAGCTGCTGTCTTGCCTTCACCACCACCATGCGGATGGTCTACCGGGTTCATGACAACACCACGAACTTTTGGTCTCTTTCCAAGGTGGCGGCTTGCACCGGCCTTTCCGAGAGATACGTTCATGTGATCTTCATTTCCAAGTGAACCGATTGATGCATAGCACTCGCCGAATACCATTCTCATCTCTCCTGAAGGAAGGCGAAGAGTAACATAGTCTCCTTCCTTAGCAATGATTGTGGCGCCGAGGCCTGCTGAACGGACAAGCTGTCCGCCGCGTCCGAGCGTAAGTTCAACGTTGTGTACTGTCAGACCAAGGGGAATGTTCTTAAGTGGAAGTGCACAACCAGTCTTAAGAGGAGCTGCAGGTCCGCTTACAACAACGGATCCAACTGTAAGTCCCTTAGGAGCAAGCATGTAACGCTTCTCGCCGTCTGCATAGAACACAAGTGCAATATTTGCGCTGCGGTTGGGGTCATATTCAATTGTCTTTACTGTTCCCGGGACTCCGAACTTGTCACGCTTAAAATCAATGATTCTGTAAGCGCGCTTATGTCCGCCGCCTCTGCGTCTTACGCTGATGCGTCCGAAGCAGTCACGACCTGCAGTCTTGTGAAGAGAAGTTGTAAGGGATCTCTCAGGTTTCTGAGCTGTTACATCACTTCTGACAAGAACTGTCTTCTGTCTCAGGCCCGGTGTATTTGGTTTATATGATTTCAATGCCATTTTCTACCGTCCTTATCATACGCCTTCGATTGCATTGATCACTTCACCCTTGGCGAGAGTGACAACTGCTTTCTTCCAGCTGGCTGTGTAACCTTTAATGTTACCACCACGTCCTCTTGAGAACTTTGGCTTTCCGGCCACGTTCATTACATTGCAATCAGTAGGATTAACCTTGAAGACTTCCTTGACAGCGTTCATGATCTCGAACTTGTTTGCCTTTGGATTAACCTTGAAGGTGTACTTCTTGCATTCATTTTCGCGAGCGATGTTGGATTTCTCGCTGAGAATAGGTTCAATAATTACCTGATCTGCTCTCATTTCATCACTCCTTAGTCGCAGTAGAACTCATTAAGGTTCTTTGCAGCACCCTCGAGCATAAGTACTTTCTTTCCGTAAAGAAGCTCTTTAGCAGAAAGCTTGTCATATGCAAGAACGTGCAGGTTCGGTATATTCCTTGAAGCACGGCGTACCATCTTGTCATCATCCTTCATGATGAGGACTGTTCTGGATCCATCTTCAACGAAGTTCTTAAGGATAGAAGCCATATCCTTTGTCTTGCCGTTTTCGATTGTGAAATCTTCAATAACAACCATTCTCTCTTCCTGACATGCAAGAGTAAGAAGGCTCTTCATAGCTGCCCTCTTCATCTTCTTTGGCATTGAAAAAGAGTAATCTCTTGGCTTAGGTCCAAAGATTGTACCACCACCAACAAAGACCGGAGACTTCTTATCACCGCGTCTGGCGTTACCAGTACCCTTCTGCTTAAAAGGCTTTGTGTTACTGTAGTTAACTTCAGCGCGTGTCTTTGTGCATGCTGTACCTACGCGGCGGTTTGCCAGTTCGTTGTTTACAGCATAGTAAATTGAGCCGTTTGAAACCTGAACATCAAATACATCAGCGTTCAGTACGACGGTCCTGTCTGAAACTTTTCCATCTTTTGAATAAACTTTTGCTTCCATATTATCAGTCCTTATTTCTTAACTGCTTTCTTAACAACTACAGTGCTCTGTGATGGACCAGGGATAGCTCCTCTGACCATGAGAACCTGCAGATTCTCGTCAACACGGACAACTCTGAGATTCTGTACTGTGACTCTCTCGTTACCCATGTGTCCAGCCATCTTCTTACCCTTGAATGTTCTTGAAGGGGTTGATGACATAGCTGTACCACCAAGATCTCTGTGGAACTTAGAACCGTGTGTAGCTCTACCACCACCGAAACCGTGACGCTTCATGCCACCCTGATAGCCTTTACCTTTTGAAGTGCCTGTGACATCTACAAAAGTAATATCCTTAAAAAGATCAACACCTACTACATCTCCAACGTTGACGTCCTTTTCATAATCGCGGAACTCAACGAGAGTCTTTTTAGGGTTGCCATCTTTAAACTGTCCTGCATATGGTTTTGTCGTATTTGCTGCCTTCATATCTCCAGCACCGAGAACAGCGGCCTTGTAACCGTTCTTTTCCTCGGTTCTCTGAGCAACAACTACGTTACCTTCTACTTTGATGACAGTGACAGGAGTCAGTCTTCCCTTTTCATCGAAGACCTGAGTCATGCCAACTTTCTTACCGATAAGCCCTAACATCTCTTACCTCATTACTGCTTGATCTCTACATCAACACCGGCAGGAAGCTCAAGTTTCATAAGTGCTTCCATAACCTTGTCTGTAGGATTGAGAATATCAATTAATCTTTTGTGAGTTCTCATTTCGAACTGCTCGCGTGATTTCTTGTTTACGAACGGTGACTTAAGAACTGTGACCTTATTGATACGTGTTGGGAGAGGAACTGGTCCGGAAACCTTTGCACCGGCCTTAACTACTGTATCAACAATAGACATTGCGCTCTGCTCTACGAGCTCAACATCAAATCCTCTCAGTCTAACGCGAATTCTTTCGTTAGCCATTTTTCCTCCAAAAAACAGGCCCGGCCCGTCACCTTTCGGACGGGCTGGACATTCGATTTTTAATTACTCTGTGATCTCGGTAACCTGACCGGAAGCAACTGTTCTACCACCTTCACGGATAGCAAAACGAAGTCCCTTGTCCATAGCAACCGGGTGAATCAGCTCAACAATGATGCTTGTGTGGTCACCAGGCATAACCATTGAAACACCTTCCGGAAGGGAAACTGTTCCAGTAATGTCAGTTGTTCTGAAATAGAACTGAGGTCTGTAACCACCAACGAATGCTGAGTGACGTCCGCCCTCTTCCTTTGTAAGAACGTAAACCTGACCGACAAACTTTGTGTGCGGTGTGATTGATTTTGGCTTTGCAAGAACCTGTCCTCTGACAACTTCCTTCTTGTCAACACCACGGAGAAGAGCACCAATGTTATCACCGGCCTGACCTTCGTCAAGAAGCTTGTTGAACATTTCAACACCTGTTACGACTGTGTCTCTTGTATCCTTGATACCAACAATCTGTACAGGATCGTTAACATGTATAACACCTCTTTCAACTCTACCTGTAACAACAGTTCCACGGCCAGAGATTGAGAAGATGTCTTCAATCGGCATAAGGAACGGAAGGTCTGTAGCTCTTGCTGGAAGTGGAATGTATGAATCCATAGCCTGGAGGAGGTTTTCAATGCACTCTGTGTTTGCAGGATTGTCACCTTCTGTCATAGCGAGGTAAGCGGATCCTCTGATAACCGGGCAGTTGTCTCCATCGAAACCATTGCTTGTGAGAAGCTCTCTGACTTCTTCTTCAACAAGGTCGATAAGCTCAGGATCATCAACCTGATCACACTTGTTCAGGAAGACAATGATTGTCGGTACACCAACCTGTCTTGCGAGCAGGATGTGTTCTCTTGTCTGTGCCATAACTCCGTCAGAAGCAGCAACAACGAGGATTGCTCCGTCCATCTGTGCAGCACCTGTAATCATGTTCTTGATGTAGTCTGCGTGGCCCGGGCAGTCAACGTGAGCATAGTGTCTTGCATCAGACTGATACTCAACGTGTCTTGTGTTGATGGTGATACCTCTCTCCTTCTCT
>JAIKXP010000096.1 GCA_024684115.1 Sphaerochaetaceae bacterium | reverse complement strand
CCTGACTAGCATTTCTAATCTTAGTCAGCATATCAGCAACAGGATCACTTACTGCCATTTTGCTTCTCCTTACCAACTAGATTTGGTTACGCCAGGAATCTGGCCTTCGCTTGCCAGTTTTCTGAAACAATGTCTGCACATGTCATACTTGCGCATATATCCACGGGGTCTTCCGCAGATTCTGCATCTGTGTACAGATCTTGTACTGAACTTGGGCTCTCTCTGAGCTTTTACTACCATAGATTTCTTTGCCATAAACCAACTCCTTACTTGCTGAACGGCATGCCGAGCTTCTTAAGCAGGGCAAAACCTTCCTCGTCTGTCCTGGCTGTAGTTACGATAGCAACATTCAGACCGCTGACGCGAACAATCTTGTCAAAGTCGATTTCAGGGAAAATGATCTGTTCGGTAATACCAAGAGCATAGTTTCCATGACCGTCAAATGCATTCGGCTTTACGCCTCTGAAGTCCTTAACACGGGGAAGAGCAATGCAGATAAGTCTCTCAAGGAAGAACCACATGTTGTCTCCTCTGAGTGTAACCATTGCACCAATCTCCATACCTTCACGAAGCTTGAAGTTAGCAATTGACTTTCTGGCCTTTGTCTTTACGACGTGCTGGCCTGTAATCTGTTCAAGTTCCTTAACTGTTGCGTCAAGGTACTTCTTGTCAGTAATAGCATCGCCAACACCGGCGCTGACAACAATCTTCTCAAGTGCAGGAATCTGCATCTTTGATGTATACTTGAACTCTTTAAAAAGCTCAGGAGCTACTTCGTCAAGATACTTCTTCTTAAGATTAGGAATAAATTTCTCCATCAGATTTCCTCTCCTGTCTTCTTTGCGTAACGGACTTTCTTTCCGTTCTCTACCTTGTACCCAACTCTTGTTGCCTCGTTGCCCTTTGTTACGAGAGCTACGTTTGAAACGTGGAGAGCAGCTTCAACCTGTGTGATTCCGCCCTTATCCTGCTGGGTTCTCTTCTTCATGGCCTTAGAGACCATGTTGGCGCCCTGAACATAAACTCTATCATGTTCCGGATCAACCTTTACGATCTTGCCAACGACACCCTTGTCTTTTCCGGCAATGATCTTGACTGTGTCATCTTTCTTCAGTCTCATAAACGTCTCCTACAACACTTCCGGCGCGAGTGAAACAATCTTCATGTAACCGTCTCTCAGTTCACGAGCAACCGGCCCGAAGATGCGCTTTCCGCGCGGGTTATTGTTGGCATCAATGATAACGCAGGCGTTGTCATCGAACCTGATGTATGTACCGTCAGGTCTGCGGTATTCCTTCTTTGTTCTGACAACTACTGCCTTGAGAACTTCGCCCTTCTTGATGGCGCCGTTCGGCAGTGCTGTCTTTACAGCAACAACAATAATGTCACCAACACCAGCAACGTATCTGTGGCTTCCGCCAAGAACCTTTATGCACTGTACGACTCTGGCTCCTGAGTTGTCTGCGACATTAAGATAGCTCTGCATCTGTACCATGTTTTACTCTCCTTATTTCGCTCTCTCAATAACCTGGGAAAGTCTCCAGCACTTATCCTTGCTGTAATGACGACATTCAACTACGCGGACTGTGTCTCCCTCATGTGCATCATTCTTTTCATCATGTGCCTTGAGCTTCTTTGTAGTTGTTACATATTTCTTATAAAGCGGGTGCAGCGTTCTCTTGCTGACAGTTACAACGATGGTCTTGTCCATCTTGTCACTTGTGACCACGCCTGTGAAACTCTTTTTGTTAGATTCCATATATCTCGCGCCTCACTCACTTAGCCTTACGGATACCCATTGAGTATTCGTTGATCATTGTATTGAGTCTAGCAATCTGTCTTCTGGTATTGCGTACCTGAAGAGGATTCTCAACATGTCCAAGAACCTTGTCCATTCTCATCTGGAGGTAGCTTTTGCGAAGTTCATCACGTTTTGCCACGAGCTCATCATAGGACAATTTTTCGAATGAATTCTTCATTATTCTTCAACCTCTCTCTTTGCAACAAACTTGGTCTTGATCGGGAGCTTTGAAGCAGCAAGTGTAAGAGCTTCTCTTGCAATTGACTCTTCAACATCACCCATCTCGAACATAACAGCACCTTTCTTGACTACTGCTACCCAGCCTTCAGGAGCACCCTTACCGTTACCCTGTCTGGTACCGATCGGCTTAGCGGTATATGGCATGTCAGGATAGATTCTGATCCAAACTCTACCACCACGCTTGATGTGACGTGTCATGGCGACACGAGCAGCCTCAATCTGGCGGTTAGTTATCCATCTCGGCTCAAGAGCAACAAGACCGTACTCGCCAAAAGCAACAGAATTTCCTCTGTGTGCTACAGCGTCTCTTGTTCCTCTCTGCTTCTTTCTATACTTTATTCTTTTAGGACTAAGCATTTAGAATAACCTCTCACATTTCAGCGTCAGCGGCTTTGTCTGCAGCTCCCTTTACGAGAAGACCTGCATCATCCTTTTTGACTCTGTCGTAGATTTCACCGTTGAAAACCCAAACCTTGACACCAATGGCACCGAAGGATGTGTTTGCAGCAGCAAAACCGTAATCGATATCACTTCTGAGAGTGTGAAGAGGTACGCGACCTTCCTTCATCCACTCAGAACGGGCAATTTCTGCACCGCCGAGACGACCTGAAAGTCTGATCTTAATTCCCTGTGCACCTGCAGCAGTTGCCTTGGAAATAGCAGCCTTCATAGCTCTCTTGTATGCAACTCTGCCAGCCAGCTGCTTAGCAATGTTCTGTGCAATAAGCTGTGCATCCTTTTCTGAATGCTCAACGTTCTTGACCTTTACCTGAACCTGCTTAGTAGTAAGCTTCTGCAGTGCGGCACGGATACTCTCAATGTTTGCACCCTTTGTTCCGATAATTACACCAGGTCTGCTTGTGCAAACGAAAAGTGTAACACGCTGGGGCTTTCTCATGATTTCAACGTCGGAAATCTCAGCACCCTGAACCTCAGGAAGGCTCAGAAGGCTCTTGCGGAGAAGCAGATCCTCGTGAAGGGTATCTGCGTACTCTTTGGGGTCTACGAACCACTTTGATTTCCAAGTCTTGTTGACTCCAAGACGGAGTCCGATAGGATTAACTTTCTGACCCATTTACTCCTCCACGCTTTCACTGACTTCAACAGTGATATGAGACATTCTCTTAAGAAGGATATCTCTCTTTCCGTGAGATCTTGCCCATACTCTCTTGAGTGTTGGACCGCCGTCAACGTAGATTGCAGAAACCTCGAGCTGACTCTCGTCAAGCTTGTTGTTCTGATTCATTGCGTTGGCACCGGCACTCTCAAGAACCTTGAGAATCAGGCGTGAACCCTTCTGCGGCATAGCGTTCAGGATTCCGACTGCTTCTTCATAATTCTTTCCTCTTACAAGGTTTGCGACAGGACGAACCTTTGAAGGAGAGACCATAAGATACTTTGCAACTGCTTTGTATGTCTTTGCCATCATCTTCCTCCTCAAGCCTTCTTGTCAGAACCGGAATGTCCGCGGAAAGTTCTTGTAGGTGCGAACTCGCCCAGTTTATGTCCAACCAGGTTCTCTGTTACATAGACAGGAATCCAGGTCTTTCCGTTGTATACGGAGATTGTGAAACCTACCATATCAGGGATAATTGTGGAACTGCGTGAGTAAGTCTTTATCATATCCAGCTGACCTGCACTCTTTGAAGCTTCAACTCTCTTGAGAAGTCTCTCTTCAATGTACGGTCCTTTTTTAATTGATCTAGCCACGTTCTACTCCTACTTGCGCTTCTTAACAATGAAGTTATTGGAAGGCTTCTTATTTGAGCGGGTCTTGGCACCCTTGGTCGGTTTGCCCCAAGGAGTAACCGGATGACGTCCTGCTGCTGTCTTGCCTTCACCACCACCATGCGGATGGTCTACCGGGTTCATAACAACACCACGAACTTTTGGTCTCTTGCCAAGGTGGCGGCTTGCACCGGCCTTACCAAGTGATACGTTCATGTGATCTTCATTTCCCAGTGAACCGATTGATGCATAGCACTCGCCGAATACCAGTCTCATTTCACCTGAAGGAAGGCGAAGAGTAACATAGTCTCCTTCCTTGGCAACGATTGTGGCGCCAATGCCTGCTGAACGGACAAGCTGTCCGCCGCGACCGAGCGTAAGCTCAACATTGTGAACTGTCAGACCGAGGGGAATGTTCTTAAGCGGAAGTGCACAAGCTGTCTTAAGTGGAGCTGAAGGACCGCTGACAACAACGGAACCAACTGTAAGTCCCTTAGGAGCAAGGATGTAGCGCTTTTCGCCGTCTGCATAGAACACAAGTGCAATATTTGCGCTGCGGTTGGGGTCATATTCAATTGTCTTAACTGTTCCCGGGACTCCGAACTTGTCACGCTTAAAATCAATGATTCTGTAAGCGCGCTTGTGTCCGCCGCCTCTGCGTCTGACGCTGATGCGTCCGAAGCTGTCGCGACCGGCTGTCTTGTGCAGGTTTGTTGTAAGAGATCTCTCAGGTTTCTGAGCTGTAATCTCACTTCTGACAAGTACAGTCTTCTGTCTCAGGCCCGGTGTATTTGGTTTATATGATTTCAATGCCATTTTATACCGTCCTTATCATACGCCTTCGATAGCGTTGATTGTCTCACCCTTTGAAAGTGTGACAACTGCTTTCTTCCAGCTTGCTGTGTAACCCTTGATGTTACCACCGCGTCCTCTTGAGAACTTCGGCTTTCCAGCCACGTTCATTACATTGCAATCAGTAGGATTAACCTTGAAGACTTCCTTGACAGCGTTCATAATCTCGAACTTGTTTGCCTTTGGATTAACCTTGAAGGTGTACTTCTTGCACTCATTTTCGCGAGCGATGTTTGATTTCTCGCTGAGAATAGGTTCAATAATTACCTGATCTGCTCTCATTTCATCACTCCTTAGTCACAGTAGAACTCATTAAGGTTCTTTGCAGCACTTTCAAGCATAAGTACTTTCTTTCCGTAAAGAAGCTCTTTAGCAGAAAGCTTGTCGTATGCAAGAACATGCAGGTTCGGTATATTCCTTGAAGCGCGGCGGATCATGCTGTCATCATCTTTCATGATGAGAACTGTTCTTGATGCGTCCTCAACGAAGTTCTTCAGAATAGAAGCCATATCCTTGGTCTTGCCGCTTTCAATTGTAAAATCCTCGACAACAACCATTCTGTTCTCCTGGCATGCGAGTGAGAGAAGGCTCTTCATGGCTGTTCTCTTCATCTTCTTCGGCATGGAGAGGGAGTAATCTCTTGGCTTCGGTCCAAAAATAGTACCACCGCCAACAAAGATTGGTGACTTCTTATCACCGCGTCTTGCGTTACCAGTTCCCTTCTGCTTGAACGGCTTTGTGTTACTGTACTTAACTTCTGCGCGGGTCTTTGTGCATGCTGTACCTACGCGGCGGTTTGCCAGCTCGCTGTTTACAGCATAGTAAATGCAGCCGTCTGAAACCTGAACATCAAATACGTCAGCGTTCAGTTCAACTGTCTTCTTTGAAACTTTTCCATCTGTTGAATAAACTTTTGCTTCCATAATTTCAGTCCTTATTTCTTAACTGCCTTTTTGACAACTACAGTGCTCTGTGAAGGTCCGGGGATAGCACCTCTGACCATGAGAACCTGCAGATTCTCGTCAACACGGACAACTCTGAGGTTCTGTACTGTAACCTTCTCGTTACCCATGTGTCCGGCCATCTTCTTACCCTTGAAGGTTCTTGACGGTGTTGATGACATAGCTGTACCACCGAGGTCTCTGTGGAACTTTGAACCGTGAGTAGCTCTACCACCACCGAAACCATGGCGCTTCATACCGCCCTGATAGCCCTTACCTTTTGAAGTGCCTGTGACATCTACAAAAGTAATATCTTTAAAGAGATCAACTCCAACTACATCTCCGACATTGACTTCCTTTTCATAATCACGGAACTCAACGAGAGTCTTTTTGGGGTTGCCGTCTTTAAACTGTCCTGCATATGGTTTTGTTGCGTTTGCTGCCTTCATTTCACCGGCACCGAGAACAGCGGCGTTATAACCGTTCTTCTCCTCGGTTCTCTGAGCAACGACAACGTTACCTTCTACTTTGATGACAGTGACAGGAGTCAGTCTTCCGCTTTCATCGAAGACCTGAGTCATGCCAACTTTCTTTCCGATAAGCCCTAACATCTCTTACCTCATTACTGCTTGATCTCTACATCAACACCGGCAGGCAGCTCAAGCTTCATAAGAGCTTCCATAACCTTGTCTGTAGGATTGAGAATATCAATTAATCTTTTGTGAGTTCTCATTTCGAACTGCTCGCGAGACTTCTTGTTTACGAACGGTGACTTAAGAACTGTGACCTTATTGATACGTGTTGGGAGAGGAACTGGTCCGGAAACCTTTGCACCGGCCTTAACTACTGTATCAACAATAGACATTGCGCTCTGTTCTACGAGCTCAACATCAAATCCTCTCAGTCTAACGCGAATTCTTTCGTTAGCCATTTTTCCTCCAAAAAAACAGGCCTGGCCCGCCGTCTATGACGGACCAGACATTCGATTTTTTAATTACTCTGTGATTTCAGTTACCTGACCGGAAGCGACTGTTCTTCCACCTTCACGAATAGCGAAGCGGAGTCCCTTGTCCATAGCAACCGGGTGAATCAGCTCAACAATGATACTTGTGTGGTCACCAGGCATAACCATGGAGACACCTTCAGGAAGAGAAACTGTTCCTGTGATATCAGTTGTTCTGAAATAGAACTGAGGTCTGTATCCGCCTACAAATGCTGAGTGACGACCGCCCTCTTCCTTTGTAAGAACGTAAACCTGACCAACAAACTTTGTGTGCGGTGTGATTGATTTTGGCTTAGCAAGAACCTGTCCTCTGACAACTTCCTTCTTGTCAACACCACGAAGAAGAGCACCAATGTTATCACCGGCCTGACCTTCATCGAGGAGCTTGTTGAACATTTCAACACCTGTTACGACTGTGTCTCTTGTTTCCTTGATACCAACAATCTGTACAGGATCGTTAACATGTATAACACCTCTTTCAACTCTACCTGTAACAACAGTTCCACGGCCTGAAATTGAGAAAATGTCTTCAATCGGCATAAGGAACGGAAGATCTGTAGCTCTTGCCGGAAGTGGAATGTATGTATCCATAGCATGGAGCAGCTCTTCAATGCAAGCTGTGTTAGCAGGATTGTCACCTGCTGTCATGGCAAGGTAAGCAGATCCTCTGATAACCGGGCAGTTGTCTCCGTCAAATCCGTTTGATGAAAGAACTTCTCTAACCTCTTCTTCAACAAGGTCGATAAGCTCAGGATCATCAACCTGATCACACTTGTTCAGGAAGACAATGATTGTGGGTACACCAACCTGTCTTGCGAGCAGGATGTGTTCTCTTGTCTGTGCCATAACTCCGTCAGAAGCTGCAACAACGAGAATAGCTCCGTCCATCTGTGCAGCACCTGTAATCATGTTCTTGATGTAGTCTGCGTGGCCCGGGCAGTCAACGTGAGCATAGTGTCTTGCATCAGACTGATACTCAACGTGTCTTGTGTTGATGGTGATACCTCTCTCCTTCTCT
>JAIKXP010000062.1 GCA_024684115.1 Sphaerochaetaceae bacterium | reverse complement strand
AATATACCAACAAAAGAGGAAGCTGAAAACACAAAGAGATCAGAAGAGTTTTAAAGCAGCACTCACGCACTCATCAACAGAAGGGATAACCGAGCGCTCAAGGTCCTTTGAGAACGGAACCGGAGAGTTCTTTCCTCCGCACACTGCAGGTGCACTCTTTAAGGTTTTGAAAGTCTCTCTGTCAGAAACAATAAGGGTGCATACCTGGGAAGCTACTCCGCCAAACGAAGCCGGGTCCTGAATAATCAGAACCCTGCCTGTAGACCTTACTTCCTCCAAAATGGTCTTACTGTCCAGAGGCTTCAGGGTACAGAGATCGACTACCGAAGAGTCAATTCCCTGCTCGTTGAGGACCTCTGCAGTACGGATTGCGGTCCTCACTGCGTGTGAGTACGCAATAATTGTAAGGTCCCTGCCCTTACGGGCAATGCGCGCCTCTCCGATCTGTAGCGGATGTTTTGAAATTTCTCCCTCATTTCCATAGAGAAGCTTATGCTCGAAGAAAAGAACCGGATTGTTATCCTTTATTGCAGCCCTAAGCAGGTGATAGGCATCTGAAGGGCAGCTCGGAGCCACCATCTTAAGTCCGTTGCTGTTCATGAACAGTGCCTCAGGACTCTGGGTGTGCTGGGCACCGTGACCGGTTCCGCTTCCCTCCGGAAGACGCACAACCATAGGACAGCAGAAGTCCCCGCCGCTCATGAATGAAGCCTTTGCAGCATGGTTTACCACAGGGTCAAAGATCAGGGTAAAGAAGTCCGCATACATAATCTCAACAACAGGCCTCAGTCCCATCATGGCAGCACCTGCTGCCATACCGGTAAAGCCTTCCTCAGAAACAGGAGTGTCTATTACCTGGTCCGGAAACTCCTTACAGAGGCCTTCGGTAACCTTGAAACAGCCGCCGTACACGCCTACGTCTTCACCGATAAGAACCACGTTTTTATCTTCACGCATGGAATCTGCAAGTGCTTTTCTGATAGCTTCCCTGAATGTCATGCTTCCTCCCCGGCGTATACAAAGGCCATGGCTTCTTCCGGAGTGAGACGGTCACTGGCCATGCTGAGCGCACGCTCTGCGCACTCATTTATGTATTCTTTTCTCTCTTTTTCAATGTTTCTGATTTCTTCTTCAGTGAAGAGCCCCTCCCCGAGAAGGAAGGTTTCAAAATTCAGAATCGGGTCTTTCTGCGCCCAGAAAGCTTCTTCTTCAGCTGTTCTGTAAAGACGGCGGTCACTCTTTGAGTGTCCCTTTGTTCTATAGGTCAGAGCCTCTATGAAGTACGGACCGTTTCCTTCCTTAATATGGGAGAGAGCCTTTTTACAGGCTTCATAAACCTCAAGTACGTTGTTGCCGTCTACGGTAACTCCGGGCATGGAATAGGATGCGGCCCTGTCTGAAATGCGCTTTATGCTTATCATATCCGATGAAGAAGCACTCATTCCGTAGAGGTTGTTTTCACAGAAGAAAAGAACGGGCAGTTTCCACACTGAGGAAAGGTTCATGGACTCATGAACACTGCCCCTGCTTGTAGCACCATCTCCGAAGATGGCTACACTTGCATTGTTAATACCGCTTCTCTTAAAGTACCAGGCTATTCCGACAGCCAGAGGCACCCCGCTTCCGACAACTGCGGATGAGCCAAGATTACAGTGAGCCTTGTCCGGCATGTGCATGCTTCCTCCCAGTCCTTTTGCAAGACCGTGGGAAGAGCCGAACATTTCAGAGAACATGGCAAACGGGTCGGAGCCTTTGCAGACTGTAAAACCATGACACCTGTGGGTAGGAACTATCCAGTCCTCCTTATCCAGGGCAAGACAGAGGCCGGCCTGGGAAGCCTCCTGACCGTTGGCCAGGTGGGTGGTTCCGTGAATCAGACCGGCTTTAAACAGTTCTTCCGTCTTTTCTTCAAAATAACGGGAGTCGAGCATAAGACGCAGAGCGTCATGGTAAAAAGCCTTTTCCATATCTTACAGCAGACAGTCAAGATCGAGTTCGCAGACAACTGCAGGAACGGCACAGCCCCAGTTCTCAAGAACCTGCGGGTGAACCTCTCCGAAAATACCGACCTTGTTTCCATCAACAAGAACTTCTGCACAGCGGCCCGGGATAAAGCGTCCGTCAGCCTGTGGAGCTCTGAGTGTATATTCCTTTCTTATGAAATACATAAGTGTATTTACAAGACTGTTAACATCGTTGAAGCCTGCAGCATTGTCAGCGAGCATGAAGCCGAGTGTGTTTCTCGTAACTGTTCCGCTGTTGTCACTGCTGTCAAGGTGAGCTGTCTTACCGACTTCAAAAATCTTGTGCGGATAGACTGCGTGCTGGGAAGAACCTTCACTTTCAAGCAGGGAAGGAAGAACGGAAGGACGAACAACTTCATAGTTCTCACTCATCGGGTTGGCAATGAAGATCATGCCTTCCGGTGAAATATTCATGTTGTCCGCATATTCCTTTCTGCTTCCGAGGTAGTTGTACATCATCTCCTGGAATCCGAGTCCTACCATTATATCCTTGACCTTTCTTCCGAACTCTTCAGCCGGTGAAAGACGGCCAATAGTGAAGTCCTTCGGAATCTCAGGCTCAAAGTTTTCAAGACCGTAACCGATCATGACATCTTCAACTACATCAACCGGGTGGAGGAAGTCGTTTCTGTACTCAGGACATGTGATAAAGATTCTGTCATCTTCACAGACACTGTATACACCCATGCGGGCAAGAGCTTCCTGAGCCTCTTCTGCACTTATATCCTCTCCGAGAACATGCTTTATGTCTTCAAGTGTGCAGCTTGCAGGATCCTGGAAGTAGTAAGGAACAGTTATCTCTTTTCCAAACTCGGTTTCATAAGGATAGACAACCTTGATAGGCTCAATGGTAAAGCCCATATCTGCCATGTCACATGCCATGATGGAAGCACAGAGAAGAATATCTCTCAGGCCGGGTCCGGACATTTCAACAAAGAGGTTGCTGTCTCCGACCTCAACTGCTCCGACTCTTGCACTGTTGATTACAGGAGGCATGGAGAGTGTGTTTCCGGCATTGTCATAAAGATATGGATAAACCGGACAGTCCTTGATTATGTATCCGAACTCCTGTCCCTTGGGGTGCTTCTCAAGAATCTCCCTGAGGGAAAGGTCTTCTGTCATGTGAAGAGGTACGAAGTGAGTCTTATCAGGATCTGCTCCGTCGTAGTGGATAGGATACTGAATAATATCGTTGCGGTAGATTCCCATGGCAATGGATCTTCTCTTTCTTCCGAAGTTCCAGCAGAGCTTCTCCTGACTCTGGATGAGGGTGCGGAGAATCTCATCATCTACCACCTTGCCGCTTGCTACAAAACCGCAGCTGTATGCTCTGACATCCTTAATGTGCTCTCCTACATGAAGCTCTCGGCCCTTGTTGTCAGCTGTGTACTCTGATGAAGAGAAGAAGTCATAGCATGGGGGATTTTCCGGGTCTTCGTAGGTCTTGAGAAGACGGGTCAGTCCCATGGCTGACCAGAGGTCAGGACGGTTTGTATCATTAAGTTCAATCTTCAGAATGTGGTTTTCAAGGTCATGACCGTCAAGTTCAGCCTTTGCACGGGGGAAGATTCTCTCAAGCTCATCATCTGAGCACCTGCGGCCGAGAAGGCCATAGAACATATTTTCACCTGTTTCAAATTTAGGCATCAGTTTCCCCTCCTTGTTCTTACGCTCTCAATATCCGGAGTAAAGAGGTCTCTTATATCACTGAGACCAAGGTTCATCAGTGCCATACGGTCAATTCCGAGGCCCCATGCGAGAACCGGCTCATCTACTCCCAGAGCCTTTGTAACTTCCGGACGGAAGATTCCTGAACCGCCAAGCTCAAACCATCCGAGTTTCGGGTGCTTGATGTGGATTTCAATTGAAGGTTCTGTGAACGGGAAGTAACCCGGAACATACTTGTACTCTGTAGCTCCGGCAATCTCTGTTGCAAACATTCTGAGAAGTCCCAGAAGCTCCTTGAGGTTTGCATCTTTTCCAATGACAATTCCCTCTGTCTGGTAGAAGTCTGCTCCGTGTGTAGCATCTACTTCATCATATCTGAAGCATCTTACGACTCCGAAGTACTTACCCGGCTTCTTGCACTTTGTAAGCTGGTGGGCACTGAGTACTGTTCCCTGGCTTCTCAAAACCTGTCTTCTTGTGAACTCATGGTCAAACTTGTAGTTCCAGCCTCTTGAACCGGTGTCTCCGCCGTTCTCGTGTGCTCTTGAAACATTTGTAAGCCAGGGCTCTTCAATTTCCCTGCAGTGTACAGGGTCTTTTACATAGTAAACATCGTGTATGTCACGGGCACTGTGGAACTGAGGCATAAAGAGTGCGTCTCCGTTCCAGAATTCGTTTTCTACGAGAGGTCCGTCAAACTCTTCAAAGCCGAGTGATGTAAGCTTGTCCTTAACCCACTGAATGTAGTTGCCGTACGGATTGTGACGTCCGGGCATGAGACGGGAAACCGGTGCATCGAGACCGTAAGGTCTGAAGCTTGCGTTCTTCCATGTGCCTGCGCTGAGGATCTGCGGTGTGAGTACACCTATCTCCTCGCCGGTAATATTTGCGTCCAGTACAGCCTGTTTGGCCTCAAGACCTTCTTCCGTGATTCTGTAAACAACCTCTTCCCTTTCACTTACCTTGTAGGGAGAACCGGCTGCGCCCCTCTTTTTTGAGATCTGAGCCATGACGGCCTTTTCTTCTGCGCTGAGGGAAGACTCTTCAAGAGCTCCACTGAGACCCTTCTTGAGAAGGTCTGCTGTTGCGGTAATGGATGAAGGGAGTTCCTCCGTCTTGAGGAAGGCCTTCTTTTCTGCGGTCATTCCGCACACTCCGCTCTTTGAAAGAGCTCCGTATGCTGAACCTATGTCACTCTGTTCGAGAGAGAGTTTCTCCCTGATTGCGGGCAGGTCAAGCTCTTTCTCTGTCTTGAGAAGTTCAAATATTCTCATTGCAGGAGTTCCCTGCTCTGCCTGCTGCTTTCCAAGCTCTGTCAGTTCATAGAGAACAACAGTTCTTCTGCTTGTTTCTACAAGAAATCCTTTTGCACTGAGCCAGCTGAAGGCCTGATTGCACTGCCCCACCTTGTAGCCCAGGGCTTCTATTATTTTCTCACTTGTCAGATCAGCATCTTTTTCAGCAAATCTGAGAAGCTTTACTTCCAGCGGATGAAGGTTTCTTACATCTGTCATTTGTGCCACCGATAATCCTTGATTTAGCCCTGCAGTGATTACAAAGCCATGATTCAGGGCTAATTATAATGGTTTATGGGACAAAAAGAAAAGTATGAACAACTTTAGTAAAAAATAAAGTGATTACTTATTGCACTCTTTAAATTTTTTTGCTAGTTTTCAACGGATTTTGGATTTTTAGAATATTTACTGTTTATACAGAAGGTTAAACAAAGGTTAAATTTTATGACAGAACTCGAAAAAATGAGAAACATCGGTATCAGTGCCCATATTGACTCGGGTAAGACTACTCTCAGTGAAAGAATTCTTTACTACTGCAACAGAATTCACGCCATCCACGAAGTTCACGGAAAGGACGGAGTCGGAGCAACCATGGACAGCATGGAACTTGAGAGAGAAAGAGGAATTACAATTGCCAGTGCAGCAACCAGTGTTACATGGAAGGGCTATGATATTAATGTTATAGACACTCCGGGCCACGTAGACTTCACCGTTGAGGTTGAAAGATCACTCCGTGTCCTTGACGGAGCCATCCTTGTTCTCTGCTCCGTTGGTGGTGTCCAGAGCCAGAGTATTACTGTTGACCGCCAGATGAACCGCTACAGAGTTCCACGTATTGCATTTATCAACAAGTGCGACAGAACAGGAGCCAACCCGTTCCACGTTGTCGAGCAGATGAGGGAGAAACTCAAGCTCAACG
This sequence comes from Sphaerochaetaceae bacterium, assembly GCA_024684115.1. Lineage (GTDB taxonomy): Bacteria > Spirochaetota > Spirochaetia > Sphaerochaetales > Sphaerochaetaceae > UBA1265. The sequence goes on along the minus strand of JAIKXP010000062.1, from coordinate 17,126 downwards.
CCGTAATGGTTGAAATTCCTATCGGTCTCGAAGATAAGCTTGAAGGTGTTGTAGACCTTCTCAGAATGAAGGCCCTCTACTTCGATGGTCCTAACGGAGACATTGTCCGCGAGGAAGAAGTTCCTGAGAATCTTATGGAACAGGCCCTCGAGAGACGTCAGATGCTCCTTGAGGAAGCAGGTAACTTTGATGATGATCTTATGGAACAGCTTCTCGAAGGCGAAGAGCCGGATATTGAGGTTGTTGAAAAGGCTATCAGAAAGGGAACACTCAGCCTCCAGTTCTGCCCGGTTTTCTGTGGTTCAGCCCACAAGAACAAGGGTATTCAGCCACTGCTTGACGGTGTCACAAAGTATCTTCCGAACCCGTCAGAAGTTGAGAACAGAGCACTGGACCTCAACGACAACGAACGTGAAGTTGTTCTTGAGTCCGATCCTGACAGAGATCCTGTAGTTCTTGCATTCAAGCTTGAAGACGGACAGTACGGTCAGCTTACATACATCCGTGTTTACGAAGGCTGCCTCAAGAAGGGAGACGAACTTTACAACACAAGAACAAAGAAGAAGTTCAAGATTGGCCGTCTCATCAAGATGCACGCTTCTGAAATGGAAGACATTCAGGAAGCAAAGTGCGGAGACATTGCAGCCCTCTTCGGTATTGACTGTGCCAGCGGTGACACATTCTGCGGCGGAAAGGTCAACTACGCCATGACTTCCATGTTTGTTCCTAATCCTGTTATCAGTCTTGCCATCTTCCCTAAGGACAAGAAGAGCCAGGACAACATGAGTAAGGCTATCAACCGCTTCATGAAGGAAGACCCGACATTCCAGTGCTATGTAGACCCTGAAAGCAACCAGACCATTATCAAGGGTATGGGAGAGCTTCACCTTGATGTCTATGTAGAGAGAATGAGAAGAGAATACAAGTGTGAGGTTGAAATCGGTCAGCCTGAGGTTGCATACAGAGAAGCAATCTCACAGAGAGCTGAATTCAACTTTACCCACAAGAAGCAGACAGGTGGTAGCGGTCAGTTCGCTAGAGTTGCCGGTTACATTGAGCCTATTCTTTCTGCCCCAGGTTCTGACGAAGAAGTTAAGGACTACGAGTTTGCAAGTGAAGTCAAGGGCGGTGCAATTCCGACAGAGTACATTCCTTCATGTGATAAGGGTTTCCAGACAGCCATGAAGAAGGGTCCGCAGCTCGGATTCCCGATTGTCGGCGTAAAGTGTGTAGTCAACGACGGTGCATGGCACCCGGTAGACTCTTCAGATATGGCCTTCCAGACAGCTGCTATCGGAGCTTTCAAGGAAGCATTTGCAAAGGCAAAGCCGGCTATCCTCGAGCCTATCATGAAGGTTGAGATTGAGGGTCCGTCAGAGTTCCAGGGAGCCATCTTCGGAACGGTAAACCAGAGAAGAGGTATGATTATCTCATCTACTGAAGACAACGGAACATGCCGCGTAGACGCTGAAGTACCTCTTGCTGAGATGTTCGGATACTCAACAGTCCTCCGTTCCATGACTCAGGGCAAGGCCGAGTACACAATGGAAGTCTGCAGATATGCCAAGGTTCCTACATCTCTCGGTGAGGAACTGAAGAAAAAAGCTGCAGAAAAAGAAGCTAAAGAAAAGAAGAAATAATTTTTCTATATCTTAGAATGAGGAAAATGATATAATAAGGTATCGTTATACGGAGTTGACTGTCGCCTTCTGCTTAGTCGTTGACATGGCGGCTGTGCGACAGTCTACCTTTCCCCGCTCCTGCATTCTTAACACCGGAGGATTCTATGGAAGTTAATGAGCTTATCAGCAAAAGCCCTATCAGAATATTTGAGGATTCCATCAACGGAGGACTCGGAAGAGGAAACCTTGGAGTAATTACTTCAAGACACGGCATGGGAAAGACAGCCTGCCTTGTTCACCTGGCAATTGACCGCATTCTTCAGGATGAAAATATTGTTCATGTTTCATTTGGTGCAAACCTTGAGCATGTCATGGGATGGTACAAGGAAGTATTCAAGGAAATCACTGATTTCAAGAGTATGGATGAAGCTGTTGAAGTATATGAGAGAATCAGAAAGAACCGTGTTCTCATGAACTTCTCCCAGGAAAACGCATCAATGGACAAGATTCTTGCATCTCTTAAGACTCTTATGAATCAGGGTTCTTTCCAGGCAGACGCACTTTTCTTTGACGGCTACAGACTCACAGTTGCAACTGAAGAAGATGTACGCAAGATCAAGGACTTTGCCAAAGAGATGAATGTTGAAATCTGGTTCACAGTATCTCCTGTAAAATCAAATGTTGAATTTGATGAGTACGGAATTCCTGCCACACTCAACAGAGATCTTATAGATGTTCTTGTCGGTATGCATTACAACGACGAAAAAAGCCGCGTAATCATGACAGTCGTAAAGGATCATTCATCAGATATTCCTAAGCCGGCTGGAGTATGTCTCGATCCGAAGACCATGCTTATTGCTGAGTAATTTCAAGGGGCTGCAGCTTGCAGCCTCTTTTTTTTGCCCAAACACACGCCCTCAGTGCTCAAAGTAATACTTTAGAGAAATTTTTTGCCGCAGAGTATTACTTTGCCCTCATGTGCCGGCACTCTGGCCAGCTTTTATACTGAGAGGCCGGATTTCGGTTTTCAACATGAAAAAATAAGACTGGAGACCCGGATTCCGGTTTACAACATGAAAAATGAGGGTTCAGACCGGTCAAAACAGCTCTGTTTTCATGTTGGGAAGCCAGATATTTGCTTTCAGTATGAAAAAATAAGACTGAGAACCCGATTTTTGGAAAACAGTATGAAAACCCGGCTTAGAGGGGCTCTCGGGGAACAAAAAAGGCCACACGAGGTGGCCTGTCTTAGCGTCCGTAGAGGGATATGTACTCCCGGAGTCTGTTCAGAGAGTTCTGATCCAGGGCATTTAAGTCAAAACGCCATGACCAGTTGAAGGAACCGACTGTGGAAGGAGCATTCATACGTGCACTGTTGTCCAGTCCCAGAAGATCCTGAAGCGGGAAGATTGCATATTTTGCAGGACCCTGAATAAGAACCCTTATCATCTGCCATACAACATCACTGTCAGGGCACTGGAAATAGCGCCTGATTATATCCTTGTAATCATCACTTAAGGAATCATACCAGCCACGGGTTGTCTCATTGTCATGAGTGCCGGTGTAGGCTACGCAGTTTGTGTTGTAGTTGTGGGGAAGGAAGGCGTTATCAGTGTCAAAGTAACCCTTGCTCAGATCGAATGCGAACTGAAGAACCTTCATTCCAGGGAATCCTGAGTCAGAAAGAAGCTGCTCAACGGCCTCTGTCATAACGCCAAGGTCCTCAGCAATTATATCCATTCCGCTGAAGTTCTTGAGAAGCTTCATTCCAGGACCCTTTTTCCAGCTTCCACTCTCAGCTGTCTCACTACCTGCAGGAATCTCCCAGTAGGATTCAAAGCCTCTGAAGTGGTCAATTCTCAGAATATCTACGTTCTTAAGGGTCATCTCTACCCTCTTCTTGAACCAGTCATAGGACTCTTTCTCATGTGCCGGCCAGTTGTATAGAGGGTTTCCCCAGTACTGTCCGGTTGGAGAGAAAGCATCTGGCGGAACGCCGGCACCGGCCTTCTGGTTGCCCTTAGCGTCAAGAAGGAAGAGGTTTTTGTTTGTCCAGACATCTACGCTGTCGCCTGCGCAGAAAATAGGCATGTCGCCTATTATGCTGATTCCAAGGCTGTTTGCGTATTCATGAAGGCTGTTCCACTGAGTGTAGAAGAAGAACTGAAGGGCTTTGTAGACATTAATTGAATCCTTAAGCTCCTTTTCATACTTCTTTACAGATGCTGCAGTCCTCTTCTTAATAGGACCATCCCACATGAACCAGCGTGTATCCGAGAACTTGTCTGCAAGACTTCTGAACAGGGCGTAATCATCAAGCCACCATGCATTTTCCTCACAGAAAGAAACAAAGTCTTCATCTTCTGAGGACTTCTTCAGATATTCAGCAGCAGCCCATTTGAGAAGGGAGAACTTTCTGGTGTAGACATCTGAGTAATTAATTCTCTCCGAGCACAGCGTGCTGTCCTTAAGCTCTTCAGGAACAGTAACTCCATCAATAGACCTCAGGTCAATCATGTACTCGTTTCCGGCAAAACAGGAAAGGGAAGAATAAGGAGAGTTTCCGTAACCTGTGGGGCCGAGAGGTAAAATCTGCCAGAGCTTTACTCCGGCTTCTGAAAGTTTTTTAAGGGTGATTCTTGCCTCTTCTCCAAAGTCGCCTATTCCATAGGGAGAGGGAAATGAAGTGGGGTGAAGAAGCACACCGCATTTTCTTGTTTTATTTTTGTTATCCATAGAAATAGATAATACTTCAAACCCTTATATAAAATCCACCTTTCTTGTTCAGAACCCCTTTTTTATGCTATAATAAGGACATGGCTCAGGAAGAAACAGAATTTAAGATTGGTCAGCATGTTGTTTATCCCCTTCAGGGGGTTGGTGTAATCAGAGACATTAAGGAGCGCGAACTCAGAGGTGAAAAAATCCTCTTCTATGTCATATACATAGATGTCTCGGATATGACCATCAGTATTCCGGTCCATAAAGTCCATGAATCCGGTATAAGGGCTCTTGTAGACCCGGATAAGGCAGAAAAGGCTCTTAAGAGTATTTCTGACAGGTATGAACCGGTAAATGTTGACTGGAAGGCAAGGTACCAGATGAATGTGGACCTTGTTAAGGAAGGAAGCATTGAGTCAATTGTAAAGGTTGTTCAGGGTCTCTATCACAGAAGTAAGATCAAGGAACTTCCGGTTCAGGAAAGAAAGCTCTACGACAGCGCCCTGGGTATTTTGATTGACGAGTGCTCCTTCTCTCTCGACATTAACCCTGAAGAGGTTGAGAAGACAATTTTCAGCCGTCTTGAAAAATGAAATCCGCTTCTCACGCACTGATTCTTACCGCTGCAGGCTCTTCGGTCCGTTTCGGCAGGGGAAAGAAAGAGTTCTGTACCATAAACGGAATCAGTGTTCTGCTGAGTGCAGCCCTCCCCTTTACACAGATAGAAGGCCTTAAGGCCATAGTAGTCACATACAGAAAAGGAACCCTTAAAGAAACACAGGAGTCCCTCAAAGGACTTGATCCAGGGATACCTCTATACTTTGCGGAGGGTGGCTCAACCCGTCAGGGGTCTGTTTTCAACGGACTTAAAGAACTAAAGAAACACATAGAAGAAGACCTGATTGTCAGCATTCACGACGGGGCCAGACCTTATATTACAGAAAAACTTGCAGAAAGGGTTCTTGATAAGGCAGAAGAATGCGGGGCGGCGGTGCCGGTCATGAAGATGAGGGACACGCTGTGCTGTGTAAAAGATTCTGTCATAGAGAAATACATTGACCGAAGCAGTGTAGCTGCAGTTCAGACTCCGCAGTGCTTCAGGTTCTCTTCCATACTTAAAGCCCATGAAGAAGCTGCAGCAGACGGAAAAGAATACACTGATGATACGGGCATATACAGTGCCTGGTGCGGACCTGTTTTTGCTGTTGAGGGCGAAGAGACAAACATAAAGATTACTTTCCCGGGAGATTTGAAATGAGGATTGGAAGCGGCTGGGATTTACACAGCCTTGAAATTAACAGACCACTTATACTCGGTGGAGTTGAAATAGAAGACAGTCCAAGAGGTGCAGTAGCACACTCTGATGGAGATGCACTCATTCATGCCATGATAGACGCCCTTCTCGGAGCCGCAGGTCTTGAAGACATAGGAACATACTTCCCTGACACAGATCCCACATACAAAGACATAGACTCAAGGGTGCTCCTCAGGATGACAAACGACCTTGTAAGGGAAAAGGACTATGATATTGTGAACTTTGACACAACCATAGTTCTTCAGAGCCCGAAACTCTCTAAGTACATACCTCTTATGAAGGAGGCTCTGGCAGAAGCTCTGGATCTGGACCCGTCCTGTATAGGAATCAAGGCAAAGACTGCAGAGCACATACTGGGCGAGCTCGGAGAGTCAAAAGCCGTCATGACTTTTGCAACGGTTCTTCTGGAGGAAAGATGAACATAATTCTCTTTGAGAAAGACACATCCTATCTTCCCATAAAAGACGAGAGAGCAAAACATATCCTTACAGTGCTTAAACTTAAGGAAAACGACAGCTTCAAGGCCGGCGTTATAAACAGTTCCGAAGGAACAGCTGTAATTTCATCCATAAACGAGGAAGGAATCAGCTTTGAATACAGGGAAGAAAGAAAACCATCCCTCTACCCTGTTACCATGATAATAGCCCAGGTAAGACCTATCTGCATGAAGAGAATCTTAAGGGAAGCTGTCAGCCTCGGTTGCGGGAAAATCATATTAACCGGCTCTGATACGGGAGAAAAGTCCTACATGCAGAGTAACATATACAAGAGCGGAGAGTATGTTAACTTCCTCTACGACGGAGCCATGCAGAGCGCCCATGCAGGAGTGCCTGAGGTTCTTTTTGCCCAAAACGTTGAAATGGCCGTATCCATGGCAGACAGGGAAGCCTCACTCATCATGCTGGACAATGTAACAGGTTCCATCCCGCTCAGCAGCGCTGAGATTAAGGAAAAAGCGGTTCTTGCCATAGGACCGGAGAGGGGCTGGAGTCAGAGAGAGAGGGAAATCTTTACAGCTTCAGGCTTTAAACCCATGCTTCTCGGAAGCCGTGTACTGCGCACTGAAACAGCCTGCAGTACAGGACTTGCAGTTCTTCTTTCAAGAATGGGACTTCTGTAATTTAAGATTCTTTTTATACTCTTTTTTTGTAATGGGTCTGAAGATCTTCTCAGGCGGAGTTTCAAGAACTTCAGGGTTCTCCAGAATTGACTGGAAGTGCTTTATGCTCTTTATAAAGTAGAAGCCGGAGGTGATTCTTTCATCTACCGTAAATCCAATGCGCACAACGTTTTTGCAGGATTTAACCTTTCCTTCATCATCAAACTCCCTTCTTCTTTCCAGAGCACCGAGAGTAATGAAAAGAGATGTTGTTCCCCATTCATAGAGATGGTGAAGCGGGCTTGGTCCTTCTATGCCGATAGAACCGAGGTTTGAGACAAACATGGATGTATGAAGACCGTCGGCGTCTCTTATAGCCTTTGGAAGGTTTCCCCTTGCATCAAGCCCGCCAAGAATTTTTACAAATAAAGCAATAAGCCAGGTCGGAACATGCATGATAAGACTTATCAGAGAATCTGTTGAGTTGTTTGTGCTGTCCTCTTTTGACCTGTTTATATAGTCATCCAGAATCTTTGCCATGTCATAAAGAACCATGTCTTCCTTGAAATAAAGGGGATTACTGGTCTCCGGGGCCTCATCAGTCATCTTTTCCTTAACGACAAAGTTCATGGAAAGCTCATTTCTCTGCCAGTATCTCTTTCCGGCAATAAAGCGGTTAAGTTCCGGTCTGTCCACAAAGGTCCTGAGCAGTGCTGCACAGAAGACGTAGAAAAACCTCATTCTGAACTCAGGTTTCTTTGCGTTATACTTTCTTATATATTCAAGAGTATTGGTTACGTCCATCTCAAAGCTGTGAAACACAAGGGAGTCACTTCTTCTTTTAAGAAGGAACGGGAAAATTTTGTTGTAAACAGGAATATCATAAACCTGTGTAGCGTCATTTCGTTTCATATTATCCTATATATTACATGAAGATAGAATCTTAGCAAAGTAAAACTGCCTCATATGGGTATCAAAATCAGCATTGCAGCTGTATTCTCTGCCAAGACAAGGCTTCCATAAAGAGGGGTCTTCCATACAAAGGTAGAAGAAAACCTTGTCCTTCCAGGCCTGCGGGAAGAGACTGTAAAGATAAGAGAACATTTCCTTTTTTGTCTCAAGCGGATATGAGTACTTGCCGGCGGCCGGAGAGAGAGGCATTTTCGTTACGAGGGTCGGCCTTCCGCCTTCCCTTAAAACCCTGAGGTTCTGCTTTGTAAAAGTCAGCGTTCCAATACCTGTCATAACCACTTTCTCAGGATCAAGGCTGCTGCACAGTTTATCCACCAGAGCCTTATACTCATCCTTCCAACCCTTGAAATAAACCATTGGATGTATATGAAACCCTACTAACTTTCCGTGTTCGGAAGCTTTTACAGCACTCTCTATCCTATCCTCTGCGCTGGCTGTAAGGTGTTCTTCCTTCTCTACTATCGTCTTTGCATTAATGGACCAGGTGGCAACTATGTTGCGCGGAAGGTCCATTGTAACCCAGTCTTTTCTGGCGCTCTTTGTCTTAAGCTCTATTACAACATCCGGGTGTGAATAAGCAAACTTTGAGAGGGCACTGAGAGTTCCGTAGTCATCTCCGAAGAACAGGGAGTCAGAGCTCTGTCCTGTTCCTATGTGCCACACTCCTTCTTCCAGAGAGAGGTTCTCAAGGTATGAATCAAGATCTTTAACAACCTTTATGTTGTTCTTTGAATAGAAGCTCTGTATGCTGCAGTAGGCACACCCGTATGCACACTGCTGGACGGCATCAAGAGTCCTTAAGTTGCAGCACCTGGTAAGCTCTCCATCTTTCGGGCACGGACAGCGGCCCATTATCTTCTGAGGAGCCGGAAAATCCGGAGTTACGGTTACCTTTTCCCTCAAGAGCTCAGGTATGCTGAAGAGAGAGTAATCAGCTGGCTCAGAGCGCATTTTCTCTATCTGCTTTATCACCAGATCATAGGCCCTGTTCACATCTTTCTTCGAAGAAAAATCACAGTCAGAGGGCCAGATATCCTTAAGACGCACCCCGCCCCAGAGGTTCATGTCCATCTCATGTTCTTTGAGTATGCGGTGTTGCTGGAATGTAAGAAGCTCTATAGAGTCGCTGAAAAGTTTTTCACTCATTTTTGTTCTTCTATCTTTGCTTCAAGTATCTTCATTATTTCTTTTTTCTCAAGGCTGTTCCAGACACCCCAGGTGAAACCGACAATTGCAAGAGTCAGTCCCAGATAGGCCAAAAGGCACATTGTGTGGGAGAGCCCTGATTCAAGGAAGATTTCAATAAGTACGTCTGATAATGCATGGAGCAGTATGGAAAGAAAAAAGTATATACGATTCTTTCCACCCTGAAGTGAGAACCAGACAAGAACAGCAAGAGATATATGAATGGCAAGAGCGCAGATTTCCTCAAAAAGACTCATGACTATATTGAGTACAGACACGCCCCTGTAGCTTGTAAGTGCGCTATGAATAAGATTAGCTGCGGGAGCGGAGAAACTCACCCCTGAGCCCGGAGCATCAGGACGCAGAACGGCATATACCAGGTTAAACAGCATGATAAGCCCGAAGACTATTACTACAGCTCCTCCATGACCCAGACCGTGCATCAGCGCATGATCCCTGCCTTCCCTAACCTCATCCAGGTTAGTCCTGATTGCACCCATAATGTCTTTTTTCCCTTCCCCAGACTGCTCATGGCCGGCTTTCATTCTGCGTTTCTCTTCAATGTATTCAGAGACCTTCATTGAGATAAGACAGCCTGACTCCTCAAAGAAACCGGCAAGCAGACCGGTAAGGATTACCCTGGCCATAAACGGCATGGAATTCCAGAAAGGTGTTTTTCCGAGAATCAGCAGTACAAGCTTTTCCAGAACAAGGGCAAAAACAATAAATGTAATTACTCCCGCCCAGAAAGGCTCACTTGAAGAAACACGAGACCTCTTTTTCAACACAAAGAAGAGTATAAGAGGTACAGCCAGTGCACAGACAGAGCAGACGGCTATGGCAAAAGAATTATCAGAGATTAGAAAAAGCATCAGTTCCACTCCCTTTTACTGCTGTATACTATTTCCCCGGTGTCTATGGCACGCCTAAGCAGAATGGCGCTGTAGGCATCTTGCAGGGCAGAAGAAAGAAGAGCCTTCTCTTCCTCCCGCCTGCCTTCCTTCAGTATACCATAATACATCTCAAGCAGGCGGCAAACTGTTTGTTCATCAGTCTCCTTTTCAGCAGAAACCGCCCTGCTTTTAACATGGTTTAAATCATCAAGATAAGTAAAAACTCCATCCCTGTACTCGCCCCTCACTCCGGTAATGTGAACTGAGGTCAAACGGATCGGGCTTCTGTACTCCTGAGAGTCAAAATCATAGAGACAGACCTTATTGCCCTCGTATTCAATGAAGGCAAACGTTCTCTCCGAGTGAATCACCACCCCGTCTTCATAGGTACTGTACCTGTCCGCAGTCCTTGTAACCGGAAGGGACCTCTTAACGGAGCGCACGGAAAAACCTGTGTCCTGAGGGATCCCAAGATAGCCCCTCATAAGTGCAAACCCGTGGTACTCGTGGGCCTGAGACAGGTTCACGCAGCAGACCTCTCCTATAAGTCCTCCTTCAAGCTCCTCGGTTACAGCTCTGTTTCTCTTCTCAAAACTGTACTGTTCGGCAACAAAAAGATTTCCTCCCTCCGAGAATGCTCTGTACATTGAGCTCAGTTCCTCTTCGCTCATTCCAACAGGAGTCTCGCAGACAACGGGAAAGCCTTTTTTCATGTAATGAAGGCTTACATCTGAGATGGAAGTTTTATTTACTGCTACAACAATCAGATCAGGTCCGGATGAAAGCATTTCTTCTTCACAGCATGTTGTGCTTATACCAAGAGACTCTCTCATGAGTGAGGCTTTTTCAGGCGTTCTGCACAGCATGTACGTTAATTCGAAACGCTCAGAGTACATCCTGCATATGCGGACATACAGCTGAGACCTCCAGCCCGAACCGACTACTGCTATTCTTATCTTATCCAATCCACTTTTTCAGAGCTTCATCTGATTCGGCAACATTAAAGCTCTTTACGGCAATTCCCTTTTCAAGGCTGCCACCCTTCATCTTGACTGCAGAGCCGAGTTCAAAATCTGCAATTCCGAATGCACCTTCTTCATTTGTGCAGAACGGTTTTACCTTCTTGCCGGTCAAATCAGCCTGGTCAATGAAAGAAGCAATAACCCTTGGATATGTTCTGTACCAGATCGGGAAGCCGACATAGACAAGATCATACTCAGACATATGAACATTTACCGGTTTGATTTTCGGATGAATATTTGCGTCAATCTCTGATTTTGCGACCTTGCAGAGAGAATCATAATCTGCAGGATAGCTGATTTCAGGTTCAATGCGGACAATATCTGCGCCCGCAATCTTTGCAATCTTTTCGGCAACAACTCTGGTGTTGCCTGTTTCTGTAAGAGAATAATAAACAACTAAACTTTTCATAATAGAAATTCTGCACTATAAACGTTTAAAAATCCATTTTTTATTGACAAAAATATAAAAATGACGAAAATGAATCCGATTCTCATTTTCAAATTCAAAGAGGCAAAAAAATGACACGCGGTGCTTACAGCACAAAACAGAGCAACAGAATCCTCTCCTATATAGAAACACTGAACGGACACTTTACCGCTTCAGACATTTACGAGCACTTCAAGAACACGGACACCCCGGTTGGAAGTGCAACCATATACAGACAGCTTGAGAAATTCATACAGTCAGGACTGGTCAACAGATATGTAATAGATGAGAGCACAGGGTGCTGCTACGAGTTCATAGGCGACCACGCCCACAGCCACGGCACAGAGTGCTACCACTGCAAATGTGAGAGCTGCGGAAAGCTCATCCACCTGGACTGTGATGAGATTTCTCATCTTAACAGCCACATACTCTCCGAGCACAATTTCCTCATAAATCCGCACAAGACCGTTTTCTACGGACTGTGTGCAGACTGCAGGGCAAAGGCAGGAATCAGATGAAGAAATACCTTCACTTTGTAGTTCTTGCCCTGGTTCTTCTCGCTGTAATTGCCTTTGTTTCCTGTACAAAGGGCTCAGAGAGAGGGGAGAAAACAAAACTCAGCGTTGTGTGTACAGTGTTCCCTCCCTATGACTGGACAAGAGAAATAATCAAGGGGTGTGAAGACAGGATTGAACTTACCATTCTCAACACCGCCGGAACAGACCTTCACAGCTACCAGCCTTCAGCAAATGACATAAGGAAAATAAACGAAAGCGACCTTTTCATTTTTGTAGGCGGTGAGTCTGATGAGTGGGCCAGAAGTGCCGCCGAGAGCACCGGAAAAACAAAAGACCAGATCATAATCCTCATTGAAGAGCTTGGAAACAGAGCTCTTAAGGAAGAGCATGTTGAAGGCATGGAAGAGCACGAACATGAGGAGGAGGAAGAAGAAGAAGAGGAACTTGACGAGCACGTCTGGCTGTCCCTTAGAAACGCTTCATTCCTCACCTCCGTCATTTCCCAAAGGCTCTCTGAGAAGGACCCCGAGAACAGGGAAAAGTACCTTTCCAACGCTGAGAACTACAGAAAAGAGCTTAATGAGCTTGATAATAAGTATGTTAAGACAGTTGAAGACAGTAAGTCAGGCGTACTTATTTTCGGAGACCGTTTCCCGTTCAGATACCTTGTAAATGACTATTCCCTCAAGTACTATGCTGCCTTCTCCGGCTGTTCTGCCGAGACAGAGGCAAGCTTCAAGACAATTATCTTCCTGGCTTCAAAGGTAAATGAGTACGGGTGCAGCTGTGTTCTGACCCTTGAGCACTCTGACCCGAAGATTGCCAAGACAATAATTGAAAACACACAGACCGCAGACCAGAAGATACTTGTGCTTAATTCCCTTCAGTCCGTAACGGGAGAAGACATAAAACAGGGCCTGACCTATACCGGTGTCATGACGGAAAATCTTGATGTTATTAAGGAAGCACTGAACTGATATGGCACAGCTGATATGTAAAGATGTAACGCTAGGATACGAGAATATTACCCTGGCAAAGAACCTCAATTTTGAGGTCAACAAGGGGGATTATCTGTGCATCGTCGGTGAAAACGGCACAGGAAAATCTACACTGATAAAGACCATACTTCACCTGAGAAGACCACTGGCCGGAAGCATTCACTACTCGGACGGGCTCAGTGACAGAGATGTAGGCTACCTTCCACAGCAGACCGTGGTTCAGAAGGACTTTCCGGCCTCTGTCTATGAGATTGTGGTTTCGGGTTTTCAGGGGAAGATGGGGCTGCGTCCTTTCTACTCAAAGGAAGAGAGGGAAGGAGCCCGCAGGGCCATGAAGAGGCTTGGGATAGAGAACCTTGAAAATATGAGTTACATGGAGCTTTCAGGCGGTCAGCAGCAGAGAGTTCTTCTTGCGCGTGCACTGTGTGCGGCTGACAAGCTTCTGCTTCTTGATGAGCCTGCAACAGGTCTTGACCCCTACGGTGCTAATGAAATGTACAGGACCATCAAGGCCCTCAACGACGAAGGAATTTCAATAATTATGATTACCCATGACGTGCAGGCTGCCCTTCAGTTTGCTACCCACATACTCCACATAGGTTCAACCGTGTTCTTCGGAACAAGGGAGCAGTACATGCAGAGCCGCGAGGGACTCAGGTACATCAGATTCCACGAAGAGGAAGAAAGGGAGGCTGAAAATGTTTGACACCCTTGCCTTCTACTTCTCCTTCCCGTTCGTAAGATATGCCCTGATAGTCGGAACCCTCATTTCCCTCTGCGCTTCCCTCCTGGGTGTGACCCTTGTCTTAAAGCGTTTTTCCTTCATAGGTGACGGTCTGTCCCATGTAGCCTTCGGTATTATTGCCGTTGCAGGAGTTCTGAACCTTTCAAACGACATGACGCTTGTTCTGCCTGTGACTGTTCTCTGTGCCATTCTTCTCTTAAAGACCCGTACAAATGCAAGGATTAAGGGAGATGCCGCCATAGCCATGATTTCTGTCGGCTCTCTTGCGGTCGGCTATCTTGTGATGAATGTCTTCTCTTCAGCTCCGAACATCTCGGGCGATGTTTGCAGTACTCTTTTCGGTTCTGTTTCAATCCTCACCCTGACCATTTCTGAGGTATGGCTGAGTATTATTCTTGCTGTTGTTGTGGTAACGGTATTTGTTCTCTGCTACAACAGAATCTTTGCAGTTACCTTTGATGAGGACTTTGCTACGGCCGTTGGTACCCCGGTCTCTTCATACAATCTTCTGATTGCAGCAATCACCGCAGTAATTATTGTTCTTGCAATGAAGCTGGTGGGATCCCTTCTCATTTCTGCACTGATTATCTTCCCGGCCATTTCAGCCATGAGGGTTTACAAGAGCTTTAAGTCAGTTACCATCTGTTCAGGAATTCTTTCTGTTGTCTGTGCAGTTGCCGGAATAATCATTTCAGTTCTTGCAGACACACCGGTCGGATCCACCATTGTTGCTGTGGATATAATCTGTTTTGCAGTTTTTGCTCTTATAGGAAAAATCAGAACTCTTTCATGATCTTGTGCAGAATTTCATAAAGGGTTAATGCTTCTTCCTTTTCAAGGTCAATGCATGAACCGACCTGCTCAGGAATTCCAACAGCCTTTTCCCTCATCTCAAGCCCCTCTTCGGTGAGTTCCAGAACAAGATCTCTTGCATCTGACTCCGAGCGGGTCTTTCTTATGTAGTTCTTTTCTGCAAGTCTTTTTATAAGCGGAGTGAGGGTTCCTGAGTCAAGGTAAAGTAATTCTCCCAGCTCCTTGAATCTCATAACCTTCTTTTCCCAGAGAGCCATCATGACAAGATACTGAGTGTAGGTAAGGTCCAGAGGCTTAAGAAGCGGAGTATATCTTCGAACAATCTCCTTGGAACAGGCGTACAGTGGAAAACACAGCTGATTGCACAGCCTCAGCGCCTCATACCTGGTTTCTTCCTGAGATTCTCTGTCAGACATCTTCAACTCTCCCCCAAAAAAAGTGAACAGAAAATATTTTAAGGCACAGTTTTTTGACGGTCAAGTCATTCAAAAACATGAACTATTTCAGGAAGAAGCTGCTTCTTTCTTGAAAGTATTCCCGGCATGTCGTAAACGTTATCCTTAATCAGCTTGTACGGAAGCTTACGCTCTGCGCTGTGGACTGTAGAAAGAAGTATGCTGTGCTCCCTCAGTACGTCGGTAATCATGAGCATGCCCCAGTCAAGTCCGCTGTCGGTTCTGACGGTATCAAGCATTTCAAGATACTTATCCGTCACCAGAAGTGCATCTTCAACAGAAGGAGTCTCGCACTGTCCTATTCCTATCTTTATTCCGTTTTCGTTGTAGGTCTTGAAGTCAGATGTTACAACCTTCTTCGGGTCCCTGACGCTCAGGGATTCACTCTGGTTGAACATTTTCTCTCCGAACTGGCGTACGGAAGGCTCTCCTGCAATTCTTGCAAGCTTCTCTGCGGCGCCCCTGTCTATTTCCGTTGTTGTAGGGCTCTTGAGGATAAGGGTGTCTGATATGATTCCGGCAAGAAGTACCTTTGCAGTTACAGGATCCGGAGCTATTCCGTGGCGCTCAAAGAGCTTTGTAACTATTGTACATGTACTTCCGAGCGGCTCTGCATCTATGAAGATTGGGAGTGTGGTCTTAACTGCATCAAGGCGGTGGTGGTCAATTATTTCCCTGACCGATGCCGTCTCAATTCCCTTTATGCTCTGTCCCATCTCGTTGTGGTCTACGAGAATGACCTTGTATGAAGGTTTCTGAAGGAAGCACCTTCTGGTAACATATCCTACCCACTTCTCGCCTTCAAATACACTCAGTCCCCTGAGTTTGCTTTCGGAGAGAAGATCCCTTGCATCATCAAAGAGTACGTTACTCTGCAGTCCGGTTCCCTGCTCGCTTATAAGCTCTGATACTGATGTAGCCATTCTGAGTCTTCTTATGGCCTCAGCAGTTCCTATTCCTGTTACATAAACAGAGCCTGTGTAGCCTGTGAAATCTATGCCTTCAATGTAGTCTGCGGTTGTTACTACAAGAAGAGGTATCTGCATTTTGATTGCATGCTCAATGTGCTCTTTTCTCTTTCCCATGACGACTACAGCCGGGCAGTTCATGGGGATAAGGTTTTTGAAATCTTCTATTCCGGCAGCTCCTGCCAGTATGTAGGCTCCGAAGTTGTCACGGCCCTTCATGATGAAGTGTCCTGGAAGTACCTCATCTACGTTCTTGAGGCTGAAAGTATAAACCGGAAGGTCTGAGCTGTTGTCCTTTAAGAACCAGGCCGTTATGTCATCTACGCTTAAAAGGGAGTAGAATTCTCCGTTCTTTGTAACAGGAATGACGGAAGGCCGGTCTTCCCTGAAGGTTCTCATGAGGCTGTATATGGGCTCTTCTGCATCTACCGTGAATTCCGATGTCCTCATTACGTCTGAGACCTTTGGGTATACGTCCCTCATGTATGGAGGCGGTTCAATTCCAAGAGTGGAGAACTGTTTTCTCAGGCTGTCTGAGAGGTGTCCGCATCTGATTGCAACATAGTTCTTTTCCTTTGTTACGGTATTTTTCAATACT
Organism: Sphaerochaetaceae bacterium; assembly: GCA_024684115.1. Lineage (GTDB taxonomy): Bacteria > Spirochaetota > Spirochaetia > Sphaerochaetales > Sphaerochaetaceae > UBA1265. Next base: position 775 of record JAIKXP010000062.1, on the reverse strand, counting down.
GCGTAACCGTATGCTGCACATACGCTGTCCATATCGGGGTTTCTGTGTCCGGTAATAAATATCTTTTCTGTCATTTTCATATTCATCATAAAATTATCAGTGTTTTGTTATAATTGCAAATACAAAATCAGCGTACAAGTACAGTTCCACGTAAGGTAGTCAGTTCCGCCGCATATTTTTCAAGAACGCCCGGTTCATAGGCATGCTCTTCATGAAGGTCTGAGTTAAGTGTTACTGCCGGGTTGAAGTTCTGAAGGTACCAGGTGTATTTACAGGCAAGGCCCTCCATGTATTCGCTTATTCTCTGCAGGTCTTCCCTCTTTACAACGGAAGGAGCACAGGTTGTGCGTATTTCCCACTGAACGGAGGATGAGGAGAGGATTTTAAGGCTCTCCTTCATTTTTTCTACATACTTCTCCCCGCCTACAAGGTCATACTTCTCAAATGGTGCCTTAAAGTCCATGGCAGCATAATCTATCAGGGACAGTTCAAGCAGCCTCCCGAGAAACTCAGGGTTTGTTCCGTTTGTATCAAGCTTTGTATAGAATCCCATTGCCTTTACCTTTCTGTAGAAGTCCTCTATTCCCCTGTGCATGGTTGGTTCTCCGCCTGTAACTACTACGCTTTCGAGCATTTTCTTCCTGCTCTCAAGGTAGGAGAGAACCTCTTCTTCATCAACAGAGGAGTTATCAAAGGCTGACGGGTCAACAAGGGACGGATTGTGGCAGTACGGACAGCGGAAGTTACAGCCTCTGGTAAACACCGTACATGAGAC
>JAIKXP010000057.1 GCA_024684115.1 Sphaerochaetaceae bacterium | reverse complement strand
GTGGGGAACCTGATATGTCCGGCTGAGTATGATACGGGAGCGGGGCTTAATGTCATGATTCTTTCCGTTCCGGAGGGAGACGACAAGCCTCTTAAGTACCCGCTCATGTTCAAGGAAAGCCAGGCTCTTGTTATTTCAAAGATGGATACAAGGGGATTTTTCAACTTTGATCTTGAAAAATGCATGCAGAGGGCAAGGGCGCTTAACCCGGAGATAAAGATTTTCCCGGTTTCTGCAAAGAAGGGAGACGGGATAAAAGAGTTTGAAGACTACCTTAGGGAAAAGCTTAAGAGCTGGAAGGAAGGCTGACATGCATGAAATGGGAATAATAATTCATCTTGCAAAGACTCTGGATGAGACAGCTCAGGAGCAGGGGCTTACGGAGATAGGCTCTGTGACGCTGCAGGTCGGGGAAGTTTCGGGAATAGTAACGGACCTGTTTGTAGATTGCTGGAACTACTTTAAAAAGAAGCACCCGGTACTGGAAAACAGCGAACTTAAACTGGAAACCATACCGGCGGTAACCTGGTGCGACGGGTGCAAGACAAATTATGAGACTGTGAAGTACGGGAAGATATGCCCCAAATGCGGCAGCAAGGAAACCTGGCTGGTGCAGGGAAACGAGTGCATAATAAAGGAAATTGAAGCCCAGTAGGGCAGGGACGGCAAGAAGCCTTGATTCAGGGCTTCTTGTTTATTATTGTTTTACTTATGGAAGAAATTATTAAAGAAATTGATTTGCAGGATTGTCCGATCTGCGGCGGCCCTGCCGTACTCGAAGAAGAGGGAAAGTGGTGCTTCTATGTCATGTGCATGGACTGCGGCTGCCACACAGCCGAGACTCCCTATGAAAATGTATCCGGAAGGCTGGATTCAGCTAAGAAGGCTGCCCACCTGTGGAATATTGGAAAGGTTTTGAGAAGCGACCCGGGAGAGTGAGAAAAATCTGCATATAGTATTACCGAGTAATACTTTGGAGCAAAAAAAGTGTGAAAAGTATGACTTTTTCATACTTTTGAGCAAAAAATGAGCGAATAGTATGAGATTTCATACTTTTGAGCAAAAAGCATGGGGTGGAACCATGGCTAAAGAGAATAAGGAAAAGATTTTCAGTATTTTGGACTATGTTGACTGGAGGGGAGACATCTCTCCGGCAGCCCTTCCTTACAATGAGGTTGACTTTGTCATTTTTTCCGAGCTCGTTTATTCACCACTTGAGAACATAAGGCCCGAGCAGAAGGGAAGTCAGCTCAAAACGCTTTTCAGAACAGTGTACCCTGAGGACCTTACGGACAGGGACGGCTTTCTGAGAAAGACAAGGTTTGACCTCTGGAAAAGGGTTCCTGAGAGCCCGAGGTTCGGAGAAGTCAGGCTCATGGACTTTGAGTCAAACTTCGAGCCGGAGAACTCAAAACAGTTTGCTGCAGCTCTTTTTTCTTTTGAAGATAAGGACGGAGAAGCAGCCGTCATTTCATACAGGGGAACCGACTCAACCATAATCGGCTGGAAGGAAGACCTCATGCTGAGCTTTGAGGTACCGGTGCCGGCCCAGAGTGACGCACTTAAGTTCCTCGAAAAGGCTTTTCAGAAATATGAGAGGGTCTACCTCTGCGGACACAGCAAGGGCGGAAACCTGGCCAAATATTCAGCTGCCTACTGCTCACAGCCTGAGAAGGTTCCGGCAGTCTACGACTTTGACGGACCGGGACTTGATGAAGCTTCGGTTAAGGGAGAGAGGTGGCAGGAAGTGAGGAAGAAGGTCATAAGCGTGATCCCGGAGTCCTCGGTAATAGGCCTGCTGCTGACCCGCGGCACGGACAACATGATTGTAAGAAGCGAAAACGTGAGCTTCATGCAGCACAACCCGTTCTACTGGCACGTTAAGAGGGGCTCCTTCCTCCAGGCCGGCGGAACAACCATATCAAGCAGAACAATTGAACTTGCGCTCAGCAGATTCCTCGAGAGTCTGCCAAACGAGAGAAGAAAGAAACTCGTCATGACCATATTCGGACTTCTGGAGGCAAGCGGAGCTACACACCTCAGGGACCTGCCATCCTGCGTGGCAAAGAACTTTGGAGAAGTCAGCCGCATGTACAGGGAAGTGCCGGAACAGGACAAGGAAGCGCTTAAGGAGATATACGGAATCTTCAAAAAGGTCAGCGGAGACAGCATAAAGACTGTCTTTGAGCAGATTCAGGAAGAGAACAGAAAAACAGAGGTATAAAAATGGAATACCAGAACGACCAGAACAACGGGAACCCCGGACAGGGTTTTGATCCCGGAAAGTGGAGAAGGAAGGCTTCATGGTCGGGGTTTAACATTAAACCCAGACACATAGTGCTGGCTGTAGTTGCAGTAATCCTCATAGTAGGAATTTTTTCCTGCTTCTACATTGTTGACCAGACTGAGCAGGCAGTCGTGTTAAGGTTCGGAAAGTATCTGAAGACGGTAGGACCGGGACTTCAGTACAGAATTCCGTTCGGAATTGATACGTATAAGAAGGTGGCGACCCAGACGGTTCAGACGCTGACGTTCGGGTACCGGTCTACGGTGGCCGGGGATGGGATTAAATCAACCATGTACGCCTATTCTGATTATTCATCAGAGTCAACCATGCTGACCGGAGACTTGAATATTGTAGATATTCAGTGGATTGTCCAGTACAAGGTAGACGACCCGTACAAGTGGCTCTACTGCGTGGGAAACAACAGCCAGACCATAAGTGACGTTTCAAGGTCGGTTATCAACCAGCTGGTCGGAGACCTCCCCATTCTGAGCATAATGACCAGCGAAAGAACCGCAATTGAGGTTGAAGCTGAGCAGATGATGCAGGAGACTCTGGACTCCTACAATATGGGAATAAAGATACTGACAGTCAAACTGCAGGACATTGTCCCTCCTGCGGGGGACGTTCAGGACGCCTTTGAGGACGTAAACAAGGCCATCCAGGACATGAATAAGCTGATTAACGAAGGTAAGCAGAACTACAACAAGGTTATTCCGGCTGCCCAGGGTGAGGCAAGCAAGCTGATCCAGCAGGCCCAGGGATACGCTGCGGAGAGGGTCAACACGGCTCAGGGTGACGTTGCGCGTTTTGAGAGCGTGAAGGCCGAGTACGAGAAGAGCAAGGACATTACTGCCAGAAGACTCTACCTTGAGACCATGGAAGACGTGCTTTCTTCAGAGGAAGGCTCACTTACGGTCATAGACAGGAATCTCAGTAACTTCCTGCCTGTAACAGAAATCCCGACGGGAGGTGCAAAATGAGCAAAAAAAGCATTTTTCTGATTGTTATTGCAGCACTGGTCCTGATTTTCCTGGTTGTGGCAAAGCCCTTCTATATTCTGCACGAGGGCGAGCAGGCCGTAATCACGCAGTTCGGTAAGATTGTAGACGTGCAGAAGACGCCGGGGTTCAAGGTAAAGACTCCGTTTATTGACAACGTTACAATCTATTCTTCAAAGATTCTTTCCTGGGATGGAGATGCGCAGCGTATTCCTACCAAGGAAAACCAGTTCATATACGTAGACCCGACAAGCCGCTGGGTTATTTCAGACCCCGCTCTCTTCTACGAGACAGTAAATGACGTAGAGACTGCCCAGCTCAGGCTGGACGATATTCTTGACTCCACCGTCCGTACCGTAATCAGTGAGAACTATCTCAATGAAGCGGTCAGGAGCACAAACAGAATCAACGGCATTTCCGTTGTTGAAGAGGTTTCCAACCTGGAGAACCTGGAAGACGCCGAGAGACTCAGGTCGCTTACCGTTTCCGAAGTTCAGCAGGAGAGCATTAAGGTCGGTAGAGCCGGTCTTTCTGCCAAGATGCTTGAGATTGCCAGCTCCTATACTCAGAAGTACGGTATTACTCTTGTAGATATAATTATCCGCCAGATCCGCTATTCAGATGACCTTACGGAGAGTGTCTACCAGAGGATGATCAAGGAAAGAAACCAGATAGCAGAAGCCTACAGGTCCTACGGACGCGGTCAGCAGGCCCAGTGGGAAGGTAAGACCGAGAACGAGAGAATGGCTATTCTTTCAGAGGCCTACGCAGAAGCTGAGAAGATAAAGGGTGTGGCAGACGCTGAAGCCACCAGAATCTACGCTGAAGCCTACGGAGAAGATCCGGAGTTCTTCGAGCTGTGGAGAACCCTTGATTCATACAGAAAGACCATTCCGGGCATGGAAAAGGTCCTGACAACGGACCTCAGCTATTTTGATCTTATGTACTGAGATTCCGGGAGTTTCAGGTGAAGAAGTTTTTTGAAAGGAAGAATCTGTTTCTCAGGGTTTTTGCCGGCTTTGTGCTGGGAATAATCCTGGGATTACTGGCCCCGGGGTTTAGTGTTGATACAAAGGTTGTGGGGGATCTGTACCTTAACCTCATTAAGCTCATGGTAATTCCCGTGGTTGTATGTTCAGTCTTCTGCGGTATTACCAGCATAAAGGACACTTCAAGACTCAGGCAGATAGGCTTTAAGACGGTCTTTCTGTTTGTCATTATGTTTGTGGTAAGCAGCTTTATCTCCCTGGGAGTTGCCTTTTTGATCAACCCGGGAAAAGGGCTGAGCCATGAGGGGCTCGCCTTCACAGGAGAGCTTGCAAGTCTCTCTCTTTCTTCCTTTCTTCTTCAGGTAGTTCCGACAAACATATTCAGTGCCCTTTCTTCTGGCAGCACCATAGGGGTCATTCTCTTCACCGTTCTTTTTGCCGTCTCCGTTGTAGCAATCGGGGAGAAGGGCAAGGTACTGGTGACTTTCATGCAGAGTCTTTCTTCTGCCCTGTTCAAGATGCTCTCCTACATAATGGAGCTGTCCCCCTTAGGGGTCATGTCTCTTATGGCCTATTCGGTTGCCCGGTACGGGGCGGGGCTCTTCAGCTCGCTGGCAGGGTACATTTTATGCTGCTATTTAAGCTGCATTCTGGTGTTCATTTTTGTAATGGTCATTCCAGTGTGCCTTTATACAAAGGTCAGTCCCTTAAGGCTTCTTCGTGCCTGCGGAAAGATTGCTCTTGTTACAATGAGTACTACAAGTTCTGCTGCAACTCTTCCGACTACCATAAGGGTAAGTGTTGAGGACCTGGGAGCGCCGAAGAGCATAAGTGAGTTCATTCTGCCTCTGGGCTGCACCATCAACATGTGTGGCGGGGCCTGTTCTTTCTGCTGTCTTGCAGTGTTCACGGCAAATGTTTACTCTCTGGACCTGTCCTTTACGACAATTCTTCTGATGGTCGGGGCTGCAACCCTGATCAACATGGCGGCTCCCGGTATTCCTGGCGGCGGAATAGTTCTCGGGGCTTCTTTTCTTTCTATTTTTGGTCTTCCTTTTGATATTATGGGGCTTATCAGCGGTTTCTACAGGCTGCTTGATATGGCGTTTACGACCATTAATGTTGAGGGAGATGTTGCTGCCAATCTCATGATTTCCAGAAATGTCGGTATGTACAGCGGCAAGGAGGAGGGAAAATGACTTTTACAGACCTGGCAAGGGCCCGTTTCAGTGTGAGAAAGTTTGACGGAAGGCCGGTTCCGAAGAAGAAACTTAATGCAATTCTTGAGGCCGGAAGGGTGGCTCCTACGGCTAAGAACAACCAGCCGCAGAAGGTCTATGTTCTTCAGAGCCGTGAGGCTCTTGAGAAGATAAACGGGGTGTGTAAGTGCATTTACGGCGCTTCTACCGTTCTTGTGGTCTGCTACGACAGTTCCCTTATCTGGAAGAACCCGATAGACGAGGGTGTAGACAGCGGCAGGATTGATACTTCTATTGTCCTTACCCACATGATGCTTGAGGCTCAGAACCAGGGTGTTAACTCCTGCTGGGTATGTTTCTTCAACGCAAAAGAGGTTTCCGAGGCCCTGAACCTGCCGGAAAATATTGTTCCTGTTTCCATTATGCCTCTGGGCTTTGCCTGTGAAGACGTAGTTCCGACTCCGCTTCACTCCCAGATAAGGCCTGAAGAAGAAACCGTAATAAGGATGTAATATGCAGACAGTAGTTCTCTGTATTCTTATTTTCATAGCAGGTTTTATTGACTCAATAGCCGGTGGCGGCGGTCTTATAAGCGTAGCTTCATACATGGCCTGCGGCCTTAACGGCGCATACGCCCTGGGGACTAACAAGTTCAGTTCCGTTCTGGGCAGTTCCGTAGCTTCATTTAACTATTTCAAGAGCGGGAACTACCACGCAAAAAGCCTCATTCCGTCCTTTGTTATGGCTCTTCTGGGTTCAACCCTGGGAAGCCGTCTTGCGGTTCTCATTCCGTCTTATGTCTTTCAGATTATCCTTCTCTGTGCAACTCCTTTCCTTCTTGCCCTGGTTCTGATTAATAAGAACTTTGACAGGTTCGTAAGGGAAGGGCTCTCAGATGCAACATACGTTCTTGTCGGAGCCCTCATCGGTCTTGTTGTTGGTTTCTACGACGGTCTCTATGGACCGGGAACGGGAATAATCATGCAGATCGGCTTCATTGTTATTCTGGGTCTTACGGCAAAGAAGGCCGGCGGAAACGCAAGAATTGTAAACTGGGCTTCAAATGTGGCAGCGGTAATTACCTTCATAAGCGCCGGTACTGTTGTGTACTCAATAGCCATTCCTTGCGCTTTCTGTTCTGTTGCCGGAAACTACCTGGGCTCAAGGCTGGCGATCAAGAAAGACGTTAAGGTTATAAGGCCGGTAATGGTGGTTGTGGTCATACTTCTGTTCATTAAGGTTCTTCTTGATTACATTGGTTTTTCTTTCTGAATATTGATTAAAACGCCCTTTGGTGCTAACATCTGATGCAGTAAGGGGTCATAGCTCATCTGGTAGAGCGTCTGAATGGCATTCAGAAGGTGGGCAGTTCGAGTCTGCTTGGCTCCATAAGGGATTGCATCTGCAGTCCCTTTTTTCGTTTCACAAGTCTTCCAAAAAAATTTTTGAAAAATTTTTTTCATTTTAACAACAAAGGGCCGGGGACGCTTGTCTTATAGGGTATATCAGGAAAAAAGAGCCTGATAAAAATTTACGGCAGCGGTTTCGGAGGCTCGTATGTATATATTTCTCAATCCCTTTGTCTTGCTTCCCAATTGTCTTTTTGTTTTATTCAACTTATGCAGCCGAAACCGCTGTCTGTTAATTCTCTTGGATCCCATAACACCAGAGGAGGAAGATTATGGAAAAAACTAAACTGACGGCGGTTCTGGCTATCTCTTTAGCCCTTCTTTTTGCCGGCTGTAACGCTGAAACAGGGACTTCTGCAGCTTTGCAGGAAGGCCTTGCCTCCGTTAACCTCACAATCGAAACAGCTCAGGAGAAGAGTCTTAATGCTGAAACCCAGAATGCAGGCATAACAGATTACAGGTTCAAGGCTCTATCAAGCTCCCAGGAGGCCAAGGGGGAGAGTGATGACTATGAAACCTTCGGATCGGAAAATTCAAACTCGTGTGAAATCTCTTCAAGGTTCTCCCCCGGCTACTGGACTTTTGAGGTTCAGGCCAGAAACACAAACGGGGTTGTTCTCTATCAGGGAACGAAGAACGTGTACCTGGGCTCGGGAAGCAACAACGTAACCGTTACGGTATCTCCTGTGATAAACACGGGTGAGAATCTTCAGGGAAGTCTT
>JAIKXP010000052.1 GCA_024684115.1 Sphaerochaetaceae bacterium | reverse complement strand
CAGTAAACACCCTGAGGAGTGTTAGGCATACAGACTGTAACTTTGTCTCCCTTTTTAATTCCAAGAGCAGACAAGGCTTTTGCTGTCTTGATAATATTATCAGCGAGCTGTGTAAAGTCCCATTTTTTGTCCTGGAAACTGATTGCAGTCTGGGTGGGTTTTCTATCTCTTGACCTTAAAAGGGCAGAGACAATAGAAATGTCCGGGTAATCAAGATGAAATGGAACATCTCCATAAGATGTAAGCCACGGGGCTTCCTTTAATTCTTCTTTAGTGTAATTTTTGCTCATACATCGACCTCTTCGAGAAGCTTTTCGTAATCTATTTTTTCCCTGGCAGGAAGTTCGAGAAGCTCTGGTTTGATAAGAAGAGCTGTCAGGATTCTTACTGTCTTTGCATAATAAACACCGTCTGCAATTCTCTCATCGACCGTAAGGGAGACGGGAAGGAATTCCTTAAGTGTTGTCTTTACTTCTCCGTTTTCTTCTGTATAGACCGGAAGTTTTTTCTTTTTTCCGATTATTCCGAAAATAGAGTTTGTGCCGAAATTGATAAGATGGTGATAGGAGGCATCCATTTTGATGCTTCCAAGGTTAGAAAGGAAACAGGTACATCCGTAAGGGTTGGCCTTTACGAAAGACTTTGGAAGTTTTCCGACTCTGTCCAGATGAAGAATAAGTTTTACAACAGGTTTGAGAATGAATCCGGGGAGCTTTAAAAGTCCGGCCATGATCTTTGTAGTATCATCCTGGCTTTCCTTCTTTTCCCTGATTTCAGAAACCATCTTGCATGTACTGTTGTGCATCTGTTCAAGAGGGGATATGTCTGAATCCTTTTTGTAGTTGGTTATGACGAGGCCTTCTTCGGCACCGTCTATTTTCTGTTTCTTTGCAATGAAGGAGAAAGAAATGACCTTTCTTTCCCAGAACTTTCTGTTTCTTACAAAGTAGTTCATCTTTGGTCTTGCTTCTATTGTTCTTGCAAGGGCTGCAAGTACAACGTGTAAGAATGTATATTTAAAAATCGGGTTGGGATTATTTGCATTCTTCTCAGCAACGAACTTACCGAGGTTCTCCATTGGAATATCAATGTGAATAACAGCCTCATTTTCGGTTCTTGTACCCATTACATAATTCATGAAACCCTGCATTGGGTCCATTCCACGTACAAGCCAGGCGTCATATCTGTCGCCACGTCTGTTTTTTCTTTCTTCTGACATCAGTTGAAATCCTTATTATTTATGTTAGCAATATTAACGCAACAAAATACAGCAGGTCAATATGCGGATAGTTAGCATTAACTAGGCATGGTTTATTTTGCCTAAAATTGCTGTTTTTATTGAATTAGAGGCTGTTCTTTCGTATTCTTTTCCTATGAAACTTATTTCTTGGAATGTTAACGGACTCAGAGCGGTTCTCGGTAAGGGGTTTGAAGATTACTTTAAAACCCAGAATGCAGATGTTTTCTGTCTGCAGGAAATCAAGCTTTCGGAAGGTCAACTGTCTTTGGATCTTCCGGGCTATGAATGTTTTTACAATTATGCGGAGAAAAAAGGCTATTCAGGCACGGCTGTCTTTACGAAGAAAAAGCCCCTGTCTGTTGTTTTTGGAGAGGACAATGAGGGTAGGGTCATCTGTGCTGAATATGAAGATTTCTACGTGGTATGCGTCTACACTCCAAACTCTCAGGATGAGCTTAAGCGTCTTGATTTCAGGATGAAATGGGATGAAGACTTCAGAACCTTTATAAGTGGTCTTGATAAGAATAAGCCCGTTCTTGTCTGTGGAGACCTTAACGTAGCCCATAAGGAAATAGATATTAAGAATCCTAAGACAAATACCCATAACCCCGGTTTTACAATTGAAGAGAGAAACAGCTTCACAAAAACCCTCGAGTGTGGCTTTACTGATACCTTCCGTTACCTTCATCCGGATGAAAAAGATGCCTACAGCTGGTGGAGCTACCGCTTCAAGTCAAGGGAAAGGAATACAGGCTGGCGTATAGACTACTGGCTGTGTTCTGACCGTTTCAGGGACAGGGTGGAGAAGTCATATATTGACAGTTTGATCATGGGTTCTGACCATGCTCCTGTAGTAATCGAAATTAAATAGTGGTAAAATTCTCACATGATCGGTTTTCACATTAAAAAAAGTTTTTTTGACGGAATGGATAATTTCCCCGTTCTTATCCTTTGTAATCTCGCTTATGTCCTGCTTGCAATCCTTACCGTTCTTACGGTTCTCGGACTTCAGGAGATAAACTCTCTGGGAACTCTGGGCCTTATTCTGGCAGTTCTTTTTCTGGTGGACCTTCTTTCTCTGGGAGTTGCAGGGCTTTCTTATGGATGGGTAAGGTACAAGAAGCCGGGTTTTGATATTTTCAAGCGTTCCATCAAGGGCCACTTCACACACTGCCTCATAAAAACTCTTGCCGATTTTGTTTCATTTACCGCAGTAGCCGTCGGAATTCCTTACTACCTTACTTCAGGCGGAACATTCGGCTTTTTCTGTGCCTTAATCTGCTTCTGGATCGGTGTTCTCGGTTATCTGTCCATGCAGTTCTACTATCCACTTTCAATTGCCATGTTCAAGGATTCTGCAGTAAAGACTTTCAAGAAGTCTCTTGTAATCATGTGGGACAACCTTGGATATGCAGCCTATATGGGACTGAGAACCTTCCTTGAATTCATTATTACTGTTTTTACCGCCGGTTTTGTTCCCGGCTTTGCAGGAATAAATATAAGTCGTGCAAACATGGTCATGTTCCTTCTTCTCAGGTACGACTACATGGATGAAAATAAGATAGACAAAAGATACCTTGAGTGGGATGCTGTTCTTGAAGACGTCAAGAAAAACTTCGGTCATGTCGGAAAGGCTGCAAGAGGTAAAGAGGAAGATTAAATGGGCTGTGAAATTGAGACAAAGGCACATGTTGAAGAATCTGATGTAAAAAGGCTCTATAACCTTATAGATTCTTTTGAAGATTCCCGTCTTATAGGCGAGATAGATAAAGAGGATATTTACTGGGCTCATGCAGAAAATGATCCTCCTTCATTCAGAACAAGAAGGGAGTTCTCTTCAAAAGGTGCCAGAATCCTTTTCACCTCCAAACCTCTCAAGAAGAAAGACTACAGTACTGAATACAATATAGAAAACGAGTTTGAGTGTGCTCCAGACCAGTGGGATAACATTTTGAACTTTGTCAGGGGACTTGGATTTGTAGTCTGCCGGCTCAAATGGAAGAAAGGCTGGGAGTTCATGGTCATGCAGGACGGATTTGAGGTTCATGTTGAAATTCTCAACGTTAAGTTCCTCGGCTGGTTCCTTGAAATGGAAATCTGCGGAGACAATCTAGATGACATGGATAAGGAAGGCTGTGACAGGGCTCTCTTTAATCTTCTTGACCGCTGCAGAATAAGCCGGGACGCTGTTGAAATCAGGGGTTTCAATAAACTGTTAACAGCCGCAGGTCACCCTCGCGGATAATTCTGGCCTTTATTTCAAAAACTGATTCAATATTACTCTCTGTAAGTGTTTCCTCTGTTTTCCCGCAGGCAAAGAGTCTGCCGTCTTTAAGTATTACAGTTTCATCGCAGAAGGAGAGTACATCTGAAAGGTTGTGCATTACTGCAATAACTGTTTTTCCTTCACTGTCTGCAAGGTGCCTTAGCAGTCTCAGTATCTGCAGTTCATGACGCGGGTCCAGGTTGTTTGTTATCTCATCAAGAAGAAGAATCCGGGTGTCCTGGCAGAGGGCTCTTGCTATCATGGCAAGCTGGTATTCTCCGCCTGAAAGGGTCCCGAGTTTTCTTGATTTTAGGTTTTCTATCCCCACAAGTTCCATTGACTTCTTAATTACTTCTGATGAGGACTTCTCATCAAAGTGGCAGTATCTTCCGAGGGAGACAATGTCTTCGACAGTGAAGTCGGAAGCAAAGTCGGACTTCTGGGATACGAAGCTGACAATTCTGGCAAGCTCTATCTGGCTTAAATCCTTTATATCTGTTCCAAAGACACTTATGCTTCCGCAAGTCGGGATGAGCTCCCTGATTATGTGTTTAAGAAGGGTGCTCTTTCCGCAACCGTTTGGTCCGGTTATGGCGGTAAATCTATTCGCAAATAAATCCAGATTTATATTTTCAAGCACTTTGTGTTCTTCGTAGCCGCCGCTCAGGTTCTTTATACTTACTGCGTTCACTTTGCTTTCCTCCGTCTGACAAGGATAAAGAAAACAGGTGCGCCCAGAAGGGATGTAACAAGTCCTATTGGCAGCTCGGATGGGGAGACAATGTTTCGGGAAATCAAGTCTGCAAAAAGGAGAATATCGGCTCCGAGGAGCATGGAAGAGGGGATAAGTTTCTTATGTCTCGGTGCGCAGAGTATTCTTGCAAAGTGGGGGCTCATAAGGCCTACAAACCCTATGACACCGCAGAAGGCAACAACTATTGCCGTTATGGCGGATGAGACGCAGAGGAGCACCATTCTGAAGCGTTTTACGTTAAGTCCGCTGGAAATGGCTGTGCTGTCGTCGGTAAGCAGTATGTCCATGGATGTGTTGACTTTCATTCCAAAGAAGAAGGCTGTCAGGCTTATCAGGCACAGCACGGCGGCCCTCAGCCATGTTGCAGAAGAGATGCTTCCCATGGTCCAGAAGAGGATGGAGTCAAGCTGGTGCTTTCCAAGATAGATGGTAAGTGTTGTTACTGCACTCAGGAAGAAGTTAAGGGAGATTCCGGTGAGCAGTAAGAGAGACGGGTTCTTTCTTCCGGTTGCAAACAGAAACAGGGTTGCCAGAAAAGAGCCGGCAAAAGCCCAGAGAGGTACAGAGTATGGAAGAAGGACCATTACTCCGCTGAGCATGGCAAGACCTACAGAGGCAGATGCTCCGGAAGAGATTCCCAGTATGTAGGAGTCTGCCATGGGGTTTCTGAAAACAGTCTGAAAAACAAGGCCGCAGAAGGCAAGGGCCGCTCCTGCGAAAATTCCGCAGAGGGTTCTGGGTATTCTCAGGTTCCTGATTATATAGGCCTGGGAGGAGGGAACCTCTGAAGGGCTGAAGAGTGCCTTAAGCACTGAAGAAAAGCTGTAGTTTACAGAGCCTGTGGCAACTGACAGTACCGTGAGTATGAAAAGTATGATCAGAAGCACTGTAATTACCAGTGAGGCTCTGTTTTTCATCTCAGAAAAGCTC
>JAIKXP010000009.1 GCA_024684115.1 Sphaerochaetaceae bacterium | reverse complement strand
AGTATTCTCTTCCAGTGCATCTTCAGATATTTCGATAAATAAAGATTCCGGTTCTACAATTACTGTAAGCGCCGGTACAGTAAACATCTCCGGAAGTACCGGAACACATTCCGAGGTTGAAAGAACGGGAGGTACTGTCACGCATGACACCAATAGCGGAGTTGACGTCGTAGATCAAGGCGAGATAGTAGCTATTATAAATGGTAGAAGGAGTATTGACCTTGCTGATGCGGTTAACCGAACAAGCGCGGGTGGAACAGTAACTGTTATGAATAACTGTTCTTTTGATACTGATATCTCAATAAGCAAGAACCTTACTATTGATACTTCTACCTATGGGAAAACTATATCAGGGTCTGGTAATTTCATTATTACTCAGCCGGAAGTAACTGTTACAGCAAGTTCCAGTCTTTCAAGTAGGTTTAAAGCTCCTGAAGGATATAAAACAGTAAGTGCAAGCAGTGGCGGTAATGTTAGTGTGCACATAGAGGTAGCAACTCCCTATCCAACATATACATATTCAAATCAAACAGCATGGGGAAGTTTCAATTTTGGCACTCCTTCAGTAACGTATAAAGGTAGAGGAAACACAACATATGCTGAATCTGCAACAAAGCCGACAAGTGTAGGAACATACACTGCTGTCTTTACTCTGACTGACAGCAATTCTAATGCTCGTAAAGTAAATGTTGACTTTGTAATTTTGGAAGGAGGGCAGAGCAATGAGTAAAAACATTAGTAAAAATACAATTAGAAAGATTATTCTCATTATGGCTATACTTTTAATAAGCATGGCTGTTTATGCTAATAACTCTATTACATTAGGGGCTCCTTCTACTACTTCTTCTGATATGTCAAATGGAACAACATTTACATTTCCGAGTGCTGAAATTGTAATTGAAAGTGGTAGCAACATTACTCGTTTCTATTCCCTGACCGTAACAGTATATGAAGGGCATATCCATAATGATAGCATTACTAATCTGGCTTCAGGCATTTCGGTAATAGCTGACAATTTAAGTCCTCATAAAAGCGCTACATGGCTTTTCCAAACAGAAGCTACTGGGGCTACAGATGCTGTTCTGTCGTTTCTTCGGGGCATAAAATTTGTTTTTAAGCATAATATGAAAATTGATGTTTCCGTAAGTGCAAACGAAACATCAACCTTGCCTACAGGATTAACTATAACAAGTGAAATAATTGATGGCAAAATGCACTATTACGGATTTGTTCCTGAGGTAAACAAACATTGGACTGACGCGTATGCAGCTGCAAAGAGCCTTTCTTTTGAAGGCTTGAAGGGATACCTGGCTACAATTAAGTCTTCCGAAGAGGATGCCATCTTGGATAGAATAACAGATAAACCAGGATGGGCAGGAGCTGCTCGTGTCAAAGATTCAGACGGACCAACGTTAGATCAGGCAACTGCAACGTCTTATAATCCTGCTTCAGTTCAAATTGGACAGACAAAATGGAAATGGGTTTGTGGTCCGGAAGCAGGAGAGAGTATTAAGATAGATGGTTCTTTAACTTTGAATTATCATCAAGTACTAAATGGTACTGGATATAGTAATTGGAACGTGGGTTCTGTTAATGAACCAAACAGTTCAGGCGTATATCCAAGGAACTCGACAGGAACTGGTGGAGAGTGGGTTCTTCAGCTTCATTTTGAAAATGGAAAATGGAATGATTTGGCTAATGACGGCGAGATCGATGGTTATTTCGTTGAATTCAGTGATTATACAGGCGGTAGAGTTGCGGGTTATGTTGAAAATGGTACAATAAGCGGAACCACTGAACTTGATCCTCATGTTTGGTCAATAACTGCTGACGACACTAATAATAAGTTTACAGCAACATGTTCAGATCCAGAATGCGAATACCATACTAATCCGCTTACTCTTACAGTTGGAATTGAGTACAGATAATTTTTGATTTATTATTTGATCAATTTATTCCTGCATCGGGTTTCCGGTGCAGGATTTTTTTGTCCTTTCTTGGAATGTGGCGTGGTGAGAGGGGTGTGGGGGACATTGCCCGGGTAGGGCTCTTTATTATTTTGTCTCGCTTCATTAGAGTATCCTGCGGAGGATTCTATGTTCCAGGGACAATTGATGGCTCTCGCTGCGGCCCTTTCATGTGCACTGAGCCGCAACCTGTACAATATGATGGGTGAGCGCCTGACTTCAGATATGATAGGTTATGTCCGAATGTTTGTTGCAGTCCCCCTGGGTTTTATCCTTCTTCTGCTGTTTGAAGGCTCATTTCCCACAGGTTATTCCGTACAGACCTACCTGATGGCCTTCCTTTCCGGTTTCATAGGATTCTTTCTCTGTGACTACTTTATGTTCAAGGCAATAGTTACCATAGGATCAAGGGAAACGGCTGTAATCATGACCTTAAATCCGGCCCTTACGGCTGTCATGTCTTTTTTCATTTTCTCAGAGATACTTTCAGGTGTTCAGATTCTGGGTATGGTCATTACCATCTGCGGTGTTGTCCTTATGGTTTTCGGAGAGAAGGGCACAAAGGAAAAGACTGAAAACAGTGTATTGAAAACAGGTTTAATCTGCGCCTTTCTAGGTGCTGTGCTTCAGTCTGTTTCAGACATAACGGCCAAGGCAGCTCTTTCAGATGTCCCGTCGGTTTCAACAAACATGTTAAGACTCTTAGGCGGTCTTGCAGCCT
Source organism: Sphaerochaetaceae bacterium (assembly GCA_024684115.1). GTDB lineage: Bacteria > Spirochaetota > Spirochaetia > Sphaerochaetales > Sphaerochaetaceae > UBA1265. The sequence continues at coordinate 424 of JAIKXP010000009.1, read as the reverse complement.
GGATAGTCTTTGGTTTCATAAAGAGAAAAGATTATGCCGTACAGTTTAAAACGTTCAAAGACAGCAGATATGTTCTCATGATGTTCTTTTCTGTGCTTCTTGGCCCTGTTTTAGGTGTAACGCTTACACTTAAGGCCATGGAGATGATTCCTGCAGGAGTAGTGAGAAGCCTCTCCCAGACAAGCCCTGTTTTTCTGATTCCTATAGATTTAATCAGAAAGAAGAAAGTCTCTGCCTTATCCCTTGTCGGAACCCTTGTTTCTGTTGCAGGTGTGGTTCTTCTGTTTTAGAAAACAGTTTGACAATGAAGGATGACCGGACAACAAGGAATATTTTTTAGAATTTTATAGAAAAAATTCCCTGAAAAAATATTCAAAGATACTCTCTTTTTGCTATACTCCAACCATCTTAAATTCAGGTGGCA
>JAIKXP010000132.1 GCA_024684115.1 Sphaerochaetaceae bacterium | reverse complement strand
GTGGGTGTGAGGGAGGCCTTTCCTCCTCCCTTTCCGCCTGAACTTCTGATTACGAGCGATTCCCCCGAGCCTTTTTCAGCTTCCCTTATCATCTTCCAGGCTTTTGAGTAAGAGATTTCGAGTGTTCTGGCAGCTTCGGAAACGGAGGAGCTGTCCCTTATAGCGCATAGAAGGGAAAAGACACCTGGACCCATCATGAATAATGAGCCGTTCTTTATTACAACTTTCACTTCCGCTTTAATTTCCATCAGAACCTCAGACAAACTTTATGAGAAAGTCTCCTTTCTCCTTGCATCTGCCTATTATTTTACAACAGTCGAGGCCTGTCTGCTCCATGTATTTTTCAACATATTCTTCTGCCTCTTTCTCAGGCATGAACAGAAGGAGTCCTCCACTTGTCTGAGGATCAAAAACAAGATCCTTCATTTCCTGGGAAATCTTCTCATCAAAGCTTACCTTTCCGAAGAGAAAGTCTTCATTTGTGTAGCGGCCCGCAGGAAGAAGACCGTATCTTGCATATTGGAGAGCTCCGGGAAGAACCGGGAGTCTGTCAGTTTCAATTTCAACCGTAAGACCTGAGGCCTGAGCTACCTCACTTCCGTGACCGGCAAGGGAGAAGCCGGTTACATCTGTTGCAGCATGGATTGTGTAGTTTACGGCAAGGTCCCTGGCCTTTCTGTTAAGTCTTGTCATGGAATCCACACAGGCTCTGCAGCTCTCCTCTTCAGCCATCTCTGCCTTCACGGCGGTATTTATTATTCCGCAGCCCAGAGCCTTGGTAAGAACTATGGCATCTCCCTCACGCGCTCCCTTGTTACTCCAGACGTCAGTTACCTTCATGAACCCTGTTACACAGAGACCGTACTTCGGGGTGGGATCTTCTATGGTATGGCCTCCGGCAATGACCGCCCCGGCCTCCCTGACCTTGTCTATTCCGCCTGTAAGGATTTCCTTCATTACGTCCAGGTCAAGGCAGGAAGGAAAACACATGAGGTTCATGGCAACAGAGGGAGTTCCTCCCATTGCATATACATCTGAAAGGGCGTTAGCTGCGGCAACCTGACCGAAGGTATAGGGATCATCTACCATTGGAGGAAAGAAGTCTACGGTCTGAACGCTGACAATATCATCCGTCACACGGTATACAAGCGCATCATCAGCGCTTTCAAAACCCTCAATAAGGTTTTCACTGCTCATCAGCGGCAGGTTGTCTATTACCGAGTGCAGCTTTGCAGGCGGAAGCTTTGCAGCGCATCCGCTTGTCTTAACCATTGAGGTGAGTTTTATTTTTCCGTTTGAATCATATTGAGCTGTGGACATTAGAGGGCCTTCCAGATTTCTGTATAACTGTCGCCGTTTTTTCTGTAGATAGCCTCAATATTTTCATCAGAGGCATCTCTTACGGCATTTTCGTCTGCGTCAGTGATAAACACACATGTTCCGCAGGAAGAAGAAAGAGCCCTGGGTACGGGGCGCAGAACTGCGTTTTTTCCCAGGGCCTTTTTGAGCATCATGGCTCCATAGTGGTTATAAAATGTTGCTACTATTATTTTTTCAGCTGAATTTTCCATCCGCCGTCTATCTCCAGTACTTCAACATTATAACCCATAGCCTTACCGAAACGTGAAACGTTTTCCTTTGCAGCAACGTTATCAACGAGAACTGCAAGTTCCTTCGGATTATCTTTAAGGGCTTTTTTAGTGTTGACTACAGGAATAGGACAGCTTAAGCCGAAACAGTCAATTTCTTTCATATCTACCTCACTTTTTCTTTGCAAACGTTCTTACAGATGCAATGCAGAGAAGAATTACAATGATTAAAACCAGGGCAACCTTTCCGTATGTGTTAGGTCCATTCTCTGTTGCATTACCGACAAGCTTGAAGTTATGGGCAACTGCAGCACCAACGAACATACCTGCAACAGAAAGTGCACTGTCTGAGTTTCCTTCACCTGCAAGAATGAGCTGTCTTAACGGGCAGCCGCCGAGCATGGCTGAGCCAAGTCCTACAACAAACATGCCGAGGAAGTTCCAGACATGGGCTGTGTGTGCAACAGGCTGGCCTTCAAAACCGAGCTTAAAGTTGCCGGTTATGAGGTTTCCGGCAAGAGCTGCAACAAAAATTGCAACAAATCCGACAATCAGTGTGTAATCCCTGACCAGAATTATGTCTCTGATTCCACCAACCATGCAGAGTCTTGTTCTCTGAGCAAGAACGCCGACTATAAGGCCTGCGGCAAGAGAAATAATAATGGCAGCATGCATGGAACCCGGTCCCTTCTCGGAAAATGCAAATACTGAAGGAACAAAGATGAGAAGAACAAGAAGCAGTGCGTTTACAGCACTGAGGGAAGTTCCTTCAATATTGTTCTGGAAGTAGTACTTTCCAAGTGAGAATCCGCGGGCAAGGAAGAAACATGCTACTGCAATACCGCAGATAAATCCTGCAAGGGCAACAAGTGCATTAAGGTCTCCTCCGGCAAGACGGAGAATCATCCTGAACGGACAGCCGAGGAATATGAGTGCTCCGATCATTACAAATGCACCGATTAAGAATCTGAGCATGGGGCTTGAACCGCCGCGGCTCTTGAACTCTCCGGTGGCCTTGCTGATTATGAAAGCTCCGAGAACAAGGCCGATTATTTCAGGTCTGACATACTGAACAACACCTGCACTGTGCATCTTTGCAGCACCTGCCATATCCCTGATAAAACAGGCAATGCAGAATCCCATGTTCTTAGGGTTTCCAAAAGCGACAAGAGCTACAGAAATGGCTCCGATTAATACTCCCGCAATAATGAGATTTCTTTTTTCTTTAGACATAAAATCTCTCCCAAAAGTTTACGTTTAACCCAATAATACCATTAGCTATTCGTAAATACAATGGGATTTATACTATTTGTAGTTTTTCGTTCAGACGATCTTTGTAAGTGTTACGGAGAGAACTGCAGCAAGTATATTACAGGAAAGGTTTACCATGTCATTATCAAGCCACTTCACCCCGCGGCACAGTTCCAGGGGCTGCCCGTTTCTGTCAGTATCCCTCTCAGTGAACTTCCCGCTTTCTCTGTCAAAGTAAAGAGCCTGGGCTGTTGCTCCTAGAAAACTGTCCGCCACACAGCCGAAAACAGCACTTACACAGATTATCAGTGCATATGAAACACCCTTTACAACCGGGAAGAGGAAGAACCAGAGAACGGCAATGGCAAGGGCTCCCAGCACTCCGCCAGCGAACCCGAGCGGGGTTACTCCTCCGCTCATACCCTTCTCTACGGGCTTCATGTTTCTGATGGAAATGGGGTTTATCCGGCTCATCCTGCCAATCTCTCCGGCAAACGTATCACTTGTACTCTCCGCAATTGCAGCACCGAACATGATTACGGCGGAGAAATCCCTTGAAGAAAGCCACCACAGTGCTGAAACAACTGCCATAAGTCCGTTGGCAGCAACCTGAACCCAGTCGCGGCAGCTTCCCTTCTTTTCAAAACCACCTTCCGGTCCGGTTTTTTTCCCGGATATTTTCCCGATCAGGTTGCAGGAGAGGAAGAAAAACAGAAACAGGATAAATCCTTCCAGCCTGAGGCAGTAAAGAACGACAACTCCGCATACAACAGCAGCCAGCGCACCGTCTGCCGTAAGAGTCTTCTTTTTCCAGGCAGCAAATCCAACCGCACCCATGAAGAGAACCATAGCCGGGAGAAGGAAATGAACTGGGATAGAGAAAATATAGGAGTTAAGTATGTTTATCAGTTCCATTAAACACCTGCCAGTGAACTTACGAGAAAAAGTACACCGGGAACGGTGAAATTATCAAGCCCGTAAGGTGTATAGGCTTCAACAAAGGCTCCGCACAGGGCAAGAAGAATTGAAAGCGCTGCAGATGCTCCGAAGAGTTTCGAGATTGTAAAGACGCAGATGATGAAAACAAGACTTCCGCCTGCCGTCTTCTTTTCTGTTCCAGGCAGTTTTTCCCCGAGGAAGCCCACACGGTGTCTTGAAAAGAGTATGCCGCAGATGGCAGCAAGTCCATCTCCGTATCCCATACCGAGTATGGCCGTTCCAACTGAAGAATCCGTTCCGAAACCGAGGAAAGAACGGGCACAGATTATAAGCATGATGGCAATGGGATAGTAGGTAAGACCCCACCTTTTATTTCCGTTTCTTATGGTTACAAATGTGTTGATTACTGCAAAGGCAAGAAGACCTGCTACAGGAATATAAGGAGAGACAAAAATATCCCTCCAGATAAAGAACCAGTTACTGACCCCTATGTGTACAACCTTTCTGGAGATTTCACTGCTCATATTCCCGAAGAGGTTTTTCTTCTCAATGAAGAGGGAAACAAGGCCGCATGAACCGATTAGGAGAAGAGTATAGAGAAGACCCTTCAGATCACCATGCACGACCGCCTCCTCCTCCGAAACCGCCTCCCGAGAAACCTGAACTGTGGAAACCGCCTCCGCCTACCCTCGGCATGCCGCCTGACGGACCGGAAGAAGGAGCTATGCTGTTCATCATTGAGTTTCTGAGTCTTGCATTAAGGTGGGCAAACATCATTACATCAAACGGGCTTATGCCTGAGTACCATCCGGGCTCCTGCATCTGAAGACCGCTGAACTTGGAAGCCCACTTGTTTTCAAGACCGAAGACTATGGCATAACACAGAACGCGGTAGTAAAGCTTCGGGTCTGAATCAATCATGGTCTTGAGCTTTTCAACTTCAACCTTATCAATGAATTCCCTGAATCCCAGAAGCTCCTCGGTAACCTTATGGCCGTACTCACTCTTTCTTGGCATTATTGCAGCAAAGAGGGAAATTGCTGCAGTACTCAATACAATTACTCCCGGATAGGAGACGGGGCACCTCTCATAAACTGCCGTCATGATGAAGGTTCTGATAAAAACATCAATAACGACAATTATTCCCATAAATATGATGAAAGGAACATTTGTCTTCCTTAAATACCACTTGCTGAAAAGAACCCTGAACAGAAATCCGAGAACAAGCGGGAGAAGAAAAGCTCCCACAACAAGTGAGAATGCAGAATCGGGAGCGAACTCACTTCTTGTAAGTGAAATCATGCCCAGGAATCCGGGAATAAGGGAAACAAAAGTAAAGATTCCCTCAAAAACAGAAGACCGGGTGTCTGTAAGCTTTCTCTCATTGGAGAAGTAACTCTTTGTATCTGATGCAGCCGAAGCCATGGCAGAAGAGAAACCTGAATTCCTCAGGTCCTTGAAGGTAACCCTTCCCTCTTCATCCATTCTTCTGAAGAATGCCCTGAAAAGACGCTTCTCATACTCAGGAGAATCCTCCCCTATATCCTTAAGGCGTACAAATTCAAAACTGTTCTTCCTGGGCTCTTCAATTCTGAGCAGCCCCCTGTCGGCCCAGTAATAGATCATGGACGTAATGTCCTTGTTATCCACATTTCCGTCGGCAACATAGCCGGCAGCAAGAGGAGTAAATCCATCAGGAGCCTTGAAACGGGCAGTAACGATAAGAGTCCTGTCCTTACCGTACTTTCTCCATACAAGAACGGCGAGAACTACAAGAACAAGGCAGATTCCGTAAGTTGTGTAAATCCACACATCCCTGTGATCCCAGGCAACTCTTGCTCCCTGGTACCAGTTATCCGGCAGTTCTACCCTGACAGTAAGAGAATCTCCTGCATCAAGGTCATTTATGCTGCCCTGAATGATTGTATTATCCCCCGAGACCGTGGCACTGACTGTCCCGCTGTAGACCGTATTTCCGTATCTTCCGCTTGTAAGGTAGTATTTAAGGTCACTACCCGTGTACGGAACTGTAACGGTGAAGTTTACGGTTTCAAAGCGGGCATCCCAGCCCGGTCCTACTAGGTTAAAGTAGAACTCATCATAGCCCTCATTATTATCGGCCCCGAGGTCATAATCGTAGACTATGGTGTAGTCCTTGTTTCCTCTTACAATTACATCTGACTGCCCGATCTTCATGGTCAGATAACCGCCGTCATAGGCACTGACAAACGGGTCTGAACATTTGAGATTGTTGACATAGGCATGTATTTCAGAGTCGGAGTAGTCCACCGGAATATCCCTGTAGAAGCCGTGTGACGGCTGGAGGAAATACATGCTGTAGTCTTCCTGAACGTGGTGAACGGCATTTCTGCCCACCTCAACGTTCATATCAAGCTCCCTTACCACATATACGCCGGAAGACGCATAAAGCGGAGAAAGGGATAGTATTAAAAGAAAGAGAATCAGAAGACCTTTTAAAGAGGATCTTTTATTCATCAAAACTGAACCTTTACGTTCTGTCTTTCTGCTTCAGCAACCTGCAGATAGGCAAGCTTCTTGAACTTTCCGCAGAACATACCGGCAATGAGGTTGCCCGGGAAGCTCTCTATGGCTGTGTTGAAAGTCTTTACGACTGCGTTGTAGTACTTTCTTGCCTGAAGAATTTCAGATTCAAGGTCGGAGAGCTTTTTCTGAAGCTCTGTAAAGTTTGTGTTTGCCTTGAGCTCCGGATAGGCCTCACTTAAGGCAAAGAGGGTCTTCAGTGTGCCGGCAAAGGCATTGTCTGCCTTATCCCTGTCTTCAACTGTCGTAGCGTTCATGGCCTTGTTTCTGGCTTCAATTACGGCAGTGAGGGTCTTTTCCTCGTGCTTTGCATATCCCTTTACCGTTTCAACAAGGTTCGGTACAAGGTCGTAGCGCTGCTTGAGGTGGGCATCTATCTGAGCATATGCCTCTTCAGCCTGGTTATTGAGCTTAACAAATGCATTGTATTTGGATGTAACAAAAATAAGAAGAAAAGCAACTATTGCAACAACGATGAGAAAAGCCATTTTTCACCTCCATTAACACCATAGCCCGGGAATCCCCGGGCCGGCTGTATTTTTATTAAATTATAGTGGTCAGACAAGACCCATAATGCGGGCATATGCGGCGAGCTTTTCATCTCCCTCACAGCCTCTGAGAACCTTACCTGCCAGAACCTTTCCGAGCTGTACGCCCTCCTGGTCAAAGCTGTTTATGTTCCATATAAATCCCTGGAACATGACCTTGTTCTCAAAGTGGGCAAGGATGGCTCCAAGTGAGAACGGAGTAAGGCGGTCTGCAGCAAGCAGTGATGAGTATCTGCCGCCCTCAAAGTCCTTGTTTGCATTTACCCTGTCTTCTTTTCCGCAGGCAAAGGCAACAATCTGGGCTACCAGGTTTGCGTTGAGCTTCTGCTGGCTTGTTGAGCCTTCAACTTCAGCATCAAGATTTCCCTGTGAATGTCTGAAACCTATGAACTGCATAGGAACTACATCAGTTCCCTGATGGAGAAGCTGATAGAAGCTGTGCTGTCCGTTTGTTCCCGGCTCACCGAAGATTACCGGACCTGTCTCGTAGTCTATCTTCTCTCCGAACCTGTTTACATGCTTTCCGTTTGACTCCATATCCAGCTGCTGGAAGTGGGCAGGAAGGCGGTGGAGGGCCTGAGAATAAGGAAGAACTGCACTGTACGGATAACCCATTATATTTCTGAGATAGACACCGGCCATGGCGTCCATAAGGGCTCCGTTCTTTCTCAAATCCGGTTCAAGGGCGCATACATCTTCTTCGTGTGCACCTTCAAGAATTGACTTGAATACATTAAATCCGTAGGTAAGGGAAAGAATGACTCCTCCAACAGCGCTGGTGGCTGAGTATCTGCCTCCAATATAGTCATCCATGAAGAACACTGCCTGAAGACCCGGTGTACTTGCAAGAGGACTTGAGTTTGAAGTTACTGCAACCATGTGTCTTTCCGGAGCTGTAATTCCTGCACTCTTCATAACCTTGAATACAAGGTCTCTGTTTGTCAGTGTTTCAAGTGTGGTTCCACTCTTTGAAACAAGGATGAACAGGGTTGTTTCAAGATCAAGACCGGCAAGGACTCCGCATGCATCATCAGGGTCAACGTTACTGATAAAGCGTGCATCAAGCTTCTTCTCTCCGTTCTCGAGAGGAATCAGGCTGAGTGCGTAACAGAGGGCTCTCGGACCCAGATCACTTCCACCTATTCCTATCTGTACTACATGTTCAAAAGCCTTTCCGGTTGAACCCTTTACTTCTCCCTTTCTTACTGCCTCGGAGAATTTCTTGATCTTACCAAGCTCCTGAGCGTAGAAAGCACCCTTCTCTACACCGTCAGCCCAGACTTCCTTATCCAGAACCCTGCCGCGTGTGAGATGGTGAAGAACAAGTCTCTTTTCTCCCGGGTTTGCAACGGCTCCGCCAAGAAGTTCCCTGTACTTTCCGACAACTTCCTGCTCGTCTGCAAGCTCCTGAAGCTGATCAATTATCATGTCATCAAGAGGAAGAGCTGCGTAGTTGAATGAAAGAGAACCGGCCTCTTTCACGTAATACTTCTTAATTCTCTCTGCAGTGATCTTTCTTACATCATAAGGAGCAAGAGCCTTAAGAAACCTGAATGCCTTTGTCTTGTCTAAATCTGTGTACTTCATATATCAAATATAATCCCTAATGCATAAAAGATACATAAAAAGAATCGTTATTTTTTCCTGTGTTCTTTAGGAGTATCAAAACGCTCGTGGCTTGTTTTCTCCTTAGGAACAGAAATAATGTCTCCGGTCTTTGTAAGAGCCCATCTGGTAATTGAAGGACCTGCAAGTTCATAGATAAGAACTGAGAACAGAATTATGTTTCTTACTATGATTCCGTCAGTACTTCCGAGACTTACAGCCTGAGCACTCATTCCAAGAGCAACACCGGCCTGAGGAAGAAGGGTAAAACCGAGGTATCTGCAGGTGTTATCATCACAGCCTGTCATCTTTGAACTGAAGCGTGCACCGAAGTATTTACCGAATGATCTTGCAATTATGTAGAGTAAACCTACTCCTACTACAAAGACATTTGACATGACTCCCAGGTCAAGCTCGGCACCGCTTAAAACAAAGAACAGAACGTTAATTGGAGCTGTCCAGCCGTCTGCACGGTGCATTATGTCTCCTGAACGCGGGCAGAGGTTGCACAGAACCGTTCCGAGCATCATACATACAAGAAGGGATGAGAATGAAACCTTTACCGGCCCTATGTTGAAGCTTAACTGGCTGATTGCAATCGTTACAAAGACAAATGCAATTGTAAGGCTCAGACGGTTTGTGTTTGAGAAGAAGAGCTCTTCAAGCTTTGTAAGGACCCATCCGAGGACAGAACCCAGGATAATGGATGCAGCTATTTCAATAAGCGGGTTTACAACAAGAGCTACCACACTCACAGAACCGGCAATAAGAGCCTGTGCAACACCGAAGCTCACCGCAAAGATAACAAGACCTACAGCGTCATCAAGAGCAACAATCGGCAGGAGGAGGCTTGTAAGCTTTCCGTGTGCCTTGTACTGCTTTACAACCATAAGGGTTGCAGCCGGGGCTGTAGCTGCAGCAATTGCTCCAAGGGTAATGGCTGCAGGAGTTGAAAGCTTTCCACCGCTGAGTATTGCTACAAGAAGCAAAACTATATCAACTATAACGGTTGCAGTTACGGCCTGAAGAATACCGATTACAGTTGCCTGCTTTCCTATGCCTTTAAGCTGGGAAAGCTTGAATTCGTTTCCTATTGAAAAGGCAATGAAGCCAAGGGCAACCGTTGAGATTACTTCCAGAGCCTTGACTGCCTCAAGGGAGGAGAAGCCGAAACCGGGGAGATTTAAGCGTCCGAGCCCGTACGGTCCGATAAGAAGTCCTGTGATCAGATAAACTGTTACATCAGGAAAATTGAGATGGAGCGCCTTGAACACACGGGTCATGAGAAGACCAGCGGCAAGCGCAAAAGCAATGTGTATTAATGTTGTTGTCATATCTTATTTATTTGACCTTTCCTTTGGAAATGCCACGAGATAGAAGATCCCTATGATTATGCTGCAGACTGTCCAGCCTACCGGAAATGAGATACCAACTGTCTGTGGTGTATTTGCAATATATCGTGTTACGACAAAAAGGTAAACCTGCCTGAAAAGAACAAAGGAGAACAGCATGGCAATCATGGCCATCTCGCTCTTTCCGCATCCTCTCATGGCAGCTCCGAGAACCTGGTTCACACAGGCAGCCAGGAAGAAGAGTCCGTTCATACGCAGGAACATGGTGCCGTAATTAATGACTCCGGCTTCACTGTCATCAATAAAGAGAGACACAATATGAGGAGCAAAAATCATGACCGGTATTACAAGACACAGCGTTGAAGCAAAGGCCATCATGAGGGCCGTTCCGACTCCCCTTCTTGCCCTCTTTATATCCCCCGCTCCCAGGTTCTGACCTACAAATGTTGTAGTTGCCATGGATATGCTCTGCATGGGCAGGAAGAACAGCTGGTCTATCTTGTTGTAAGCCGTCCAGCCTCCGGTTATATCTGTTCCGAAGAAGTTTATGTAGCTGTAGACAAATACGTTTGAAAATGCCGTAATCGACATCTGTATGGCACTGGGGAAACCTATGCGAATCTCGCTCTTAAGGATTTCACCATTTATTCTGAGATTTCTCAGATTAACCCTGACAACAGTTTCCGTCCTCAGAAGAACAATTACTACCAGTACCGCAGAGACTAGCTGAGCCAGAACGGTTGCGGTGGCAACTCCCTGAGTTCCCATGTTGAACTTAATTACGAAAATGAGGTCCAGGACAATGTTCACAACGGTTGAAACAAGCAGGAATAAGAACGGAAAGGTTGAGTTTCCTATGGCCCTGAGTATGGCAGATCCCATGTTGTAAATCATTAGACCTGAAACACCTGCAAAGTAGATTCTCAGATATATGGCCTGCTCTGCGGCAACTTCTGCGTGGGAATCCAGTATGTCTATCATGAGCGGAACAATCAGGGTTCCGAGGATTGTGAACACAACACAGAGTATGAGGGTGGCTGTAACATAGGTATGGACAGCTTTTGATACGTTTTCCCTGTCATGGGCTCCAAAGTATCTTGAAATAACTACACTGGCACCGCTTGAGAAACCGGAGAAGAAACCTATGACCGTATTTGTAACCGGGCTTACCTGCCCGACGGCTGAGAAGGCAACCTTTCCAACGTAGTTTCCTACGACCCAGGTATCTACAGTATTGTAGAGCTGCTGAAACAGGTTCCCCATAAGAAGAGGAATTGCAAAAGCAACAATATGGGTAAAGATATTACCCTGAGTCATGTCTGTTTCATTTTTCCTGATTAAAGATATAGCCGCCATAAAAAAACACGGACCCTCCAGGTCCGTGGTGATTGTATGACTTATGACACAAAGTGTTAAGAAAAAAACTAGTCTATTTCAGGAATTCTTACCTTAAAATCCTCTCTGAGGTCCTCTTTTGTCATTCCTTCGCGGAGAATTACGAAAATTGTGTCATCTCCGGCAACAGTACCGAGGATTTCAGGCAGTCCGAGAACATCAAGAGCTACACATACACTGTTTGCATGGCCGCTTCTTGTCTTGATGACTCCAATGTTTCCAGAGAACTCAATTGAGAGTATACCCCTTCTTACGTCCTGGATATAACTCTTCTCACTCTCGGCAACAAGCTCATTTTCAGGAAGGGAATAATAGTATCCGTTCCAGCCGTCGGAAATCTTTCCTACCTTCAGCATCTTAAGGTCTCTTGATAATGTTGCCTGAGTTACATCAAAACCCTCTGCCTTAAGCATCTGCAGTAATGAATCCTGGCTGTCTATCTTATTCTTCTTGATAATGCTCTTTAATACTTCAAGTCTGTCGTGTCTCTGTTTCACTTTTTCTCCTCATCCTTATGCACTAATGGCAATGATAACATAAAAAACCAGATAATGCTTCTAAAATTTAAATCCTGAACACCTGCGCTCAGCCGCTCTCACCGTTTTTGTTCAGATGGTGGTCAAACTCAGGAACAAGGGACCTCAGAAGCGGTTCAACCTCTTGAGGCTTTATGTTCTTTATTCCGTCAATAAAGTCTTTAAGAGTGTCCTCCTCAAAGGCAGATTTCAAAACCCTTGCCTTGAAGATCTTGTCCGCCTCAGTCGGAATGGTGTTATCCTTGTCTGCAAGAAGCTCCTCGTACAGTTTCTCTCCCGGTCTCAGTCCTATGACCTTAATGGAGGACCTTCCGTCACCGAAGACATCTATCAGGTGCTGTGCAAAGTCATATATCTTAACCGGCTCACCCATATCAAGAACCATGACTTCTCCGCCCTTTGCAATTGTAGCAGCCCTGAATACGAGAGATACTGCTTCAGGAATGGCCATGAAGTACCTTATGATTCTGCGGTCGGTGACCGTAATCGGGTGGCCTGCCTTAATCTCTTCAAGGAACAGCGGAAGCATGGAGCCTCTTGAGCCTATTACGTTTCCGAACCTCACGCAGCAGAACTCCGTCTTCGGGCTGTTTAAGGCAGAAGCCATCATCTCTACAACCCTCTTGGTGCAGCCCATTACGTTTGTCGGGTTTACAGCCTTGTCGGTTGAGATTACTACAACCTTCTTGACCCCGCTCTTCTTTGCAGCAGAGAAGACATTGTAGCTTCCGCAGATATTCGTAGTAACTGCTTCTTCAGGAAATTTCTCCATAAGCGGAACATGCTTGTAGGCAGCAGCGTGGAAGATAAGGTCCGGTTTGTACTGGTCCAGTATCCTCTGAACCTTCTCAGCGTTTCTTATGTCACATACAACCGGTACAACCGTATCAGACCACTCACCCTCATAACCCAAGAGCCTCAGGGCTCCGTCATGAAGCTCTGTTTCATCAATATCAAGAAGAATCAGGCGCCTGGGGTTGTAGTTAAGAATCTGTCTGCAGATTTCACTTCCGATTGAGCCGCCGGCTCCTGTTACCAGAACAGTCTTGCCGTCGAGCATGTCAAACAGGGGCTCTTTGTCTATTGTGTAGAGTTTTCTGCCCAGAAGGTCTGCGTAGTCAATATCTCTGACAGACACATCTGCCCTTCCCTTTGCCTCGAACAGGGCCGGAACTATCTTTACTTCCACTCCTGCATTTTTCGCTTCAGTTGCAGCCTTATGAACCTTATCCGGAGAAATACCGGTTACGGCTATTATGAGGTAGTTGAACTTTCGGGAAGAGAAGATTGATTTTAAATCCTTTATGGATCCCAGGACGGGCACATCAAACTGGTACTCTCCGTGAAGCTTCGGGTCATCATCAATAAAACCTGTAACCCTGTACGGAAACTTTCCCTTTCCGGAAAGCCTTGCCATGGCTGAACCGAGCTCACCGGCTCCGTAGACTAGGGCTGTGGGCAGGTTGCCGTTCTTCTCAAGACTTGCCCTCATGAGCATCATTCTGTATAGGGTACGCATGGCAATTACAGCCATAAATGACAGAATTCCGCCGGCCAGTACGCTCCTGCACAGATTTCCCGTGAACCCGTAAAGCATGCCGCAGACAAAGAAGGCTAGAAGCGTTACCGGTACAAGGTAGATTACAGCCTTCCTTACAAGTTCTATTGAGCTGTTTGCAATCCTTATTCTGTAGAACCCTGAAACAAGAAGGGAAGCCTCATACAGTAAAACAACACCGATAAGTATTTTGGGATTAAAGTCATGAATGTTTCCCGTAACAAGCCAGTGTCCCAATATATTTGCAATAGCAATACAACAGGTATCCATCAGTGCAAGGTGGATAACCTTTCCTTTCCTCAGCATAAACCCTTCCTTAGTTTTTCATTGATTCAGGCTGTCTTGTATTCTCAAGTACATCTCGCCAGAATGCACTCTCAGTATTAATTCTGTTTCTCCTGGAAACAGCTTCCTTGATAGGCATGTGTATGAAACAGTTGTTTATCATACTTACCAGAAGCTCCGTCTTTCCTGCCATGGCCGCATGAACTGCATTTGCACCGAGTCTTGCGCAGTAGATACTGTCATAGCTGTCTGCCGGTGCGCTCCTGATGGTGTAAGACGGGTCTATATACTTCACGTTAACCTCAAGTCCCTCTTTCTTGAAGTACTCCTCTATCTTTTCCTTGAGGAAGACTCCTATATCAGTGAACCTGGTGTTTCCGCTGGCATCTTTAAGTCCCGTGGCAGGGACAATGTCCTGACCGGCACCTTCCGCCACCAGTATGACAGCGTGGTCTCTGTCCTCAAGACGCCTCTTGAGATGGGACAGCAGTCCGTTCGGTCCGTCAAGGTCAAAAGGGTTTTCCGGGATAAGGCAGAAGTTGACATCGCTCTGGGCCAGGCTGGCGTGGGCAGCAATAAAACCGCTTCCCCTTCCCATAACCTTTACAAGTCCGACACCGTTGATTGCATTCTTGGCCTCAACGTGTGCCCCTCTTATTACCGGAACGGCAAGAGATACGGCTGTATCAAAACCGAAGGAAGTCTGGATAAAGGCAAGGTCGTTGTCTATGGTCTTTGGAATACCGACAACAGCTATCTTCAGCCCCCTCTTCTTTACCTCCTGGGCAATATCATAGGCGCCTCTGAGGGTACCGTCTCCACCGACTGTGAAGAGAATGTTTATATTCAGCTGCTCAAGAGTGTCTACTATCTCAGAGGTGCGGTCTCCGCCACCTCTGGCTGAACCGAGAATGGTGCCTCCCTTCTCCTGAATATCGTCCACAAGGGACGGGTTAAGTTCAATGATAGGATATCTGCTTTCAGGAAGAAGACCCTGGTAGCCGTAGGGGATTCCTGAGATTCTGTGCACCCCGTAGCTGTACCAGAGGCAGCGCACTACGGACCTGATTACGTTGTTAAGTCCCGGGCAGATTCCTCCGCAGGTAGCAATTGCGGCGTGAACATGGGCCGGGTTGAAGTAGATCTTCCTTCTGGCTCCGGCCACCTCGAGGGTGTCTTCTGAAACGGAAACCCTCCTTCCGTCTTCTACTTTTGTTTCAAGGTTGAATACAACCCTGTCTTCGTCTTCAATGAAATCCGAGAAGCTGTCCCTTCCCATATTTGCAATCATGGGTGAAAGAATCTTTGCTTCTCCCAGCTTGTTAATTGAAAAATCGTGTTTCCCGCTCATTGTTTTTCTCCGTCTGATTCCAGTTTCACGTATTCTTCCATGAATTCATCAAAAGGCTTCTCAAGAAGAACCTTACACTTCTTCTGAAAGTCGTCATATATTTCTAGAAATGAAGTTGCAAAAGGAGTAAGGCAGGCTCCGACCCTGTCTTTTCCACCCCTCTTACGCTCTATTATCCTGTGTTCCAGGGCATTTTCAAGGTTTTCAACCATGGAATAGGCCTTTGAGTAGGAAATACCCAGGTCTGCAGCTGCGGCCCTTAAGGAACCGAGCCTCTGAATGCTGTTTAAAAGCCACAGCACACCTATACCCATGAATTTACCGTTATCATCTTCAAGATAGATTTTGGTCTTCAGTTTCATAAGAACCTCCTTACCCGAAAAGATCCGGCTGGCTCTCACCGCCAGTGCTCTCTTCTTTCCTGAATAGACCGGTCATCTTCAGAAACTCCTCTTCACTTACAACCTTAACCCCAAGGCTGATTGCCTTCTGCAGCTTGCTTCCGGCGTTCTCTCCGGCCAGCAGACAGCTGGTCTTAGAGGAGACAGAACTGACCTCCGTTCCACCCCTTTTCTTTATCTCTTCCATTGCCTTGTCTCTGGGCTTGAAGTGTTCGAACGTTCCCGTAACACACCAGCTCTGACCGGCAAAAATCTGATCTTCCGTGTTCTCTTCCTTCTCTTTCTCACTCATGTTAAGACCGAAGAGCCTTAAATCAGAGATGAGGTTGAGAGTCTCTTCCTCATGAAGCGAATCTACTATGTACTTTGCCGTAACAGGTCCTATTCCGCCTATTGCCGAGAGCTTTTCGACAGTAGCCTCATTTAAAAGCCTGTCCATACTGTCAAAGCCGTTCTCTACGACAAGATCCACGGCCTTCTTTCCGAATTCAGGAATCCCGAGAGATACAAGAACGCGGCGGAAAGGAGCCTTAACCGCTTCCTTTACGGCCTTTTCTATGGCCTCTGTCTTCTTGAGCCCGAAGCCCTCCTCCCTGTCTATGAGGGAGGTCCAGTTAAAGGTAAAAATATCCTGTATGGTTTTTATGTAGCCCCTGTCGTACAGCAGTTCAATGGTTTTGCTTCCAAGGCCTTCTATATCCATCTGCTTCTTTGCGCAGAAGAACTCAAGCCTTCCCTTTTCCCTTGCCGGACAGGAAGGATTGCTGCAGAAATGGTGGGCACCCTTTCTGATTAACGGAGAGGAGCAGACGGGACATAGGGATGGCATCTGCCATGTGGTGTTTCCCCTGCTGTTTTTCTCAGTTACGTTTTCAACCGCAGGAATTACATCTCCCCTCTTGCTGATGGAAACTGTGTCTCCTATGGCAAGCTCAAGTTCATCTACATAATCCTGGTTGTGAAGGGTAATATTTCTTATTACCGAGCCCGAAAGCTCGGTGGCAGAGATTCTGGCCATTGGTGTAATCCTGCCGGTTCTGCCGACCTGTACATCTATATCCTGTACTATAGCCTCAGCCTGTGGAGCCTCAAACTTGTAGGCCATGGCCCACTTTGGGTGGTGTTCAGTCCAGCCCATGAGCTCTCTCTGACCGATCTCGTTTACCTTAAGTACAAGTCCGTCTATTTCATAAGGCAGGTGCGGTCTGTCTGAGCTTCTCTTCTTTATGTCTTCAGCGAGGTCTTCAAAACTTCCGGCAAAGCCCTCAAGCCCTGCGTCCCTGAGTTTTTCTTCAGCCTCTTCTCGTGTGCGGCAGAAGCAGCTTAAGTGGCTGTCTACCTTGAACCCCAGGTCCTTAAGTTCCCTCAAAATGTGAAGGTGGTCGTAGAACGGGGTGGAGTTTTCCCAGAATCCTTCATAGCAGAAAACCGAGAGAGGCACCCTTGCAGTATCAGAACTCTTTATTCTTCTGATTGTTCCGGCGGCCAGGTTTCTGGGGTTTGCATAGGGCTCGTCCAGAGCAAGGTTTATTCTTTCAAAGTCCTCTTTTGGAAGAAATACTTCTCCCCTTACTGCCAGAGTCTCAGGCTTTGTAAGCCTCAGAGGCACAGCCTGAATGGTCTTCACGTTTGCAGTAACGTCATTTCCGACATATCCGTTTCCTCTGGTAACTGCCCTCTCCAGCACCCCGTCACGGTAGTAAAGAACAATTGAAAAACCGTCTATCTTTTCTTCAAGAACAAAGCTGAGTTTTTCGCTGGATGCGTTTTTCGTGCACCTTTCCATGAAGGAGAGTACCTCCTGGGCGCTGTAGGCCTTATCCAGGCTCAGGACAGGAATGCTGTGCTGCACTTCAGGGAAATCAGAGGTAAGGTCACTTCCCACCCTCTGCGTAGGTGAATCAGGAGTTTTAAGTTCAGGGTACTTCTCTTCAATGGAAGAGAGTTCATCAAAAAGCCTGTCGTACTCAAGGTCGGAGACTTCCGCCTTTCCGGTAACGTAGTAAGAGTGCTGGTATCTCAGAAGGAGGGTCCTGAGTTGCAGGGCCCTTTCCTGTATATCTTCCATTTTCATATTTAAATGATAGTCTTATTCCATTATTTCTTCAATAAATAATGGCATTTTCGGGTGCTCTGTAGAACTTTATCATGTTCCTTCCGTACCTGCGGGTGTCTTCAAGAACAAGGTCCCCCATCTTCTCCTGCCACTGATCCTCTTCCGTTGCCGGAATGTGGATTATGAAAAGGCCTCCCGGGAGAACCATCTGACGGCGGTTTACAAGATATGCAATCTTTGTCTTGTTTTCCATGGGGAACGGAGGGTCGGCATAGACTATATCATACTTAGTCTTGCAGGCCGGAATGTAGACAAGAACGTCGGAGAAGAAGAGCTTTATGTCACACTCATCCTTTGCAAAACTTATGTTCTGCTCCATGATCTGACGCTTTTTCCTGTCCATTTCAACACAGTGAACTGTTTTTGCACCGCGGGAAGCGGCCTCAAGACCCACGCAGGCGCTGCCTGAGAAAAGATCACAGAAACTGTATCCGTCAAGAGGTCCGAGTATACTGAACAGAGATTCCCTCATCCTGTCCATGGCGGGTCTTATTTCCATATCTCCTTCGGGGATTATTACCCTGCGGTTACAGTATTTTCCGCCTGTAATTCTCATTTTCAGCATATTTATCTCCGTCAGTGCTGCAGATAGCGGGTATTTATTTCAAAGAGTACGGTCTGAAGCTGACGCTTTGCCCTCTCAAGCTGGATGCGTGTTGCGTCCGGCAGGGTTGCCTCTATGTTGGCAACCAGAACTTCTGAAATCTTCTTTATCTTTTCAATTGAAAGCGGGAAGGAAAAACCTGAAAGGAAGGTGTCAAAGTCGGTGCTTGCAAAAAAACCTGCCTTTGGAAGAGCCAGTCTCATTGAAGCCTCAGTCATGGTCTTTCCATCCTTGTAGGACAGGGCAAAGACAACTGCAGACTCCGGGTCCGACATGGGAGAGCCGAGTGTTT
The DNA here is from genome assembly GCA_024684115.1 of Sphaerochaetaceae bacterium. Taxonomy (GTDB): domain Bacteria; phylum Spirochaetota; class Spirochaetia; order Sphaerochaetales; family Sphaerochaetaceae; genus UBA1265. The sequence continues at coordinate 16,689 of JAIKXP010000132.1, read as the reverse complement.
TGTAAATCTGTCTCAGTCCTTCCTGTGAAGGAATACGGATTCTTGTCATAACCGAGTTCTCAGGGATCTCAAGTTTTCCTTCTACTGAATAGAGCTTTGTTATTGAGTACCATCTTGATCTGGTTGAAACCCTCTTTCCCTTTCCCTTTATGGAGAAAATCTTGATTTCAACCTCTGCGTTTATTGCAGAGAGGTAGCATGGGAGGGAGAAAACCGTATCCCTTGTACATAAGGCACCACCTAGGGTCATCTGGCTGCGAAGCATGCTCGATCCAAGGGCGTTGAGGGCCTTATCAAGAGGTCTGCTTAAAATGTAGGCTCCCGTATTCAACAGCTGCTGAAGCGTTACTGCACAGCCGGCCTCAATATAGCTTTCAGAGTGGTAAACCCTGCAAAGTTCAGGCACGCTTGAAGTAAGGACTACGTTTCTCAAGTCCGGATGCGGATAGAAACTCTTTCTTGACATGAGGTAGGTTCCGCCGCCGAAGATAACCGTGTTTTTCTCCTTTGCGAGGATTCCTATGAGTTCATTTGTGCTCTTAGGTGAATAGATTGTTGCAACTCCGACTCCGGAGGAATTATTTTCTGACAATTCTGTTCCTCCTGTTTATCATGGCAACCCTTATTACCATTTCAATCTGTCTCATCTCAAGACACCTGCAGCTGTTCATGCTCATCTCTCTTTCTATGAAGACGGTATCAAGGGAGGCTCCAACCGGTTTGTTTATATCCAGCTTGTTCATAAGGCCTTCAATCAGAAGGGTCTTTGATGCATAGCACTGTTCGCAGGGCATGATTCCGGTTTCCCTGTAAGCCCTCTCTATATCATGGAACGGGCGGGTACACTTGAAGCCCTCTATGGTCATTATTGATGTGTTGTTTAAGCGGAAAGCAGGAACAAGACAGGAGAGTACACTCTGCCCGTCTATGAGAACCACGCAGTTTCCGCAGCCGGCACCGCGGCAGGCGCTGTTGGAAGAAAACGTATCCAGCCGTTCCTGAAGAATCTTGTTAAGAGGTTTGTCCGCATTTACCGACAGAAGCTGTGAAACTCCGTCAATCGTGCACTTTATCAGCATCTGAATCCTCCTTTGGTGAAGCTTCAAGAACTGAAGCAATATCAGAAACACTTACCGGTATTCTTGTAACAGATTTTGAAAGAGCCTGACTGAGGGCACTGAGCAGTGCCGATGAGACAAGACCTCTGACCAGTGATGTGGCTGAGCCGTACCTTCCCTTCGGCTCCTCAAGAACATCAAGCTCTATCTTGCAGTTAATATCAGCAGACGGACAGACTTCGGAAATGACGTTTGATGCAGTCTGGCGGACACTTCTTAAGAACACAGGTCTGTTTATGAGGTTTCCTATGGAGATTACAAGCCAGACCCTTTCTATAACCGGGGTAAGAAGAACAGGATCTATTGAAAGGGCAATTACGGCACTTCCAGAAGCATCTGCTCCTGTTATAACGCCTCTGGAACCGGAGACCTCAAAAACCTTTCCGCTGCGTTTTTCAAGCGGATGGTCGGCAATCGGTCTGTCGGAAGGAATGATTCTTGAAACCCTGGTAATGGGCATCTGTTCGCCGTCCCTCATGGCCTGGGCTATTTCCTCACAGGCACGCAGTATCCAGTTGGAAATGTACCTTACGTTTCTTGAAAGAGCAGACGGCCCTACATCCTGAACACCTTCTGCATTTATGTCCTTGAAGAATACATCTGACGGGCTGACTCCGAGAACACGGCTTACGATAAGGCTCCAGAGCCTCATCATGTTTGTGTTCTGGGAGGTTCCGCAGCTTATGGTAACCTGCCTCTTCTCATCAAGAGTTACAGATGTGCTGTACTCGGAGAGATAGTCAAAGCACAGGGAGAAGCCCTGTGTTCCCTCTCCGGTGGAGAGCCCTATTCCTCTTGAATAGTCAATGAACGGGTTTATCTTGCTGTGCTTTACTCCCGGCTGGTTGTTTACCGCATACTGGCGTGAATACCAGCTTGAGCTGGTTACTTCCTTTATGGTGTCCTTTATCCTGTCAAACTGGGATGAGACCTTGATGCAGTCATGCAGCTCTGTTTTCTTTATGTTCTCCAGTTTCCATATGTCAGGTGTCACGCCGCAGAGCTTTGTCACCTTTCCGAAGTGAGCTTCGGAGAAGCACATGCCTGTAGAGTAACCCGAGTCTGAGAACATGCTTGCAGGAGGAGTGTTGCTCTTCACTATCTTTATATTTATCTTCATGCTCTCCGTTTCATACGGCGGAACAAGACCTGAAAGAAGACCCAGACAGAGTTCCGATGAGAAGTTGGAGAAGGCTCCGACATCTATGGAAGCATTTACCGTGTAGGCCAGGTTTTTATTGTCCTTATCAAGTATGGATTCTATGTCTGCAGTAATCTCCGGCTGGTATGAAGACATCTCGGCTGTAAGGGAGACGGCAGAACCTGTCTTGATTGCAGCCTTTGCAGCAGTTACTGCAGCAAAAACCGGTTTTATGAGAAGCTGGTCATAGGGAGCATAGTAGTCCTGCGGGTAAATTATTACCTTTCTGCTGTCCAGTCCGAGGATTCTTGCAACTTCCTTCTTGACCATGAGGGGCCACTGGGTGGCCAGCTTAATCCTCAGCACATCAGAATCCATGAAGGCATAGACCGTTCTGTCACTTAAAGACTGGCTCTTGTACTTATCAATCCTGAATCTGGATTTTATTACCTTGTAACCCTTCTTCTCTACGTCATCTTCGTAGGCAGAAACATCTGAGAACTCCCAGCACAGGTCGTCATTTTCTTCTTCAGGAAAGGAGGAAACCTTACCCTTGATGTAGTTTATCTTGAAGTTGTTGCAGAATACCTCTACATCTTCATAGGTGTCTCCGAATACAGCATAAAGAGGCTGTCCCGGATAGGTTGATTCTTCCAGAGGGAAAACAGGAACTTCATCTCCCAATATGCAGATTCCCCTGTCAAAATCTCCTCCGCCTATTATGGTGAGGTTTTCATTTGTGTTGACCGGAGAGCTTTCAAAGCGTCCCGTCTTTTTTGACAGTACAAAACTTCCAACGAGAAATGACTGTGCATTTTTAAATATCTGAGATATGTCGGTCATAGCTGAATATTATATCAGAATGACTGTAATTCCAACAGAGCTCTTCTTATTACTGCGTGATCTGCCTCAAGAAGTCCGGGGTCTCTTTCAAGAAGCTCTGTAACTTCCTGTCTTGCTGCTGCAATCATGTCCAGGTCCTTGTCCAGGGAAACGAATCTGAGGTTTGTAAATCCGCTCTGCCTCAGTCCTGAGATTTCTCCGGGACCGCGCAGGAGGAGGTCCTGCTCTGCTATTACAAAGCCGTCGTTTGAGTTTCTAAGCACCTCAAGACGCTTTAAGCCGTCCTTTGAAACATTGTCCCCCGGGGACAGGAAACACCAGGACTGGAGTTTTCCTCTTCCTACCCTTCCGCGCAGCTGGTGCAGGGCCGAGAGACCGAAGAAGTCTGCGTGTTCTATGACCATACAGGTTGCGTTGGGCACGTCAATTCCGACTTCTACAACGCTTGTTGAAACGAGGAAACTTATTTTTCCCGTGTTGAAATCATTCAGTATTTCAATCTTCTGCTCGTCAGGAAGGCGGCTGTGTATGAGCTCACCCCTGAAGCCGCTGTACTTTTCGGAGAGGAAGGAGTACATGGTGGTAACATCCTTGAGTTCGCTCTCGTGCTCTTCATCCGTGTCATCTCCGATTCTGGGGTAGATGAAATAGGCCTGGTGGCCGCGCTGAAGCTCAACACCCACTGCATTGTACATGTCTTCCCTGCGGGACGGGCCCACCACAAAGGTCTTTACCGGAAGCCTTCCGGCAGGCATGGTCTTTATGGTTGAAACGTTGAGGTCTCCGTATATGGTAAGGGCCAGGGTTCTGGGGATTGGGGTTGCAGTCATCATGAGCACATCAGGGTTCTGGCCTTTTGAGAAAAGGGCACGCCTCTGCTCGACACCGAAGCGGTGCTGCTCATCAACTATTACAAACCCAAGGTCCGCATACTCTACGTCCTTAGAGAAAAGCGCATGGGTTCCTATTATGAGGTCAATGTTCTTTGAAGCGAGGTTCTTAAGCAGAAGGCTTCTGGCCTTTCCTGTTACGCTTCCGTCCAGGAAGGCTGTGTTTATATCAAGTTTCTCAAAGAGCTTTGCAGCGTTCATGGCATGTTGGCGGGCAAGAAGCTCTGTCGGTGCCATGAAGGCAACCTGACGGCCCTCCTGTATGCAGTGAACTGCAGCTATCAGGGCCACGAGGGTTTTCCCGCTTCCGACATCTCCCTGAAGAAGCCTGTTCATGCTCTTTCCTGAAGACATGTCTTCCCTGATTTCCTTAAGGACCTTAAGCTGGTCATCCGTGAGTGAGAAAGGAAGGCCTTCTATGAGCTTTTTCTCTTTCTCATATATTCTTGGAGTCACGGAGCGCCTGAAAGATCCGTCAGGAGAAGAAGAGCGTCTTTTTGCAAGAAGCTGCATGTAGAAGATTTCAGAGAAACCAAGGGTGCGGAGGGCCTGCTTTATATCTTCCGCTGTTCTGGGGAAATGGAGGTTTCTGTAGGATCTGTCCGTGTTAATCAGCCTGAACTTGCTGTACATGGTCTCAGGAAGGTCGTTTTCTATCTCAGAAATCCGGGAGAAAGCTGCCCTCATGTGCTTTCTAATCATGTTCTGGGTCAGGTTTCCGCTTAGCGGATAGACGGCCAGAAGTCCTCCGGATACGGCCTTCTCTTCATCTGTGAAGTCGTTTAGCGCCGTGAGTTCAAATTTTGAAAACTGGGGGTACCTGTAGCCCTCGGGGAGCTGGTTTGCATAGAGTCTGTAGAAGTTCCCCGTTACTACCATCTTATCAAGGTATGGACGGTTGAAGCCCAGAAGCTCTCCGCGCACCGCGCTCTGTGTGTCCCTGACACTTATCTTTACGTTCTTAAGTCCCTTTCCAAAAAAGCTCTTTGACTGGGCCTGTACTATTGTGTTTGTCCAGGCTCCTCCGGGAACCTGCTCGCCTATGCAGACCCTGCCAGTTCTGTCTTCGTAGGTTCTTGGTCTGAGGTTAATAAGATCATAGAGGTTCTCCACCCCCAGTGCCTGATAGGAGGAGAGTGTTTTCTTTCCGTTTCCTGCGGCACTTGAGAGGGGAATCTTCCTCAGATCATTCAGAGTAGACATAGTGGACACCGGTGCAGCCCATGAGTTCTTCAGAGAGGGCTGAAGAGCCGTCTACGCAGTACCTGGCATCTGCAAGTATGCGCCTCGGTTTTGAGCTGTAGTTTCCGTCTTCATCCGGTGCAGAGTAAACCTGAAGTTCAAGCTCTGCACTGCCAGGATACTTCTTGCATATGTTCCTGAGCTCGATTACGGCCTGCCTGTCTCCTTCAGAAGCATCAAGACCTATGTAGGTTCTGACAGGTTTGGAAGGTTTCATGGAGGACGGATCGGCAATCAGGGCATCGCATGAGAAACTCATGCGGTTATTGTACTCCTTGAAGCTTCCGCGGAAGCCGAAGACCTTGCCGTGGTCAATTACAGCTTCGTAGAGGGACCACTGCTTGGGAAAGAAGGTGATTTCAAGGTGGCCGTTGTAGTCTTCTATGGTCACGTAGCCCATGCGGGAGCCGCTTTTGGCGGTTATGGCCCTGAAGTCGGTAATCATGCCTATAAAGTCGTATTTTACTCCCGGTTTTATGCGCTCAGGCTTTGAGAGGTCCAGTCTTACGCACTCTTCCCAGTTGTTTTTGTAAACGTCCAGAGGGTGTCCGCTTAAGTAGAGACCGAGGTACTTCTTCTCCGTTTCAAGTTTCTGGATGAATTCGTAGTCGGAAACAGTCCTCATCTTGAAGCTGGACATGGCCTCCTCTTCTGCTCCGAAGAGGAAATTCTGGCCTATGGCTGCGCTTTCGCGGTCTTCCTTTACGCTGGCTATGGCGTCATTGTAGTTTGCAATGAGGGTCGGACGGTTGTAGCCGAAGCTGTCAAAGGCTCCGCTTTCAATGAGTCCTTCCATGGTGGCTGAGCCGAGAACCCTGTTATCCGAGCGTCTTACAAAGTCTAAAAAGTCCTTGTACGGTCCGTTCTTCTCCCTTTCAGAGAGTATGAGTTCAACTGTTGCACTGCCCATGCCCTTTATTCCTGCAAGTCCGTAGACAATGTTCTGTCCGTCAACGTTGAAGTACATTTCGGACTTGTTTATATCCGGGCTGAGGATTTTGATTCCCTCGCTTCTTACGTAATCCAGGTACTCCTTGAACTTGTCTCCGCTTGAGATTTCATTTGTAAGGTTTGCTGCATAGAACTCGGCAGGATAGTGGGCCTTAAGGTATGCGGTGCGGTAGCTTAAAACCGTGTAACACACACTGTGACTCTTGTTGAATCCGTAGCCTGCAAACGGGGCAAGCATGTCAAAGATGTCCTTTGCTTCCTGCTCCGTGTGTCCGTTTTTGACTGCTCCTTCTATGAACTTCTTCTCCTGTTCCGGAAGAAGGTGCTTCTTTTTCTTACCCATGATCTTTCTCAGGATATCTGCCTGGCCAAGGGTGAAGCCCGCATAGATCTGGGCTACCTTCATAACCTGCTCCTGGTAGACTATGACTCCGTAGGTCGGTTCCAGCAGTTCCTTAAGGCTCGGGTCCGGATAGACAATCGGCTGTCTTCCGTGTTTGGAGTCAATGTATTTGGGTATGAACTGCATGGGGCCCGGTCTGTAAAGACTGGTCATGGCGTCAAGCTCTTCAAAGCGCTCAGGGGCCAGAAGCTTGAGGTTCTTCTGCATGCCCGGACTTTCAAACTGGAAGACCATCTTGCTCTTTCCCTGACTCATCATTTCAAAAGTCTGTCTGTCGTTGTCAGGAATTTTCTCTATGTCAAAGGAAGGTTCCTTCTTCCTTATCATTCTCTGTGTGTTCTTTATCAGCGTCAGGGTCTTGAGTCCCAGGAAGTCCATCTTTACCAGTCCGCAGTCCTCAAGATATGTCATGGTGTACTGGGTTGAAATGGCGCCGGTCTTCTGGTCCATACACAGAGGCACATAATCCTTCAGCGGTGTTCTTCCTATGACAACTCCGCAGGCGTGTGTACTTACATGGCGGGAGAGGTTTTCAAGTCTTGATGAGATGTCAAAGAGCTCTTCATAGACTCCTCCCCTGTCCCTGTAGGCCCTGAGCTCCGGTATGTATTCCAGAGCCAGAGGCAGGCTGACCTTTTTGTTCTCTTCTCCTACCTGTATTACATCCGGGATGAGTTTTGTTATGTGGTTTGCTTCATCAAACGGAATATCAAGAACCCTAGCCACGTCCTTTACTACGGCCTTTGCCTTAAGTGTTCCGAAGGTGGCTATCTGGCCCACCCTGTCTTTTCCGTATTTTTCGGTAACATAATCAATTACATCCTGTCTTCCTTCGTAGCAGAAGTCTACGTCAAAATCAGGCAGGCTTATTCTGTCAGGGTTAAGGAACCTCTCGAACAGAAGGTCATGGCTTATAGGGTCAACGTTTGTTATGTCTATACAGTAGGCAACAAGACTTCCGGCTCCGCTTCCTCTTCCGGCACCTACCGGAATCTGGTGGTCCTTGGCCCATCTTATGTAGTCACGGACAATCAGGAAGTAAGAGTCAAAATGCATCTTGATTATGACGCCAAGCTCGTAGTTAAGCCTCTTTTCCAGTACTTCCTTCTGCTCCGGGTTGTCCCTGTAGCCGGGGTACCTTCTTTCAAGGCCTGTCCAGGCAAGACGGGAGATGAAGTCAACAGTGTCCTTGTAGCCCTCCGGAACAGTTACTTCAGGAAGAAGCGGTCCGGGGAACTGTATGTCAAACTTACATCTCTCTGCTATTTTTACCGTGTTTTCTATTGCTTCAGGGTAGTCCTTGAAAAGCTCGGCCATCTCGTCCGGGCTCTTCATGTAGAACTCCTCGGTTTCGAACTTCATGTGTCTTTCATCTGAAATTCTTGCGCCGGTTCCTATGCACAGCAGTACTTCATGAGCCCTTGCGTCATCCTTGTTTATGTAGTGTATGTCATTTGTAGCAACAAGGGGTATGTCCAGTGTTCTTGCAAGCTCTGCAAGCTTTGGCAACACCGTTATCTCATCTTCAATTCCGTGGTTCTGGATCTCAATGTAGTATCTGTCTCCGAAGACTTCTTTGTACTGTTTTGCAACTTCATAGGCTTCCTGCGGATTTGCGGAGAGAAGCTTCTGCGGCACCTCTCCTGCAAGACAGGCTGAGCAGCAGATAAGGCCTTCCTGGTGCTCAAAAAGGCTTTCCTTGTCTATACGGGGTTTTGAGTAGTACAGACCCTCTGTCCAGCCTATGCTGTTGAGTTCCATAAGGTTGTGGTAGCCCCTGTCACTGCAGGCGAGGAGTATGAGGTGGTAGTACTTGTTGTTCGGGTCCCTGTCCTTTCTTCCGGCGGGACTTATGTAGAACTCACAACCGATTATAGGCTGTATTTCATTAGCTTTACAGGCGTTATAAAAATCCATGACACCGAACATATTTCCATGGTCGGTTATGGCAAGAGCCTTCATTCCCAGCTCTTTTGCCCTTGACATGTACTTTTTGATCGGAGCTGCTCCGTCAAGAAGAGAAAAGTCTGTATGGTTATGTAAATGTACAAATTCGGTCATGGTACAAGTATACTATTTTTCAGACCGCTTAGCCACAAATCCTATAAGTGTTCCTATGAGTGCACCGGAGAGATCAATCCACACATCCTGTATCATGGGTCCCCTTCCGGTAAATATCTGGATTGTCTCATCAAGGAAGGCTACCACAAAGCACAGGGCCATGGATTTAAAGCCCAGAAGACGGCAGGAGAAAAAGCCAAGCACTGCAAATTCAAATGCGTGGGCCATTTTTCTTACAACCCCTTCTCCAGGGTTATTAAGGCCAAAAAACCTCATCACCGGATTGATGATCTTTTCAGTCAGCCATGAGCTCTCCTCTGAAGAGAGGTCGGGCGGAAGAAAGGACTGAAACCAGATGAGGCAGATAATGACAGCGACAATTATTATGTAGGGCTTTTTATTTTTCACAGTTCGGTTCCGTTAACAAGGATTACAAGGTTTCTTATGTTTGAATTAAGCTTCTGAAGGGTAAGCAGGATCTGTGTCTTAGCCATTTCCATGTTTGATGAATCTGCAAACTCTGAAGAAAAGTTTATGAAGGCATACTTACCGGAGACCGTAACACCTATGAGTCTTGTTCCCTTTGCAATATAGCTTAGATAGCCCCGGGAAAGAGCCTGGTCAGTCGGGCCGAGGAGAAGACCTTCAAGTGCATCATGGTACTCATCTGAACCTGAGTAGATCACGTTTGCAGTAAAGGGCTGAACGTAACCGTTTGCGGGGTTTACGAAGTACAGTTCGTACGGGCTTGATTCTGCTGAAATCTTGTAGGTTCTTGCGTTTTTAATTATTTCTACTGCATTTGTTTCCTGCAGTGCAGAACGTATTTTCGGAAGGGATATGAAGATATAGACAGCGGAGAAGATGGCCCACAGCACAAAAACCATGATGAAGAGCACCGTCTTTGGAGAGGCCTGTTTCCTGGGTTTCGAGTAACTGGAAAATTCATCCTGCAAATCTTCTATCATGGAATAAGGATACAACAGGAGTTGACTAAGCTCAATGCAGATAAGGGCAAAAAAATACCGGAGCACTGCTCCGGCACATGTTTTTCAGAAGGCTTACTTTGACTTCTTGTCATCCTTCTTGTCAGACTTTGCATCTTTCTTCTCTGGCTTCTTTGTCAGCTCAAGAATTGCCATGTCTGCTGCATCTCCAAGACGGTTAGCTGTCTTGATAATGCGTGTGTATCCACCGTGAACGTCTGCATAAAGCGGAGCAATCTCGGTGAACAGTTTGTTGACTACTGCTTCATCAAAAAGTACTGCAGATGTGAGTCTGCGGTTATGAACGCTGTCAACCTTTGCTCTTGTAATCATCTTTTCAGCAAGGCGCTGGACTTCTTTAGCCTTAGCCTTTGTTGTCTCAATTCTTTCGAAACGGAAAAGGCTTGTAACCAGATTCCTCTTGAGAGCCTTGCGCTCTGCTGAATTTCTGCTAAGAGCGTTGAAACCGTATTTATGCCTCATTGTTCTCATCCTTGTTGTCCGGAACCCTGGCGGTTCTAAGGACAGTGTAATCAGTCATTCCAAGCCCAAGATTCCATTCCTTGAGCTTATCTTTAATCTCTGACAGAGATTTCTTACCAAAGTTTCTTGTCTTGGCAATTTCTTCTTCTGTCATCTTTGTCAGATCTCTGAGTGTGCGGATATTTGCATTTTTGAGACAGTTGCTTGATCTTACTGTAAGCTCAAGTTCCTCAACGGACTTGTTGAGAATCTCATCAATGCGCTTCTGCTCCTCGTCTACCTCATCAGTTGAGGAAACCATGCTCTCATCGAAGTTGATGAAGATTGTGAAGTGATCCTTTGCAATCTTTGCAGCTTCTGCAAGAGCATCTTCAGGAGAGATTGTACCGTCAGTCCAGATTTCAAGGACAAGCTTGTCATAGTCGTTTCTCTGACCGACTCTTGTCGGCTCGATTGAATACTTGACTCTTGTGACCGGTGAGAAGATGGCGTCTACCGGAAGGATTCCCGGGTTCTTGTCATCTTCCTTGTCAATCATGTCCTGAATTACGTCTGAAGGTACATAACCTCTGTTGAAGTCAATCTGAACAGTGATAGTGACATCTGTATCTTCCATCATGTCAAAGATCTCAAGATCCTTGTTTACTACTTCAACTCTATCCTTCTCGAAGTCTGCGCCGGTGAGGGTCTTCAGTCCCTTGGCTTCAATGTCAATTGTTGTTGACTCAACTTCATCAGGAAGTCTGAATCTGAGCTTCTTCATTCTGGCAATAATCTCGCAGATATCCTGCTTTACGCCGGGGATTGCCTCAAATTCATTGCTGATAATATGCTCGCCGGAATCATCTCTGTAACGGAACCATACAGCAGTAATGGCATAACCCTGAATTGAAGAGAGAAGAACTCTTCTCAGAGTATTACCAATTGTTGTACCGAAACCGCGTTCAAATGGATAAGCTACGAATACATCGTGATTATCTTCAATCTTTGTATGCTCCATTGAGGTTGGTTTAGGGATCTTAAAACCCTTCATAAGGTTTTTTCTTGCCATTTTCACTCCTTGGCAGTCAGCCGGTTTTACCCGGCTTTACCGTTTATCTGGAATACAACTCAACGACCAGCTGTTCGTTGACTCCTTCAAGCTCCTTTACTTCCTCTCTCTTAGGAACTGCTACAAACTGACCCTTCATGTTATCCGGATCAACTGTGAGCCATGGCATTACACCACTCTTTCCTACTTCTGCGAGGTTTTCCTTGACAACGAGCATGTTCTTGCTGTTTGGAGCAATCTCTACTGTGTCGCCCGGCTTTACTCTGTAAGAAGGAACATCAACACGCTTGCCGTTTACAAAGACATGACCATGTCCTACAAGCTGTGAAGCCTGTGAACGGCTGCAAGCGAAATGCATTCTGAAAACGACATTGTCCAGTCTGCGCTCGAGAAGAGAAATGAGGTTGTCACCAGTCTTTCCCGGCATTCTTGAAGCATCTTCAAATGTGAGTTTGAACTGCTTTTCAAGCATGCAGTAAATTCTCTTGAGCTTCTGCTTTGCACGAAGCATCAATGCGTAGTCTGTAGGCTTCTTTGCACGAGCCTTAGGGCTCTTTCCTGGAAGTCCGCATTCTGCCGGATTATTCATAGGGCATTTTGCAGACATACATCTTGCACCCTTGAGGAAAAGCTTAGCTCTCTCTGCTCTGCAATATCTACATTTTGGTCCTGTATATCTAGCCATCTTCTACTATCTCCTAATCATATTCTTCTGGTCTTTCTTGGTCTGCATCCGTTGTGAGGAATTGGTGTTACGTCACGAATGGATTTAACCTTAAGACCGAGTGTTCCGAGAGCACGGATAGCTGATTCACGTCCCTGACCAGGTCCCTTAACGTATACGTGTACTTCGTTAAGACCGTAGTCGAGAGCCTTCTTCGCAGCTGTCTCACATGTTGTCTGTGCAGCATACGGAGTAGACTTCTTTGCACCGCGGAATCCGAGTCCGCCAGCGCTTGACCAGGAAAGTGCATTTCCGTTCAGATCGGTAATTGTAACAATAGTATTATTGAAAGTGGCCTGAATATAGACATTGCCTTCAAATACAGTCTTCTTGACTTTTACTTTACGTTTTGCGTTTGCCATACTGATCTATTCTCCCTTATGCCTTCTTCTTACCTGCAATGGTCTTCTTCTTACCCTTGCGTGTGCGGGCATTGGTCTTTGTTCTCTGACCACGTACCGGAAGGCCCTTTCTGTGTCTGAGGCCGCGGTAGCAGCCAATATCCATAAGTCTCTTGATGTTGAGCTGTGTCTGTGTGCGAAGTCTTCCTTCAACGACATAGTCATTTTCAATAACCTTACGGAGTTCAGCAAGAACGTCTGCACTGAGTGTGTTGATACGGACATCCGGATCAACCTTACACTTCTCACAGATCTCTACTGCTGAAGTTCTTCCGATTCCATAGATGTATGTCAAAGCAATCTTGGTAGCTTTGTTAGGTAAATCTACACCTGCAATTCTTGCCATTAAAGGCCTCCTGAATTATTTCTGTCTCTGTTTGTGCTTAGGATTGTCGCAGACTATGCGTACAACTCCAGCTCTTCTGATAACCTTGCATTTATCACACATAGGTTTAACACTTGCTCTTACTTTCATAATCAGCTCCTAATTACAAATTCTTGGTTTTTATCTTCTTTACGCCCATGAATCCATCATGGTGATGCATCTTCATTACGCTTTCGACCTGCTTCATCATATCGAGCTCACAACCGACCAGGATGATGAGTGAAGTTCCACCGAACAGCATAGCCACGGAAGACGGGAAGGCAAATATAAGCTGAACAAAAGTCGGAATAAGTGCAATAAATGCCAGGAAGAGGGAACCGGGAAGGATAATTCTGTTGAGAACCTTTGTGAGGTACTCTTCAAGCTTCTCGCTTCTTACTCCCGGAACACTTCCGCCGTTGTCTCTGATCTGCTTGGCCATTTCAACCGGATTAAGAGAAACCTGGGTATAGAAGAACGCAAAGGCTATAATCAAGATGGTGTAAATAATGATATAAGGGGCACCTTGAGGATTAAGCCAGTCTGCAACATTCTGCAGCCATCTTACGTTTGCTCCGAGTGTACCGGCAATCTGCAGAGGGAATGAAAGGACGGCTGAAGCAAAGATTACAGGAATAACTCCGCTCGGGTTGATCTTGAAAGGAATGTATGAGCTCTGAGCACCATACATCTTTCTGCCGACAACACGCTTTGCGTAGTTAACAGGAATCTTTCTTTCACCTTCCTGCTCGCAGACTACGAGTGCAACAACAATTATGAACATGACAACAACCACTATTGTTGCAACCCAACTGATTGTGCCTGCGCTGATTCCTGCAATAAGTGTTGAAACTGCTGACGGGAATCTTGCGACAATACCTGCAAAAATCAGGAGGGAAATACCATTACCGATTCCTTTCTGTGTGATCTTCTCACCCAGCCAGACAAGAATCATAGTACCGGTGGTTACTGTAAGCATAGAAATGAGTGTGAACGGAAGCAGGTTCATGGTAATTACAGGGAAGCCATAGCTCTGAATGCTTCTGGCATAAACTGTAACGACGAATGACTGCAGCAGACACACTACAATTGTTCCATATCTGGTGACCTTCTGGATCTTCTTTCTGCCCTCAGCGTCCTGTCCCCATTCCTTAAGTTTAGGAATGACGAGCATAAGAAGCTGAATGATAATCTGCATTGAGATGTAAGGCATTACACCCAATGTGAACAGGGAGAAGTTTGAAAAAGCTCCACCAGAGAAAAAGTTGAGATATTCTGTAAGTCCAATATTTGAGGACTGGGACTGAACAAGGAAATAATCCTTCAGAGCCACAGGGTCAATTCCCGGTACGGGAATGACCGTTCCGATTCTTGTGATTGCAAGAATCATGACTGTGAAAAGGATTTTCTTCTTCAGCTCCTCTATTTTGAACACATCAGAAAGTGTATTTGACATAGGTTAATCCCCTGCTTATTTTACATCTCCGCCTGCAGCCTTGATCTTCTCAGCTGCTGCTGCGGATACCTTCAATCCTTCGACTGTGACTTTCTTTGTAAGTTCGCCATTAGCCAAAATCTTAGCGTCAGTATTGACACCCTTGACAATGCACAGATCCTTCAGAGCCTGAAGGTTGACTGTTTCACCGTCCTTAAATGCTTCGTTAATAGCATCAAGAGATACGACAGCATACTCTTTCTTAAAAGGATAGTTAGAGAAACCTCTTCTGGCTACACGCCTGTAGAGAGGCATCTGACCTCCTTCAAAGCCCGGGCGAACTCCGCCGCCTGAACGAGAATTCTGTCCGTTGGCACCTCTTCCACAGGTTCTACCCTTGGAAGAAGCTCCACGACCTACTATTGTCTTTTTAGTATTTGCGCCGTTTGGTGCATGCAACTGTGCCATATTATTTCTCCTCTGTAACCTTTACCATGTGCTCAACCACACGGATCATGCCCATAGTGACAGGAGTTGCATCCTTGACAACATAGCTGTTGATCTTTCCGAGACCAAGAGCCTTGACAGTTGCCCTCTGCTTCGGGAGGCATCCGGCAAGACTTTTTACAAGTTCAATGCGAACCTGAGGTGTTTTCTTCTTAGCCATATATTACCCCCACATATCCTTAATACTCTTGCCTCTGTCTGAAGCAACTTTCTTAGCTGAGAACAGATTCTCAAGACCATCAAAAGTAGCCTTAACAGTGTTGATTGTGTTCTTGGATCCAAGTGACTTTGACTGGATGTCCTTGATTCCACATGCATCACAGACAGCACGAACTGCGCCGCCGGCAATAACTCCGGTACCAGGAACAGCAGGTCTGAGAACAACACTTGCACTCTTGAAGTTTCCGATAATCTCGTGAGGAATTGTTGTTCCCTTGAGGTTTACCGCAAACATGGCTTTTCTTGCAGCCTCGGTAGCCTTGCGGATAGCATCTGTAACATCATTGGCCTTACCCATTCCGTAACCGACCTTACCCTTCTGGTCACCTACAACAACAAGAGCTGAGAAAGACATACGGCGTCCGCCCTTAACTGTCTTGGAAACACGATTGAGCTTGATGAGTTTCTCCATGAACTCAGATTCGCGCTTCTGCTCTCTATCTCTTCTATCTCTATTTCTTTCCATATCCACCACCTTAGAACTTCACACCGGCTTTTCTTGCGCCGTCTGCGATAGCCTTGACAACACCATGATACAGGTAGCCGTTTCTATCAAAAACAACTGTCTGAACACCCTTGTCTATGCATCTCTTTCCGACTGCTTCGCCGAGCTTTGCTGCACCTTCAGTGTTGTTCTTAAGTGCTGACAGTTCTTTCTCGGTTGTTCCTGCACTAACAAGTGTTGTGCCTGTTGTGTCATCAATAACCTGGACATACATGTGAAGGTTACTTCTGAAAACAGTCATTCTTGGTCTTGCAGCTGTTCCGGAAATGGACTTTCTGATATGGACCTTTCTTCTGGCATATTTTCTGTTTTTATCTGCAATTCTGTTCATATCTCAAATCCCCTTAAGCCCTACCGGCCTTACCGCTCTTAGAACGTACATATTCGTTCTCATATCTGACACCCTTACCCTTGTAAGGTTCAGGCTTTCTCAGACTGCGGATTTCAGCGGCTGTCTGTCCGACAAGCTGTTTATCAATTCCTTCAATGTTGACTCTGGTAGGAGTCTCACAGGTAATCTTGATACCCTCTGGAATGACATACTCAATGTCGTTTGTATAGCCAAGTGAAAGAACAAGATTCTTTCCAGAAACTTCAGCCTTATAACCGACTCCGATAATTGTAAGAACTGTCTTGTAACCGTCTGATACACCAACAATCATGTTGCGGACCAGCTGTCTCATGAGACCGTGTGCAGCCTTGACTGCCTTCTCATCGTTAGCTCTTGTAACAACTACCTGATTCTCCTGAACGTCTACTGCTGTGCCGGCAATAACAGCCT
This sequence comes from Sphaerochaetaceae bacterium, assembly GCA_024684115.1. GTDB lineage: Bacteria > Spirochaetota > Spirochaetia > Sphaerochaetales > Sphaerochaetaceae > UBA1265. The sequence goes on along the minus strand of JAIKXP010000132.1, from coordinate 584 downwards.
GACAAAGCTTGCCCTTTGGTCCTTCAACGAATACTACTCCGTCTTTTACAGAAGCTTTGACCGTCTTAGGCAGATCAATTGGTAATTTACCTATACGTGACATATTTACTCCTTATTACCAAATAGAGCAAATCAGCTCGCCGCCGACTAACTGCTCAGAAGCCTTCTTGCCTGTGATGACACCGCAAGAGGTGGAAACGATAACAACGCCATATCCGTTATAAACACGCGGCATATCCTTGTATCCTGAATAAACACGTCTACCAGGTGTTGAGAGTCTCTCAATTCCGTGGATGACCGGATTCTGTTCTTCATCATACTTAAGGAATACGCGCAGATAGGTTGCGCCGTCCTTTGTAACTTTCTTGAAATTCTTAACAAAGCCTTCGTTCTTCAGAATCTTTACGATCTGGAGCTTGAGCTTTGAATTGGAAACATCAACTTTTTCATGCTTTGCCTGACTAGCATTTCTAATCTTAGTCAGCATATCAGCAACAGGATCACTTACTGCCATTTTGCTTCTCCTTACCAACTAGATTTGGTTACGCCAGGAATCTGGCCTTCGCTTGCCAGTTTTCTGAAAC
>JAIKXP010000119.1 GCA_024684115.1 Sphaerochaetaceae bacterium | reverse complement strand
ACAAACACAAGAATTTTATTGTCAGGCTTGAAATTCGGATACAAAAGTGCTAACTTAGGTCACTGTGCAAAAAGCACAAGGGCCTGTAGCTCAGCGGTTAGAGCAGAGGACTCATAATCCTTTGGTCCTGAGTTCAAATCTCAGTGGGCCCAAAAATAAAACCTTACAATACAAGGAATTATCCTAAGCATTGTAAGGTTTTCTTTTTTGTCAGACCAAAATGTTATCAAAAACTTCATCATATATACCCGAAAATTGGTCATTTTTTCTCACCAAAAATCACAATCTCCAAGCGTGAACAATCCTCTTATTTCTTCTTTCTTTTCCATACTGCAAGCGCATTAAGGTTAACAAGCAGTTTTTCCGTGTCTATCTTCCTTGGACAGATATCCTTGCAGGCAAGAGATTTTCCGCAGCCCGAATAGATATGCTTACGGTATAGTTTGGCATTGTCCATGTAGAGTTTTCTGTCTGTTTCTGAAAGCAGTCTCATGGTAAGCGGAACTGAAGCCATGCCGAAGAAAGAACCACCCGGATAGAAATTCGGGCAAACCTCAAGACAGCAGCCACACTGTATGCATTCAGAGCCCTGGTAGGCAAGCTCCCTGTACTTGTCAGGGTTTGCATCTCCAAAGTCCGCATCCTGGCTAAGCCAAGTCTTCATGGTTTCAAGATTCCTGTAGAGAATGCTTCTGTCTACAACAAGGTCACTGATAACGGGGAATTTTCTCAGTGGCTGGACCGTGATTGTTTCCGATTTGCAATCGGAAAGCTTTGTGTCACAGGCCAGACGAGGGATGTTATCTATTACCATGGCACAGGCTCCGCACTTCTTCTGAAGACACGAACACTCCCATTTAACTTCACCTATCTTGAGCAAGGCAGAGGCAACGGTATCATTTTCAGATTCACTCTCGTATTCAAAATCCTGCCAGTACTGTTTTTCCTCTCCGGGAGCTTTCCTTAAAACTTTCAGAGTGTATTTCATAGAGCACCTGCCTTGTTCAGGTCTTCAAACCTTACCATGATTCTTCCTTCCTTAAGAACAACACATGTCTGCTTTTTGTAGCTGTCCAGAGCTTTCGGACAATCGCTTCTGTAGTGAGCTCCACGGCTTTCCTTTCTTGCTCTGGCACATTCGAGCATGGCACAGCTCAGCAAGGCCCTTTTTGCATCTGCACTGGTGCTGTCCGAGGCCATTTTCCACGTTTCGCCCAGGGCGCCTTCTATCTCTTTTTCATCTCTGATGATTCCAAGGCCTTTTAACAGTATCTGACAGAGTTCCTTCTTCTGTCTTTCGGTTCCCGTCTCTTCATAGGAAACCTCAGAAACCGAACACTGAGAGGCTGCATCACAGGCACTCTGTGCTGCAACCCTTCCGCCATAGAAAGCTCCAAGCATGGAGTTTCCTCCAAGCCTGTTGGCTCCGTGGTACTTGCATGCGGCTTCTCCCGCAGCAAAAAGATTCTTTATGTTTGTTCTGTGTCCGTTATCAACCCTGATTCCTCCCATGAAGTAGTGGATTCCGGGTCTTATGGGTATGTAATCTCCGGCAGGGTCTAAACCGGTGTAGCTAATCAGCTCAGCCCTTAAGTCACTCAGGCGTGTCTTCCACACCTTTTCGTCAAGGCCTGTGGCATCAAGATAGAAGTCATTAAGGCCTTCCGTTTTCTCGAGAAGGGCCATCTCCCTGGAAATGACATCTCTGGGGCTGAGGTTGCCCAGCTCATATTTTTCTTCCATGAAGTACCATGGCTTTGAATCCCTCATGACCATAAGCCTGGCCCCCTCACCTCTTGCAGCCTCACTTATGAGCATGACCTTGTCACAGATCTTTACAGTTGTAGGATGGTACTGAATGAACTCGAGGTTGGCGAATTCAACCCCCTCAGAGAAGGCAAGAGCTGCAGCTGTTCCCGTATTCTGTGTCGTTCCTGTTGTGTAGCCTTCAAAGAATCCGTTAAGTCCTCCGGTGCAGAGTATGCAGGGACCTGTGAACTCAAGGGTTTTGAAAAGGTGTGTGTCCGTAACCCTAATAGCCTTGAGTTCTGAGTCTCTGATCACAAAAGAGGAGAGAACATGGGAAGGATATCTTTTGACAAGGCCCGAAGCCTCTGCCTTTCTGACCCTGTCAGTGAGGGCAGCCATAATCATCTTGCCTGTGCTGCTTTTTGCATATGCAGTTCTTTTCTTCTTCTGTCCACCGAAGTTTCTCTGTATGAGTTTTCCGTTTTCATGCTGGAACGGAACTCCAAGGGCCTGAAGCTCCCTTACAATGGATGGAGCAGCTTCTACAAGTCCCCTGACGGCTTCTTCATCCTCAATGAAAACTCCACCCTTAACCGTGTCCTGAAAATGCTCCAGAACCGTGTCATGTTCGCCCATTGTATCCAAAGAAGCGTTTATGCCACCTTCTGCAAGAACGGACTGTGCCCTTTCCGAAGGCATGGAGGAGATAAGGTTCACATGAATATTTTTCTGTGCAAGCGTTATGGCTGCACTGAGACCTGATATACCGGCTCCTATTATGTTGACTGTCTTTTCCATCTCCACCTCCTAGAGTGCAATCCATACAAGATAGTAGAAAAGAAATCCGACAGTGCTTATAAGCAGAATGGCAGATAGGATCACAAGTAAATTCACCGAAATCTTTCCGGTTCCTTTTACTCCCATGGATATGAGGGCCGGTCTAATGTTTGAAACTATGTGTACGGCCAGGCATGCAACAAAGAGAATCTGGGATATCATACGGAGTGTGTTAAACTCAACCAGCCTGTATGCCCCGTTCTCAATCACACCGCTGAAAACGGTGAAGTGCATGAACATGGGAATGATGATGGCAAAACCGCTTAATCTTCTGGCCCAGAAAAGACCGTTATTCCTGAAGTATGAGGCCCCACTCTTCTTCAGGGCATAAAGAGTTCTGAATGTCAGTATGGCTGTTACAATCATGTGGAGGAAGACAAGGGTCATGAAGGAGTGTGTAATCATTTTGCTCGGAACAGACTCAGCACCGAAAAGCTGAGTAGAACCCAGAACTCCGTGAACAACAAACAGAATCATCATTCCTATTACAAGGAACATATTGAATTTTCTCACTGTGCTCCTCCAATTGTCCTTACAAGGACTCTAAGGCCGTTTTCCTCACATTTATCACGATTGAGTTTCAAAGCTTCAGCAACACCACCTGATATGATTGCAACATCTGCAATTCCCAGCTCCACCTTTGAGAAGACCATAGTCGTGTTGATCTTGCTCACTTCCATTTCTCCTGCGGTATACAGAGCCTGATAACGTCTAGCCAGGCCGATTGCATCCACATCCGGATATGAGACGAAGCAGTTGATATGCTGTGGCAGGTTTTCTGTGTTTTCCTCCAAGAAGAAACTGTCCAATTCACTACCGTGAAGACTTTCATTTACCAGTATGAAAAAAGTGCCGGAGAACTCATGTTCCCCAGTCTCGAAAGAGTTGTTCCTATAGAAGCTTTTCGTGAACACTACACCGATGATGATCAGGACAATCATTACCGGCAGAATCAGATTCAATGCCTTTTTCATGTGCTTCATTTTACTGATATAAACAGGGTTAGTCACCTGTAAAACCGTAATACAGTGGCTAAAGAGTATGGGAGAATGGTTTGCACTTACAGATCTTACGCAAGGTTATTTTTTAAACTGAAATAAGAATCGATAGCCTATAATCCATCACTGTAAATGATATGATAGTAGATTGGAGACTCATAGACCCCTGTTGCGTATGTTGTGTTCTTGTTGGTGCCTTCGAACGAGATGAAGACCTCGCTGTTGAACACCATAGAATATGTGACATCACCTAGTCTTCCCACAGTTCTCTGGACACCAGTTGAAAGATTCAGGAAATTTGTATTGGCGCTTCCGTAGTAATCATTTCCAAGAAAGGTCTTGTTCACAGTCCCATCAGCATTCTTAACAATGACTTTGAAATCTATTGTATTAGTGCTGTTGTTATTCATCTTAAGAGAGAATTCATCACCTTCAGCAGAATAATCAGAATTGGACGATGCAAACACAAACAACCTTTCCGCTGGATTGTATCCCTTGTTCGTGGTGAACACGTTGAGATCGGAGATTTTGGCCTCTCCCTGGGCGTTAATCAGGGCGGAGAGGTCCAGGCTACGAGCATTCGCGGTCGGGGTTATGTACAAATTCATAGTCATATCACCACCAGCTGCACGGTGATCATAGTACCCATGTCGTATCTGCCTGATGGAACCATGATGTTCCGGATTAGTGCAGTTAGGATCATCGCAGGTCCAGCTGACATCAAACACTGCTATGTAGTCATTGGCACTTGCAAGGTGTTGTTTGTCATCAACAGTGAGTTCATCAAGACAAAGGAGGACATCGAAGAAAAATCTGGAGAGATACATATAGGTTCCATTGCTATCAATAGGCATCGCCTGCTGATTTTCCTTTGATATTCCAGGTACTTGGTATACTAGGCGTCCAGAGTCCTTGGTGTTGGGGATTCTGTCATTCAAGCTGATAGGAGTACCATTCGAACCCAGCTGATAGTCACTGTCAGGCGATTTCCAGGGCTGTTCCTTCCAATCTGTAATTGGAACACTATCACATCTGCATCTTGGGCGAAGGGCAATGTAGAAGTTCCTGTATTTCGTAGGGTCTGACTGGGAGACGAACTTGCCATCAGTCTCAATTGTGAAAATGATATCGTGTTCAGTCAATGCACACCCAAGCCTACCCATCCAATTGTCATTGCAATAAGTGCCATCTACAGCATTATTAGCACCCCATTTAACACTGTACATAGGAAGCCACAAGGTCTTGGACAAGTCGAATACAGGATGTTCCGAGATTTCTGAGAAAACACGATCATCAGCAGCGCTCGCGGCAAAGACGCAACCAGAGAGAACAAACAAAAGAAGTAGAATCAATAATTTCCTCATTTGCTCCTCAGTTTGAAAGTGACCGCGCTTTCATAGCGTCCTTTCTCGGTGACCTCTTCAGAGAGCCGAAAATATATGCCTGCATCTTCGATTATTATCAGACCATTTCCAGAACTAAAATCAAATGTGTAAGGAGTTGTAGATGTGATGAACTTCAAATGGTCAGAGGTGCTGTTGTCTGATTTGATCACATAGTCCACTGCAAGCTCATAATCGACGGAATCCCCGCCGTTGTTGTGCAGCTTGTCATGAGAAATCTCAAGTGTAATGTCACTTGTCGATGAGATGAGATTAAACTTCCCGACAAGGAGACCCGCCTTGGTGCAAGGAACCTGAGTCGGGGCGATCTGATATCTTACATTGTTGGATTCATTGTTTATATCCAGATTAATGCCTTTATTCCCGTTTGAGCTGCGGTATATGTAATCCCCTATAGTCAGTTCCACATTCCTTCCTATATAACCGGACACCACCTGACTGGCTCCGTTGAGAACTTTTTTCTCACAGAAAAGGGACGTCATGGAGAAAAGTGCAACTAAAAGTAGAAACAATGTTTTCTTCATATCACTTTAAACTCCACGGTAATGTAGCTTATGTATTCAAAATCAGCGGATAGTTCTTTCTCATAGTCGAATACCGTCAGAGAACAGGTTCCCTTCAGCTCTTTGGGATTGGCGGATTTATTTGCAGTATACGAAATTGATTTTTTGTAATTGTTGAGATACTTTCCTGGATATTTGTAGCTGCCACTTACTTTTTCATCGTAAACTACAGTTTGGATGTTTTCATTGCATTCCATCGAGAAACTGTGCTCAGGAATGAAATAAGTCCTCTCAACATAGCTCTGCAAGGGGGTGAACGAAAATGTCAATTGATATGATTTATTCTTGGTCCACTCAAAGCTCCAATGGAAAATTACAGAAGGACTGTCTTCAACAAGACCATCCACAGTCACGAATCCTGATTGATAGATCCTGTTAGCTTCGGACTCGGGTTCTTGTTGGTCCCCTGACCATAGGCGGAAAGTGCAATCCGATGCATTCGATGATTCATAGTATCCCTTTATAACAAAAGTACCATTCTGACCCTCGGTAATGGTTGATGAAGCGAAGACAACATTGAGAGACAGCAAAACAATCAGAACAATTAACAGTTTTCTCATACCTTTGCCACCTCAACCTTGATTGACGCATTGTAAGAACCCGAAGCCATGGAATTGATTTCCACAAAGCTGCCGTCCACCAAAATGTCCTTGGTGATTCTACCGTTCCCCCACATGTTCAACTGCAATACAAGACCAGGACTCTCCAGGGTGTAGTCCCTCTCAACATTGTACGTGTGCTCAACATCGTCAGCAGTCATTTTGAGAGTATATCTGGCATAGGACTCGTTGGCTTTGCAATACAGAGAAGTAGCATTGATCGTCAGGTCATAAAGTGCATGGACATTGGTCATGAACCTTATACGACAGACGTTCACGAAGTCTGTACTGTCAGTGACGATCTCTGTGTGGCTGACCGCCTCGCTTTCACCTTCAATGACGATCTTGGGGAACACTCCTTCGCCGGAATAAGGGATTATTGACAGCTCTGTCACTGCAGCGTTGGACACATACCAACGGACACCAAAATCCATGGTGTCTGCAAAAACATTCACAGAGAGGATGAAAGAAACTATGAAAAGGAATGCCGCCTTTTTCATGATATCAAGTATTCCTGAAGGCATTCCCAAACCAATGCTTCGCTCAGAATAAAGAAAACCATTGAGTAATAGAAAATCCCTTCTACAATATTTTAATTAGTAATTTGATACATAACAAGCATAATTGGCAACTTTTTAGACATTCCAAAGAGAATTGTGTAAATAATAACGGTAAAAAAATCAGATTACTCCTGCAGGGATCAGAATCACCAGCAGAAGCGCCACCAAGCCCCATTCGATGATCAGGAAGCGGTTCCTCTTCTTGGGCTCCATGTCAGGCACGTAGTTGCTTGCAAGGAAGAACGGCACGTAGGTCGTGATGAACACAGGGATCACTCCCCACCACTTGTAGACCCAGATGAACGAATGGTTGCTGGTTCCTGCGAGGAAGGACTCGAAGAGCGCGAACAGAAGCGCCATCTCCAGGGCACCCACGAGCTTGCAGCTTATCCCCTTCCTGCCGTTCTTTGCGAAGTACCTCTTGCTCCTGTCATGAGGAAGCATCTTGAAGGAGATTATCCCTGCAAGGGAGAACATCATCGAAAGCTCCCAGCAGACACCTATAAGAAGGATGAAGGTGGTCGATGCATTGGAGACCGACCAGAGCGGGTAGCCGAAGATGTGGCCGATTATCGCGTTGCAGATCTCATAGAGCCAGTGCACCCCGTACAGGGCAAGACCGGCGAAGACGGCATCGTAGTTCTTCTTGTTGATCTCCGTCCAGTAGACGTAGAAGACCACGGCAAGTATGAAGATGAACGTCCAGTTGAAGTTCTCCGTGCTTCTGACAACTATGCTCTCGACCAGATTCCTGGCCTCCTGTGAACCATCGCCCCAAAA
>JAIKXP010000067.1 GCA_024684115.1 Sphaerochaetaceae bacterium | reverse complement strand
CGTTTCCTTCACCATACCATCTGAATGTCATGTTGATGTCTTTCTTCATTTTGAAATCACCTGCCTAAATCTCGGCTATAATAGAAGAAAAACAGGCCATAATCAATAAAAAAATATCCTTTAATTGCCCGATTACAAATTAAGTACGGTTTTAGTAAAAATAAAGCCGAACCCTTTCGGATCCGGCCAGAATTCGTGTTTTTTCTTCGTATTTTAAAGCATTGTTGAACCTGTAGAATAACTTGTTCCGTTTATTTTAAGGGAGCTTGTTGAACCTACATAAACAGTACCGCTAAGGTCCTGAGTTGATGTAAGAACTACAGACGCACCATTACTTCCGCTGCTTCCCCATCTTGATGTTGCTTCAGCTGTAAGGAAGTTTCCGTCAAATGAATAAGTGTTTGTTCCGGAAAGTGTAATCTCCGCACTGATATTTGTAAGGAAGAAGAGAGGTACATCTGAACCTGTTACTTCCAGGGTACAGTTCTTTGCTGTGAAATAATCAGTGCCGTCCTCAGAGTCGCCGCTCTGGCTCTGGTAGATGAAGATACCGGCTGCATCTATTGTGTGTGTACTTGAGTTTGAATCACTTGTGCCGGAAGCATTGCCGGTCCCGGTGCATGTGAAATCACAGCCTTCAAGATAACCTGTGGAGCCACCTTCAACTACAACCATCTGAGAGCCTGTTGCCTCACCTGTTGAATTATAGACATTTATTACACCTGTTGAGTAGACCAGAGGAGAACCTGTTCCGGAGGTACTGAGTGTCATATTTTCAGCTGTAATGGTTCCACCGCCTCTGTCTGTTGCAAGGGAAGCACAGGAATTACCTGTTGTTGAAATTGTTACGGTATCTGCGTTGATAACGCCATCATATGTTGCATGAAGACCTCTGGCACCTGCACTACCGGTACTGGTGATCTTGGAATTGGAAATGGTTATGGTTCCATCGTTTGTAGCAACTACTGCGTTAGCTCCATTTGCGGATGTTGTAATATCAGCATATTCGATTGTTGCAGAAGAAGCTGAACCTGAAACAACTATTGCGCTGTTGATTCCGTAGAAGTTATAGTCATCTCCAACCTGTCCGCCAGAAGCAGCAGAACCGGATTTTGAAATATCAACATAATCAGAGCTTGTTCCGGTTATTGTAAGTTTTCCTCCATTTACAACGAGGAATACTACCTCGTCTGAGGAGCTGGATGCAGAAGCATATTCTCCGGAAGTAATCTCAACTTCAACTCCATCAATCAGATAGGCTGCAGAAAGAGTCTTTGAAGTGCCTGAGAAAGAGATTGTTGCAGTACCACTTGAAATGGCATTGCCGTCAACATCCGTTATATCAGTTGTAGATCCAGTTGTAGTTGAGCTTGAAGAGCTGCTGCTTGAGCTGCTTGAGCTGCTTGAACTCGAACTGGAGCTTGAAGAGCTTGAGGTGGATGAACTGCTTACTGAGCCGTCACAGGAGACGGCTGAGACAATCAGGAATATGGACAGTAAAAGGATAAGGATTTTTTTCATTTTTTATTTCCTCCAGTAAGTAGTGTTATCAAATAAAGAAGAAGATGTCATGAAGTTGAAGTATTTCTTCATAAATTTTCACATACAGCAAACATAAAAGGTATTTTTTCGTTAGAATGAAGGCATGAAGACAAATGCCATGAGGATTCTTGAGGAACTCAAGATAGATTACACCACCCTCTCCTACACAGTTGACCCTCAGAAACTAGACGCAATCCATGCGGCAAAAGAACTCGGAATAGACCCGGAAAGACTCTTCAAAACCATAGTAATGATAAACGACAGCAGGGAGATCTTTGTCTTCTGCGTGCCGGCTCCCTATGAGATAAGCCTCAAGAAGATAAGAAGCCTCACATCAAGCAAAAACATAGACCTTGTGAAACTCTCGGACCTGCAGAAACTCACCGGCTACATAAGGGGTGGCTGCAGCCCGCTGGGAATGACACATAAATACACAACCTATATTGAAGAAAGCGCCCTCATCTATGACAGGGTGTATGTGAGCGCGGGAGTCAGGGGTACCATGCTGTGCCTTAAACCTGAAGAGCTGGCAGCAGCCTCCAGGGCTGAATTTGAATCCCTGATTTAACAGCAGAAAAGCGCTCAGAAAAGTAAATAGACAGGCCCTTTTTCCTGATAAGACAAAGAGATACTAATCTTTACATTTTCCTCTTTACATATTCATGACTTGTGGTTAGAATAGACTAACCATTTAAGAGTTAGCCGTTGCAAACTCTTATACATAATGGAAAGGATAATTAATGTTACCACTTGCACTTGCGGATTTTGATTCAGAATCCACCATCAAAAAAGTCTCCGGTAGCGCAGAGGTCAAGAAGCACCTCGAGGATCTGGGCTTTGTTCCCGGTGCCATTGTAAAGGTTGTTACCAGAAACGGAGAAAACGTAATCGTAAACATCAAAGAAACAAGAGTTGCCATAAACAGTGATATGGCAAGAAAAATAATGGTTTAATAATTTTTAAGGGGATAGAAAAAATGACACTTAAAGAAGTCAAGATTGGTCAGACGGCAACTGTTGTCAAGATTAACAGTACCGGCCCGGTAAAAAGAAGAATCATGGACATGGGTATTACAAAGGGAATAGAAATCTTTGTAAGAAAAGTTGCTCCTCTCGGAGACCCCATTGAAATCACAGTAAGAGGCTACGAGCTTTCAATCAGAAAGGAAGACGCAGCACTTATTGATGTCAAGTAATTTTACGGAGCGTGGAACATGTCAATCAAAATAGCACTTGCAGGTAACCCAAACTGCGGAAAAACAACGTTGTTCAACGTACTTACAGGCTCAAACCAGTTTGTTGGTAACTGGCCTGGAGTTACAGTTGAAAAGAAAGAAGGAAAAGCAAAGCTTAATCCTGAAGTAACTGTAACAGACCTTCCTGGTATCTACTCTCTTTCACCGTACACAATGGAAGAAGTTGTTGCCAGAAATTACCTTATCGGTGAAAGGCCTGATGCAATCATCAACCTTATTGATGGAACAAACCTTGAGAGAAACCTTTACCTCACAACACAGCTTGTTGAGCTTGGAATCCCGGTAATTGTTGCTGTCAATATGATGGACCTTGTCAAAAAGAATGGAGACAAGATTGATGTCAAAGAGCTCAGCAAGAGACTCGGATGCCGTGTCGTAGAAGTTTCAGCTCTTAAGGGAGAAGGTATCAAGGAACTTGTTGACCAGGCTGTAAAGGCTTCCAAGGAAGACAAGACAGTACCTCAGCACACATTCTCAGGCCCGGTTGAACATGCTATTGCCCACATTGAAGAAGCAATCGTACACGATCTTCCGGAAGAGCAGCAGAGATGGTATGCAATCAAGGTCTTTGAAAGAGATTCAAACGTACTTAAGAAGCTCAAGGTAAAGGCAGAAACTCTCGCACACGTTGAGCAGGATATAGCCAAGGCTGAAAAAGAGATGGATGATGACGCAGAATCAATCGTCACAAACGAGCGTTACATCTATATTGCAGAGCTGATCAAGGCCTGCTACAAGAAAAAGAACAAGGGCCAGCTTACAGTATCAGATAAGATAGACAAGATTGTAACAAACCGCTGGCTCGGTCTTCCGATTTTTGCAGCAGTCATGTTCGTTGTCTACTATGTTGCCATGGTAACAGTCGGTGCTGCAGCTACAGACTGGGCAAATGACGGCCTGTTCGGAGATGGTTTCCACCTCTTCGGAATCGGTTCTAAAGAGTACAATGAAGCTGCTGAAGAATTCGGCGAAGCTGCAGTAGTACTTGATGCCTTTGAATATGCTGATCCTTCAGAGGTTCCTGAGAACACAAGCGTTGAATACACTCTTGTTGATGAAGAAACCCTTGATGAAGAAGTTGTAACATTCACAAAGGGAGACCTTGTAGAAGCTACTCAGACAGTAGATAAGTATGAAGGTGAAGAACCGGATCCGGCAAATTACGGTGTATGGGTTCCGGGCGTTCCTGTTGTAGTTGGAAACTTCCTCGAAAAGATCGGATGTAATGAAGTACTCAGCAGTCTTATCCTTGACGGTATTGTAGCCGGTGTTGGAGCTGTTCTCGGCTTCGTTCCTCAGATGCTTGTTCTGTTCTTCATGCTTGCTATTCTCGAGTCCTGTGGATACATGGCCAGAATTGCATTCGTCATGGACAGAATCTTCCGCAAGTTCGGTCTCTCAGGAAAATCCTTCATTCCTATCCTCGTAGGTACAGGATGTGGTATTCCGGGAATCATGGCTTCAAGAACAATTGAAAATGATAGAGACAGAAGAATCACAATCATGACAACAACCTTTATCCCTTGTGGAGCAAAGATTCCTTTCATTGCCATGGTTGCAGGTGCTATCTTCAATCATTCACCATTTGTATCTGTTTCAGCTTACTTTATCGGCATGGCAGCAATCATTGTCTCAGGTATTATCCTTAAGAAGACAAAGCTCTTTGCCGGCGATCCGGCTCCATTTGTCATGGAACTTCCTGCATACCACTGGCCAAAGCTCAGTAACGTACTCAGATCAACATGGGAGCGCGGCTGGTCCTTCATCAAGAAGGCAGGAACAGTCATCCTCCTCAGTACAATCGTCATCTGGTTCCTTACATACTTTGGATTCACAGCAGAAGGATTCAGAATGCTTGGTGAAGATGAGATTGACAAGAGCCTTCTTGCCTTCCTCGGAAACCTGATTGCATGGATCTTCAGCCCGCTCGGATGGGGCAACTGGCAGAGTGCTGTAGCTTCAATCACAGGACTTGTTGCAAAGGAGAACATTGTCGGTACAATGGGTATTCTTTTCAGCTTCGATGGTGGTTCAGCTTTCCACAATCTTGCACTTGCATTCACACACGCAAGCGGATTCTCATTCCTCCTGTTCAACCTTCTCTGCGCACCTTGTTTCGCAGCTATCGGAGCAATCAAGCGTGAGATGAACAACAGGAAGTGGACATGGATTGCAATCGGCTATCAGACAGTCTTTGCTTACCTTGTAGCCCTGATTGCATATCAGTTTGGAAGTATGTTCTCCGGTTATGGCAACGTCTTCGGCTTCATAGTTGCAGCTGTAGCTCTTGCTTTCGGACTCTACCTCCTCTTCAGGAAGAACCCTAACAAATGAATTTATCAACATTAATTGTAGCCCTGGTAATCCTGGCAGTAGTTGCCCTGATTATCAGGGGAATTATAAAAGATAAGAAAAAAGGCAAAAACAGCTGCGGGCACAAATGCTCCGGCTGTGCTCTTGCCGGTGAGTGTCACAACGCTCAGAAAAAGAAGTAAACACAAAGGCTCTTTGATTGCTCAAAGGGCCTTCTTTCTGTATAAAGAAAGTACATGTTCAGACTGGTTTTCTCAATCATAGCCCACTTTTTTACAGGACTCAGGCTCTCTTTTCTTCTCAAAAAGACCCTTAAGAACAGCACTGATACAAGAATGCGCTATGAAACCGTGCGACACACAACAATAAAACTCATTGAAAAACTCAGGGTAAACGTTAAAGTTTCCGGGCTTGAAAACCTCCCCGGGGAGGGTGGCTACTTTCTCATGCCAAACCATCAGGGCCGCTTTGACGGTCTTCCTGTGGTCCAGACCCATGAAGAGCCCATGACCTTCATTGTGGACAAAAACAGAAGTGATATTTCCTATGAATCAATCTACATGGACTTAATTGATGCGCTCAGAATAGACAGGACCAACCCGCGCCATGCTATGGAAGTTTTCAGAAACGCAGCAGAAAGGGTTAAGGAAGGACAGCACATCTGCGTTTTCCCGGAAGGTGGACACATGGGAAACAGAAACAGCCTCCAGGAGTTCAGGACTGGAGCCTTTCACTTCGTAAAGAGACAGGGCCTTACGATTGTACCGGTTGTACTCTTCGACTCATGGAAGGTGTTTAACTACGAAAGCATAAGGGACGCGCTTAAAAGGGTTACCTGCCAGATCCACTACCTTAAGCCTATTAAGGCTGAAGAGTACAGTAACCTGTCAAAGAAAGAGATTGCAGGGCTTCTCAAATCAAGAATCAGAGAGAAAATAGAAGAACTTGAGAAAGAACTCAGCTTATCAGATACAGGCCGTAAAGACCCTGCCCTCAACCTCAGCTGAAAGAGGAACACCGCTGCTAATCATGCAGACCTGACCCTTCTTAAGGGTAAACTCTTCATTTATCACTGCAGAGCCCTCAAGACAGATTACAATCCTTGCAGTCGTGGCAGTGTCATCAAAGTAGTAGCCGTCGTTAAGAACTGAAAGCGTGGGGCCTTCCTGCATGTAGAAGTGTTCTCCTCCACAGTCTTCAAGGCTGCTTAAAAGTCCCGGCATGGAAGGCTTTTTATCGGCTATTCTGTTAAGCTCTTCCTTATCTATTCTCTTGGAAGTGAGCCCTGCCCTTACAACGTTGTCAGAGTTTGTCATAAGCTCAATGCCGCAGCCGCTTATATAGCAGTGAAGGGTTCCGGGCTTTATGCACACGGCCTCCCCCTCATCTAGCTCAACAATATTCATCCTGTAAACGTAGTCAGCCGTGCTGTCACCGGGATAGAAGCCCTGAATGTACTCATGCATGGCCTCAGCCTCGGCGTCCTTTGTGTAGGTCTTTCTAAGACCGCAGAGCATGAGGGTTGGCTTTAATGCGTAGTACATTTCAACCTTTGCATTGGGATCCGTGTAGTTCACATTTCCTTCTTCAAAACCTTTACGGGCTGCCTCTGCGTCCGGATGGCACTGGATGGAAAGAGGCTTCTTTATGGCAAGAATCTTAAAGAGGAATGGAAAGTCATCTCCCTTCCTGAAGTCAGGAGAGACAAAGGAGGGATTCTCATCTATGAACTCCCTGAGGCTCTGGGAAGTTTCAAGAACACGGGCGCAGCCGTTGTTGTGTGCGCCCATCCAGAGCTCAGCCTGTACGGGAGGTATTTCTTTTACGTCAGAGTCTTCAAGAAGACTTTTTATATAGGATGAATCTCCCCAGTCGTAAGGTTTTACAACCGGGACAAGAGTTATGATTTTATGCATTAAAGATGGCCTTCAAACCAGTCAAGGAGGTCACTTGTAACTTCCGCACGGTTTGTTTCATTAAGAATTTCGTGACGGGCTCCCTCGTAGAGCTTAAGGGTCACATCTGCAATGCCTGCGTTTCTGTAGAGCTCACAGACCTTTGCAACACCCTTGCCGTTGTTTCCGACCGGATCCTGCTCTCCGCTTATGACAAGAAGCGGCAGATCCGCAGGAAGAGACTTTGCATTTACCTGATTGTTGGCAAACTCAATGCCGGTAAGAAGGTCATAGAAGAACCCGTTCGTGCATATAAAGCCGCACAGATCATCTGCAATGTATTTATCAACTTCCCTTGTATCTCTTGAAAGCCAGTCAAACCTGGTGCGTGAAGGCTCGAAGTTTTTGTTGTAGGAGCCGAAGCTCAGCTTGTCCATGAGCTCTGCCGGTGCCTTTGAGCCTCTGCTCTTTATCTGGCGCCTGCAGATCATCTTGCCGACCTTGCCAACCAGACCCTGAGAAGCGCCTGTGCCCATGATGACTACACCAGAGTAGAAATCCGGATGCTTGACCATAACGCTTCTGGCCATAAAGCTTCCCATGCTGTGACCGAGGAGGAAGGTGGTGGAGACCCTGTACTGGCCTGTGATATGGGCGGCAAGCTCGAATGCATCGTCACATACGCGGTCCCAGCCGTCTTTTTCGGCAAACCAGCCTTTCAGGCCGTTGCCAATGCTCTGTCCATGGCCTCTGTGGTCCCCTGCAAAAACTGCAAATCCTTTACTGTTGAGGGCTTCGGCAAATCTTTGATAACGGGCAGCGTGTTCTGCCATACCGTGGAGTATCTGGATGAAAGCTCTGGGAGTTTCAGTTTCCGGAAGCCAGAGCCTGTAGGACATCTTGTGTCCGTCAGAGCAAACAAAGAAATCGCAGACTGTCTTACCTGACATAATTTGCCCCCTCTTTTTTTATTAAAATAATTTAAAACTTATATAAATTTATAATAAGCAAATTATAGTAAAAAAACAATACGGGATTTTACAAATTAAGCAAAGTTGCCTCAGATGTTCTGCGGCTTAAAGAGTACTGCTCACAGAGGTCAAAGAATGGTACAACACTATCCTTGTGGTAATTGCTGTCCGGATCGATTGTAAAATAATCAGGTATATTCATGCCGCTTCTACCCATGGATGCGTTCATGCTGTCCAAAAGGATTCTGAGCCTCACCCCGGCGGATGTTATATCTGACTCCTTACCCAGTCCCATGGACTGAAGAATCAGCTCAGGCTTTATGGTTTTCTTAAGAAGGCTTGTCTTTCTTCCGCAGGCGCGCATCTTTATCTCAGAGAGGCTCTGAAGCACCGGAGAGAGAATGGAAGCTGAAATGCCGAAGCTCTCAAGCCCCATTGAAAGGCTTTCAAAGTACTCAAAGTTCCCGGCGCAGTTCTTGCCGCAAAGGTACGGATAGAGAGCCGGATAAGGGAAGAACCAGTGGCCTCTTGCTATGGAGAGGGCCTGGTAGAAGGAGCCTCTTACATCACACGCTCCGAACTCCATACCCTCGCTGCAGAGGGCAAACTCTTCTCCGCCAGTCTGTGCAGCCAGTTCCGCAAGTCCGTTTCTTGCCCACTGGCCAAAGCCTGTTCCGCTTATAATCTGGCCAGCAAGAGCCTTGAAGTCTTCGTTATCCGTAAAGTCTGCTTTAGAAGGAAGAATCTCCATTCCCCTCTCCTGAGCTTCCTTGAGGTAGCCAAGTATGTTTCCGAGGGACACCGGGTCCAGTCCCATTTCAAGGGCGTAGGCACATCTTTTTACAACGGTGCGCGGGTTGTAGCAGCCAAGGTTACTTCCGAGCATGAGAACAGCCTGGCTGTCCAGTGCAAAGTCAGGCTTTCCCTGGGTTCTTGTTATCTCATCACGGCTTAAAAAGAACAGTCTCGGGTCAGTTCTGAGCCTGTAGTTGTTTACCGGTGCCCAGCCGAGGGAGTTTGCGTTTCTGATTATATCTGTTTTGCCTGAGGCAAAAACAGCTGCATATTCGCAGAGCTTCGGATACTTCTGAGGGTCCGGGTTTTCCTTAACGGCGGCAGATACAACCAGGGCTTTCAGGTTCTTCATTCCGAGAACGTAGCCGAGTCCTCCCCTTCCGGTTCCGCTTCTGTCGGTAACCGCCATGGAGAAAACTACGTTCTTCTCTGCTGCAGGTCCGCTGAGCAGAACAGAGCAGGAGCTTGAGAGGTTAAGGGATTTTTCAATCTCTCCCGTTGTTGCCATGGAGAAGCGCTCAGAGACCTCAAAGGAAGGCTCCGGGGAGTCTATTCTTATTACTGTCTGTCTTCTGAGTCTTCCGGTTAGTACCAGGGCGCTGTAGCCGCACTTCTGAATTCTGGCTCCAAGGAATGAGGGGACGCTGTTTACGGTAACTTTCTTATTCTGGGGGCTTAGGTACACAAAGTATGTGTTCTCCGAGAAAGGCATGCCCTGTGAGGTGCAGGCTCCGCCTGTTATTACAACAGGGTTGTCTGATTCAAAAGAGTTTTTATCATCACATCCCGGGCCGCAGAACTCTGCCCAGAGCCTGGCTCCCAGGGATGGTCCTGAGATATAGGCGTTAAACCATGAAGCGGGAATATCGAAGACCCTGCTCTCCATAGTCTGAAGGTCCAATACCAGGGCAGAGGTTCCCCTTATGCCGCAATCCGGGCTGTTTGAAAAGAGGCTGTCACATTCATTAACCTGTTCTTTAAGAAAAACTGTATCCATAACGAAACTGTCTCTGTCCTACACTTTACAGACATAACTGTGAAAATTCAATTTCTATGCTAAAATTTATTCATGAGTATAAGAGTAATAGTCAAAGATACTGATACAACTGTGGAGGTTCCCTGCTACACGAGGGCCTCAGAGGTTCTGGCAGAAGCCGGCATTAAGGTCTGCGGAAATTATTGTGATAATCCTGTAATAGGCTGCAGGGTAAGCGGTGTTGTCTCTTCGGTGAACAAAACGCTTAATGCAGACTGCACCATAAGTGCAGTGCGCGCCTTTGAAGGCGATGGCAGAAGAATCTACAGGCACAGTCTGACATTCCTTCTTTTCTATGCAGCTTCCAAGGTCATGCCCGAAAGGGGCCTTACAATTGGTCACTCTCTGGGAGACGGATTTTACTTCTCCTGTGAAGACGGTAAGGCGGTAACTGAGGAAGAAGCAGAGAAGCTCAGGAAGAGCATGAAGGAAGCTTCATCCAGGGGCCTTGAGATTGAAAACATATTCATGGAAACTCAGGAAGCTGAGTCTTACTTCAGGGAGCACCATCTTGATAAGACGGCCCTTCTTATCTCCCAGATCAATACTCCGACTCTGGAGCTGTACAGACTTGAAGACTTCATAGATGTGGCCTACGAGCCCATTACCGGAAACACTGACTCTCTGTCAGTGTGGGAGCTGCGTCTCTACGGAAACGGGCTTCTTTTAAGGTACCCGACTTCTTCGGGGTGCCTGACCTCTATTGTTCCGTTTGAAGACAGGCCCAAGCTTTTCAGCGTTTTTGAAGAAAACAAGAACTGGGGAAAGATCCTTAAGGTAAGCTGCTGTGCAGATATGAACAGAACCCTTCTAAGCCCTGAAGCCCCGAGGTTCATAAGGTTGTGTGAGGCTCTGCAGAGAAGAAAAATTGCGAGCATTGCGGACAGCATTGCCCGTAAGGGCGCACAGGCTGTGTTCATTGCAGGCCCCTCGTCCTCCGGTAAGACGACTTTTGCAAAGAGGCTCTGTGAGCAGATTATGCTGGGCGACTATGAGACTATAAGGATTTCCCTGGACGACTACTACCTTCCGAAGGTTGACTGCCCGAAGGATGAGAACGGGAATCCGGACCTTGAGTGTCTTGAGGCGCTCAGGGTAGACCTCTTCAGGCAGAACATGGAGGACCTCTTCTCGGGTAAGGAGGTGGATCTTCCGCACTACAGCTTCAAGGACCAGAAGACCTTCTACCTTAACCAGCCGGTGCGGCTTACGGAGAGGACTGTTTTCGTCATTGAGGGAATTCACGGGCTGAATCCGGAGATTACTTCATGCATTAATCCGGACAAGGTTTTCAGGGTGTACATTTCTGCTCTCACCCAGCTTAACATAGACTCCCACAACAGGATTTCTACAACGGATAACAGAATCATAAGAAGGATTGTCAGGGACAACAGGACAAGAAACACTTCAGCCCTTCAGACGCTTAATATGTGGCAGTCGGTTGAGGATGGAGAGAGGAAGAACATATTCCCGTTCCAGAACAATGCAGACATTATGTTCAACTCTGCCCTGGACTACGAGATCTGTGTCTTAA
The DNA here is from genome assembly GCA_024684115.1 of Sphaerochaetaceae bacterium. GTDB lineage: Bacteria > Spirochaetota > Spirochaetia > Sphaerochaetales > Sphaerochaetaceae > UBA1265. The sequence goes on along the minus strand of JAIKXP010000067.1, from coordinate 20,602 downwards.
GTCCATTTGTCATGCCTCTGCTTCACGCCATATCCCCATCTGACGGCCCGTCATACAATACGGCCAGAAGGCTTTTGAAGTTCATTGAGAGCTTTATTACTGTTTCGGATATATATGTTCCGAGTGATTCACTCTTAAGGGAATTTACCGGTCAGAGCGATTACGAAGACTGATTATCTTATTTCAACTCTTCTTTCAGGCTTGAACTCAAGGAAGGTCGGCCTGAATCCGAAGATTCTTTCATATTCCTCGAGGCGGCTCTGTATTTTCTCTGCAGCGCCTTCCTTGAGGAGTACTGCTATTACTCCGCCTTTTCCACAGAACGCCACGCATGTGCCCTGACAGGCTGAGATTTCTGCGCACCTCTTGCTTATCCAGTCAATCTCGGGACATGTGAGTTCCAGACTGTCCCTTATTCCCTTTCCTGTTCTGGTGAAAGCTTTTCCGATTAACAGGTAGTCCTTCTGGGAGAACAGTCTGTCCATGGTAGAGACTGTTCTGTACTCTTCGAGAAGGAAGCTGCTTATTCTTCTCTCTTCTTCTGAAAGCGGTGTGGACCTGTCATTTATGTCGGTTACCGAGAGGTTTCTGATGGAAGCGGATGAGAAGCTGCTTCTAAGCACGGCTGAAGCTGCCTTGATTGAGTCATGTATGTCTTCAAGTTCCTCAACCATTGAGGCCGGAGGAATCTTTGAGTCTATGAGGTAGAGCCTGTAATCAGAGGATTTAAAGATGTTGTCCAGATACGTGTAGTTGGACTTCTCGTTGTTGAAGAAAAGGAACCTGTCTTCTTCTGCGTTCATCATGGTAAGGATGGTCATGTAGTCCACCTTTTCTCCGCAGAAGATATTGCATGCCTGGTACACGTCATGGAGTATTCTGGTGTTGTTGAAGTTAAGTTCATATATCTTGTTCAGCGCAAGCTCCACTCCAAGGCAGGCGGCTACACAGATCATGCGGTTGTCTGACTCAAGCATGTCTCCGCAGAGGGATATATTCATGCCCCTGATCGTTGCGTCTGTGTTGATTTCATGCAGTATGGCCTTGATGTAGTTGCTCCAGCGGTCTTCCTTTCTGTACTTGAGGGATGTGACCGTGAAGTGTTTTCTGTCATTCAGGAAGCTGTTGTAGACCTTGATCTGTGAATCCGCGCGGAATGACACGGTAACCTTGAGCTCTCTTGAATCAGCAGCACAAAGGGAGAAACCCTTATAATACTCTGAGAATGCTCCAAGAAACCTTACTACGCCGGGGACCCTTACTACCACCTGAGGGGTTTGCTGATACTCCGAGTAATGTTTGCAATTACTCATATACACCTTTCATATTGTCCTGATATTTTAAGGGAATCAAACCGATAATACAATGAATATCCCCTACAAAATGAGAAAAAACACACAAAATGGCACATTCAGAGGCTAATTGCAATTTTGCTGTCAGACGGAAAAAATGGTTTTTCAAGACAGGCTGCGGTATCAGCAAACGGCAAAAAAAAGGAGTTGTCCAGCATGAGTGAACAACTCCCTTTCATCAGGAAAAACAAATTACTTTGTCTTGATACCGTAGCGCTTGTTGAAGCGTTCAACACGTCCTGTTGAGTCTACAAGCTTCTGTGTGCCTGTAAAGAACGGGTGGCATGCTGAGCAGATTTCAACCTGCATAGACTTAGCTGTTGACTTAGTCTTGATAACGTTTCCGCATGTGCAGCGGATTTCCTGAAGCTGGTAATTAGGATGAATACCTTTTTTCATCTTTAATCTCCAAATGTTTGCCTTAAAGGCTTTTAAATAAATGCGCCGTCTCCGTTCAACCGGATACAGGAACGGCTCCCGTATTCATAGAACGCAAGAACGCTTCATTATTCTTCGTTTTTCTCATTCTGTCAACAAGCAGTCTGGTGATATCGTAGTCCTCAAGTCCGTTGAGTACGGTATTTCTGAGAATCCAGATCTTGTTGGCCTCGTCTTTTTCAAGAAGCAGGTCTTCTCTTCTGGTTCCGCTCTTCTTTATGTTGATGGCCGGGAAGAGTCTGCGCTCTGCCATCATGCGGTCAAGGACTATTTCGCTGTTACCTGTTCCCTTGAACTCTTCAAAGATGACTTCATCCATTCTTGAGCCTGTCTCGATGAGGGCTGAAGCTATGATTGTAAGGGATCCGCCGTTCTCAATGTTTCTTGCAGCTCCGAAGAACCTCTTTGGCTTGTGCAGTGCGTTTGAATCAACACCGCCGGAGAGGATCTTTCCGCTGGCAGGAACTGTCTGGTTGTAGGCCCTGGCAAGACGGGTGATTGAGTCAAGGAGGATTACTACGTCCTTCTTGTGCTCAACAAGTCTCTTGGCCTTTTCTATTACCATCTCGGCAACAGATACGTGGCGTGTGGCCTGCTCGTCAAAGGTTGAGGCTATGACCTCTCCCTTTACGTTTCTTCTCATGTCGGTGACCTCTTCCGGTCTCTCGTCAACAAGAAGGACGATCAGGTGGATCTCCGGATGGTTTGCAGTAATTGAGTTTGCAATCTGCTGCAGGAGTATGGTCTTACCTGTACGCGGAGGAGCAGTGATGAGGGCTCTCTGGCCTTTTCCGATAGGACAGAAGAGGTTGATTATACGCATTGAGACATCATCATCCGTTCTTTCTGTTTCAAGGTTAATGCGGCTCTCAGGGTAAAGAGGAACGAGTGAGTCAAACGGGGCTCTTGTCTTTGCAACAATCGGAAGGTCTCCGTTTACAAAGGCAACCTTGCTGATTGCAAAGAATCTCTCGTTGTCTTTTGGTGGTCTTATAAGGCCCTCGACTGTGTCTCCTGTCTTGAGGTTGAGGAACTTGATAAGTCCGGCTGAGATATAAACATCTTCCGGGCCTGAGAGGTAGCTGTTAAGCGGGCTTCTGAGAAAGCCGTAGCCCTCGGAGAGAACCTCAAGTGTTCCGATTGTATAGATAACTCCGCCGTTCTGGCTGTGGGTCCTCAGTATTTCTCCGATTACTTCCTGTTTCTTGTATTCTACGTAGTCATCAAAAGTCTTTCCGGTAAGGGCTGCGGCCCTTTCCTTGAGCTGAGTCATGTTAAGCTGGGCTACAACGTTGATAAGAAGGCAATCTTCCTGATGGGCTCTGTACTCGTCAGGATTTACGGTTGCATCTTCCATGGTGAGGAACTTTTTCTGCTGCTGGCCGTTCTTGTTCTGTCTGCCGCCTCTGTCCCTCTTGCTGTTGTTTCTGCCCTGGAATCTGTCCTGGTTTTCTTCCTTCTTCTCTTCAGGTTTCTGCTCGGCTTCTTCCTTAGGCTCTTCAGTTTTCGGTTCTTCTGTTTTTGTTTCTTCAGCTTTCGGCTCTTCAGGCTTCTTTTCTTCAGCCTGGGGCTCTTCAATAAGGGACGGCTGCTCGGACTTTTCTTCCTCTGCTGCCTTCTCCTTCTTCTTTGATACCCTTCCCTTTCTCTTAGGTTTTACCTCAGCTTCAGGAGCCTTGACCTCTGAAGTTTCTGTAGCCTCTGTTTCAGCAGGTTTTGCCTTGGCGGCTCTTCTGCGTGCCGGCTTCTTTTCCGGTTCAGCTGCCTGTTCGACAACCGGTTCTGCTGCAGCTTCAGCCTGTGGGGTTTCGCTTTCAACAACTTTGACGGCAAGCTTTGGACTCTTGCGTCTGATAACCAGTTTTTTCCTGGTTTTTAATTCTTCTTCCATAAAATAAACTCCGGTGCACAATGCCTGTGCAGGACTAAAAAAAATCTATATTAAGCGTTATGAATTTTTTAGGAATGTCCGGGAGGACATTTCAAATATACAACCAGCTATCTGTCGTGTCAATAATATTAGAGCCCTCCAGGAATACCCGGCAGAGGATAAAGGCAGCGGCTGCAAAACGCCTTCTTGCCCCGTCTCTTCCGTTTGTAAAGAGGTTGAGTCTGACAGCTGCAGTGTCTCTTTTCTTCGAAGAAAAACCAAGATAGACGGTTCCAACCGGCTTTCCTTCCATGGCCCCTGTGGGTCCTGCTATTCCTGTAATTGAGAAGGCAAAATCCGCTCCACATACCTTGCGGGAGCCTTCTGCCATCTCTCTTGCAGCCTCTGAGCTCACTTCAGTGTAACTGTCTATGGTGCTTTCATTTACACCCAGAAGAGTCATTTTTGCACTGTTTGTGTAGGTCACTTCAGAGCCCCAGAACCAGGCGGAGGCACCGCTCACGTCTGTTAAGAGCTTTGCACAGAGCCCGCCTGTTGCGCTCTCCGCGCAGCTTATGCTTATGCCCTGTTTCTTTACGGTTTCAATGAAGAGGTCCCTGGCCTCGTGGTCCCCCTCTTCTATGAGGTATTTACCGGAGAGCTTTCTGAGCTCCTCTACAAAGCGCTTTCTGTCCTCTCTGTTCTTCCCGCTCACATACAGGCTTATCCTGTAATCCTGGAATCTTGTACCCCAGCAGACGCCCTCTATGCGGCACCTTTCGCAGAGCTCTTCAAGCTTTGCTTCTGCGATGAGGAACACCGAGTACTCATCCCTCTCCTCTTCTTCAAAACCGATTAAGGAAGAGAGAGTTTTTTCCACGTAGTCTGTGTACATGGGCCTCATTTCTCTCGGAGGACCTGGCATGCAGGCAAGGTAGGCTTCCCCGCAGGTGCCTTCAAAGCCCGCTGCAGTTCCGTTCGGATTCGGCAGGATTTTAAAACCCTGAGGGATCAGCGTCTGCACCTCATTTGTGCCGTAGATTCTCTCTCCGATTCTCTTATAAAGAGCATCAAAGGCTTCCTGGTTTTTAACAAGGGGAGCGTTACAGAGGCGGCTTATAATGCTTCGGGTCATGTCGTCGCTTGTTGGCCCGAGTCCTCCGGTAACAAGGATTACCTGGCTGTCGGATAAGGCGCTTCTGAGGTCTGTTTCTATGCTCCCGTCATCAGGCACGGCACAGGCTCTTATTACTGAGTAACCCATGTGGCTTAAGGATGAGCAGAGAAACGGTATGTGGGTGTCTGAGATTATTCCCCGGGTAAGTTCGGTTCCTATTACAAAGACGGATGCTTTCATTTTTTCTTTCTGATTACAAACCATGCAAGGCTTGCAAGAAGACCCGCAGCTGCTGCGGCTGTGAAAACTACAGCTATGGTGTCGGAAGAGACCGTGTAGGAAGTTTTTCCGTATGTCTGTGAGGAGTATACCGGCACATCCCAGATCTTCCAGCCCATCTTAAACGGCTCCATCTCTCCCTGTACGGTTCCGTCAGGAGTAATCAGGCAGGTAATTCCGCTGTTTGTTCCCCTGAGCATGGTCTTTCTTGTCTCAACAGACCTGAATACAGCCATGGCCATGTGCTGGCGCTCAGCTGCAACAGAACCCGACCATGAGTCGTTTGTCATGTTGATGAGAAGGTCTGCTCCGTTGTTTACAAAGTCTGCACAGAGGTAGCCGAATACGTCTTCGAAACAGATTGGTGTTGAGAAGGTAATTCCGGTACTTGTTTCAAATACAACGGGCTCTGTTCCTTCGAACCACCAGTGGTAGCCGTTGTTCTTCAGTATGTTGTAGAGCCACGGCATCTGTTTTTCATACGGGAAGTGCTCTGTAAACGGTACAAGGTGCTGCTTTAAGTACTTCTGTACAATCTGACCGTTGTCAAAGAGGATGACGGAGTTGTAGTCATCCTTGTTCCAGTCCCCCTCTTCCGTGTATGGAGATGTGGCTCCTTCCTTAAGGGCTCCTGAAGGGTTGCCGGTAAGAAGAGGAACACCAAGGTTTGAACCGAAGGCTACAAAGTCATCTACAAGGGCCTGGATGAGTCTCAGATAGTCAAAGACAGCACCCTTGTCATCTCCGGTGTACGGGTAGTTTGTATACCAGTCAACGGAAGGAACAAAGGCTGTTTCCGACCAGACTATGAGGTCCGGGTCTTCAGTCGTGGCCTCAAGGCTCATTCTCTTGAGGTTGTTGTAGTTTGTCTTGTATGTGGTGTAGCCGCCGGCCCAGGAGTCAGCATTGTGCTGGACTGTTGCAACCGAGAAGGTCTGGTCCGGCTGAGCTTTCTTCCAGAAGCTGAGACTTATGATTCCGTAGACAATCTGGAAGACAAGAAGAGCTGCGTAGATTATAAGTACAATCTTATTGTTCTTCACATGTTTCCAGAGGGATGTACAGGAAGTGTCCTTTGTACGGCTCAGACGTGAACAGAACCACTGGCCGAGGAAGGCCTGGGGAAGAACTATCATGAAATTCAGAAGCCAGATTCCTGAGAAATCTGCTATCTGGATGAGGATTTTATATTTGAAGAGTGCGTAGGCAACTGTGCCGTACGGATAGCCGGCGAACCAGCTCTGTGCAAGATATGTATAGGCTACCCAGATGAGGCTCTGAAGCACGTAGCTGAGCTTTCTCGGAGCCCAGGTGTCTGCAGCCTTGAGGGCAAGGAATAAAAGAACCATCTCTGCTCCCTTTATGACCTGAACAATAAGGTTTGCAAGAGGATGGAAGGATGAAAGCCAGAAGTTGAAGATCCAGTAGAATACAAATCCGTAGAGGAATCCGTAAAGTCCTGCTGCCACCCATTTTGTATTTCTTATGACCGCAAAGAGCGGGATAAGTGCAAAGAATACAAAGAATCCCCAGCCGTCCTTTGAGATGAAACTCGGGAAGGCCATGGAGAGTAAAAAAGCTGATAAAATTAATAACGCAGCCTCCACCAGGTAGGTTTTGAAGCTGCGTCTCTGTGGCAGTGTTTCTCTGCCGTCAAATAAATGTATTAAAGCTGTTTTTAAACTCATTTATCTGCGTCAATATCCCAGACCTGATCCTTGAGTTCTTTTCCAGGGCGGAAAACTGCAACTCCGTGGCTCTGTACTGCTACAATTTCGCCAGTCTTAGGATTGCGTGCCTTTTCCTTACCCTTGCGGTTTCTTACTTCAAAAGTTCCGAAACCTCTGAGCTCAATAATCTGATCATTCTGGAGGCCGTTTTTAACCTCTTCAAAGAAACAATCAATTACTTCATGTATGTCGCTTCTGTTAAGATCGAGCTTATCATGGAGATTCTCTATGATAACTGCTTTCGTGAGTTTTGATTTTGTCATGGACACCCTCTAATTAAGCTAATTTGTTGAGTTTGAGAGCCATTCTGGACTTCTTTCTGTCTGCTGTGTTGCTGTGAATGATTCCCTTTGATGCTGCTGAGTCAAGAAGCTTTGCTGAAAGCTTGAAGCAGTCTGCTGCAAGAGCCTTATCACCTGCCTCACATGCTGCATCAAACTTCTTGATGGCTGTGCGGAATGTGCTTTTTGTCTCGCGGTTTCTCATTCTGGCAACTTTAGCCTGACGGTCTCTCTTTTCTGCGGATTTCTTCACGGTATCCTCCATATAATTGCATATAAGCTTTGTAATAATCCAAGTTTGCGATTAGAAAACATATCACAGACATAAAAAGTGGTCAATACAACTGTCTAAAACCACATATCTTTATTTGTCTGCTACATGAATTCTTCCTGGAACTCCCTGGAAACCTCCCATCGGTTGTTCGTCTGGGAGTAGTATATTTCACTCCTCGGAATCTGGAAGGAACTGCCCTCAGGTCCGCAGACTCCGACTTTTTTTGAAAGAATGTTTATCTCATTTACCCTGTAGAGCTCACCGCCAATCTTGAGCTTTGTTCCCTCATGCGGATAGCTCTGTTTCTCTTCTGCGTAGAAGTCGTACTCGTAGCTCAGGCAGCACAGAAGTCTGCCGCAGGGGCCTGAAATCTTAACCGAGTTAAGGGACAGGCTCTGCTCCTTGGCCATCTTGATGGTTACCGGCCTGAGTTTGTCTGAAACGCAGTGACAGCAGAAGTCCCTGCCGCATACGGCAAGACCGCCGAGCATTCTCGCCTCATCCCTCACTCCTATCTGCCTGAGTTCAATCCTCATGCGGAAAACGGATACAAGGTCTTTGACAAGATCCCTGAAGTCTACACGGTCCTCAGCTGTGAAAAAGAAGAGGACTTTTGGCTCGCAGAGCATGAAGTGCGCATTTACAAGCTTCATGTTGAGGTTGTGGCGGGCTATCTTTTCCCTGCACACTACAACTGCGTTCTTCTCCTCTTCCCTGTTCTCGTTAAAGCGCTTTATCTCATCCGGAGATGCAATATGGCTTATCCAGAGGACGTCTCCGTCAACTTCTACAAGACGGGGCTTTCTGAAGTCTTCTTCCTTCTCTTCCTGAACTTCTTCCTCTGCTTCCTCAGGCACACCCTCAACCGGAGTGAATTCAAACTCAGGTGGCTGTCCCATGGCCGCAAGGTCATCTTCTTCAGGAATTTCATTACACGGGCAGAAGTGGCATGCACCGCGGACCTGTGTACTTCCGGGACAGTAGTTTCCCCCGTCCATGTTGTCCGCAGGTCCCATGACAACTGCCATGTCCTGGCCGTAACGGGTGGGAACCACCACGTAGGTTCCGGGATAATAGACGCTGTCTGATGCACAGACACACACGTCATTACTGCCCGGGACTTTCACCAGGTATATATATGCTTTTTCGGCTTGCGCCTTATCATTTTCATTCATAGCTAAAAATTACCATCAAGATAAATGATAGTCAATCAGAGGGCCCGTTAATTGACGGTTCGGGAAAGCAGTGGTATCCTGAAAGTCATGAAAAAACTGTTAGGGAAGTTACTCAGGGAGGGCCCTTATGCGTTTATTTGATACACATTGTCACATAGGTCTTATCCATGAAGACTACCTTGAACAGCTGCTTGCCGTTCAGTATGCAAAGAGAGCCGGAGTCAGGCATATTGTCTCCATCTGCAACAGTCTTACTGACTTTGAGAGTGTTTACAACAACCTCAGAAGTGCATCCGGAGTATACCATGCTGCCGGTGTTTCTCCGTCTGAAAGCGGAAACAGAATTGACGGCTGGGAGCAGAAGCTGGAGAAGCTGTTAAGCCTCAAGAGGGTTGTAGCTGTAGGAGAGACAGGCCTGGATTATGTAAAGAACTTTGCACCGAAGGCAACCCAGGTTGAGATCTTCATCAAGCACCTGGAGATTGCAAGAAGAAACGACCTGCCGGTAATCATTCACAACAGACAGGCCGGAAATGATATTCTTGATATTCTTTCCACAAAGATTCCTGACCGCGGAGCCATTTTCCACTGCTACTCCGAGGACTGGGAACTGGCAAGAAAGGCACTGGACCTTCCGGTTTACTTCTCATTTGCCGGAAACATTACATACAAGAACATAAGAAAGCTCATTGAGACTCTGGAGAAGCTTCCTGAGGACAGAATCCTCATTGAAAGCGAGTCTCCGTTCATGGTCCCTGCCCTTTACTCCAAGCGCAGAAACAAGCCGGAGTACCTGCCTGAGACACTTAAGGCAGTAGCTGCAATCAGAAAGACAGATGTGGAAGAGATGGCTGAGATTCTCTACAGCAACAGTCTCAGAGCCTTCAACCTTCCGCCAGAGGACTGATGAATACACTTTTACATGAACTACGCTTTGGAAACACCGTAACAGAGGGAAATATTTTCCTCGCTCCCATGGCCGGCTATACGGACAGGGTCTTCAGAGCTCTGTGCCTGAAGCACGGAGCGGATATGGCCGTAACCGAAATGGTCAGCTGTGAGGGCCTTGCAAGGGACAGCGTCAAGACAATTGACCTCATGGCCCGCGCCGAGAATGAGAAGATTCTCAACGTCCAGCTCTTTGCTCCTGACAGTGATACTGCAAAAAGGTCCTGTGCGCAGCTTATGAAGGCAAACCCTCAGATTGTCGACTTTAACTGCGGCTGTCCGGTTCCCAAGGTTGTAAAAACAGGGGCAGGAAGCGCCCTTATGAAGAATCCTGATGAGATTGGAAGAATTGTAAGAACACTTACGGAAGAGACAGGCCTTCCCGTTACGGTGAAAATCAGAACAGGCTGGGACACTTCTTCAATGAATTACTTACAGTGTGCTGAAAAAGCCTTCTCAAACGGTGCAGCAGCGCTCACCATGCACGCGAGGACCAAGAGCCAGCTCTACATGCCATACGCCCACTGGGAGTGCCTTAAGGACCTTAAGGAGCACTTTCCACATAACATTATTCTCGGCTCGGGGGATCTCTTCAGTGCAGAAGACGGAGTGAGGATGCTGGAAGAGACCGGTGTAGACGGGATAATGTATGCCAGAGGAGCTGTGGGAAACCCCTTTATCTTCGAAAGAACCAGAGCTCTTCTCAGGGGAGAGACACCGCGGGAGATTACAACGGAGGAAAAGATTTCAACCGTTATGGAGCAGCTTGAAGGGATGAAGGACATGCTCGGAGAGGATGCAGCCTGCCGGGAGATGAGAAAACACGTATGTTGTTATCTTAAAGGAATAAAGAACAGCGCAAGGGTCAGGCACATGGCTTCCTCTGCAATGAGCATTCAGGATTATAAAGAGGCCCTTGAGCAATTGACCTGATAAGCTTTAAAAATCTATTATTCTTCTGTAGGGAGAGTCTTATGAAAGTACTTGTTCTTGGTTCAGGCGCAAAAGATCATGCAGTTGCATGGTGGTTTTCAAAAAGCAGAATGATAGAGAAACTCTATATGGCTCCGGCAAGTCCGGCCACAAGAGACTTTGCACAGGGTCTTTCAGATGTCAATCCGTCCGACGGCCAGCAGGTTCTCAAGGCCTGCAGAGAGCTTGGTATAGACTTTGTCTTTATCGGAACAGAAGCTCCCCTTATGACCGGCGTTGTAGATATTTTAAACAGCAACGGTATCTCCACATTCGGAACACCGACCCACTCCCTCAAGCTTGAGGCTGACAAGAAGTTCTCAAGGGAATTTGCAAGAAGAAACGGTGTAAACATTCCGGATTATGCTGCCTTTACAAATGCAGAAGACCTCTCAGCCTATCTTGATAAGAACGGCGGAAAGACATTTGTCATCAAGCCAAATGATATTTCTCCTTCAAGAATCATGACCAGTTCATCTGACCCGAAGGTTCTCATTGACTTTGCAAAGGGTCTTCTTGAGAAGGGACCTGTTGTTCTTGACGAGTACGAGAGCGGAATTCCGGTAACCATTTCCATGTTCATGGATGATAACGGCGGAACTCTCATGCTTCCGATCTGCTCCGAGTACACAAAGAGTGAGCATGGAGACAAGGGTATGGCCACAGGCGGAATGGGTGCCGTATGTCCGGTTCCAATGGATTATGAGTGCCTGAGTAACGTATACAACCAGGTTATCAATCCGACTCTTGAAGGCATGAAGAATGAAAACCTGAGCTACAAGGGTATTCTTACCTTCTCCCTGGTCCAGACAGGAAATGATTTCAAGCTTGTTGACTACCACGTAAGATTCAACGATCCGGCTGCCCAGACAATCATTCCCCTCATTAAGACTGATCCTGTTGAGATTATGGATGCAATCAGGATGGGTACACTTTCAAAGGTCAACCTCAACGTATCTGACCGCAGTGCAGTAAGTGTTGTAATTGCAAGTGAAGGCTATCCGTTAAAGCCAAGAACAGGACTGAGGCTTCATGCAGTTGATGCTCCTTACTACTCCTCTTCCCCGTACGCTGATACGCAGTTCTTCTTCGGAGCCGTCAAGGTTGGAGAAGATAAGAGCGTCTATACTTCAGGCGGAAGAGTTGCAACAGCAGTTGCTTTCGGAGAGAACATACTGGATGCAAACCGCAAGGTCTATGAGGCTATTTCTGCTGTTGAATTCAAGGGTGCATGGCACAGGGAAGATATTGGAAACAAGTTCTTCTCCTCTGTAAACGCAGCAAGCTGACAATCAGATTATCTTATCGTTTGGAAGGGTGAGAGCAATATTCGGGTCGAACTCTTCTTTCGGGTTATCCCTTAAGTTGAAGCAGAACTGTCTGAGTTTCTGACTCCACTCATCCAGAGTATATCTGTCATCAAACACTTCCGGCTCTATGGTCTTTGCAACCCTCATCTTGAGGGTCTCTCCGACACGCTTGAACATTTCATCCGAGAGGAAGGCTGATTCAATTCCGACCTTAATTCCGAAAATCTTTCTGAACTTTGTCCATCTGAAGATTCTCTTGCTCAGCTGGCCGTAGGTGTGAACAACAATTACCGGCATACCAAGCTTTTTGGCAATCTTAAGGAATGAAGACTTCCATCTGTAGTCAAAGATTTCTCCGTTTGAGAGGATTCTTGAGCAGAATCCTGCCGGGTAGATCAGTACGGATTTCTTCTCTTCAACGTGGTCACAGAGGGTTCTGACTTCTTTCTTGTTGAAAACGCAGCAGGAGCGAAGCGGCTTGATTATCTTAAGGTATGACTGGGCTACAAGCTTTATGTCGGGGAATATCTTTATGAGTATGCTCATAAGTCCCATGGCTTCAGGTCCACCGAACGGATGGTTGGAAACAACCATGACTCTGCGGCCACGGTTCTTCTCAAGCTCTTCGAGACTTTCCTTATCCATATCAATCCTGATATCAAGTCTCTCTACGGTTGCGTCCAGAAATTCTTCTGCCGTGAAGTCGTTTGTTCTTCTGAAGTGTTCATTAAGCTCATCAACGTGCAGAATCTTTTCTGCATACCTGTATACAAATCCGGGTATGCGCTTTGCAAGCTTGGGGTTCATCCCGCTGACAAGTGCTCTTACATCTATATCCTGATAGTCGTTTTTCTCAAAATCCATGTGTAAATTCTAGCACAAAGACCATAAAGAGTATAACCCTTTTTATTCTGTAGAGAACTGTCTCCTATACTCATACATAAGTATTCCGGCTGCAACAGAGACGTTTAGAGAGTCTATGTGGCCTGACATGGGTATACTTACAATGTGGTCACATTTGGCCCTTACCAGGGACCTCATGCCGCTGCCTTCGCTTCCCATGACAATTACGCTTCTCTTTGAGAACTTTCCTTCATAGGAACTCTCTCCGTTCATGTCGGCTCCGTAAACCCAGAATCCGCTGTCCTTGAGCTTATCAAGGGCTCTGGAGAGGTTTGTGACTGTTGCCATCTTAACATACTGGGCAGCTCCGGAAGAGACTCTGATGACCGTCTCGTTTGCGCTGGCGCTGCGTCTTTCAGGAACAATTATGAGGGAGACCGAGAACTGATCCGCGCTTCTCAGAATGGCTCCAAGGTTGTGCGGGTCAGTTATTTCATCAAGGGCAACAACCAGGGCGCTCTCTCCGTCACTGAGGGAGGCGCAGAACTCCTCAACTGAGAGCTCCTGAATCCTTCCTCCGCGTGAAGAAGTGGTGCGGCTTCCGAGGTCCAGCACTGCTCCCCTGTGGTCGGTGGAACCGGCAAGTCTGTCCAGTTCCTGGCTTGAGACTTTCTTCACTGCAGTCTTTCCGTTTGACTGAGCCTTGAGCTCGAGAGCACTGTTACGTCTGTCTCCGCGCAGGAGATAGAGTGTTGAGCCGTGTGAAGCGTTCTTGAGAGCTTCCTCTATTGCATGAATTCCGGTTATCTTGTCGCCCACTGGTTACCCCTTTATCTGTCAGTCCTCTTCAAAGCGCACGGGATTCGGAGATGTATTCTCACCCAGTGCCTCTGAGAGACTCTTCATAAGCTGTTTTCCCTTGATTCCAAGGTGCTTAGGTGTTTCTATCTGGACCTTTATGTACATGTTGCCCCTTGAAGAGCCGCTCTTGTACTTTGGAAGTCCCTGACCCTTGACCCTTATGATTCCGCCGTTCTGGATTCCTGCAGGGATTGAGACCTTGATGGTCTGACCTACAAGGTTCTTGACTTCTATATCAAGACCGAGGGCTGCCTGTGTGAAGGAGATTGGAATCTGGACAAACAGGTCTTCGTTCTGACGGATGAAGTACTTGTGGGGTCTGATGTTGACCCTGAGGTACAGGTCTCCGGGAGGGAGGCCGTTAGGGCCGGCATTGCCCATTCCGCCTATAACAATATCCTGTCCGTCTTCGACACCGGCGGGGATGGTGACCCTCAGGGTCTGGTTCTTTCTGACCGTTCCGCTTCCGTGACATACATCACACGGGTCGTCTATGACATATCCTGTTCCACCGCAGGTAGGACAGGTTCTTGCCATGGAGAAGAATCCGCTGGACTGCCTTATCTGACCGGCTCCACCGCAGGTCTGACAGGTCTTTCTGGCGTTAACTCCCTTCTTTGATCCGCTTCCGTTACAGCTCGGACATGCAACTTCATGGTGGTATGTGACTTCTTTCTTGAAGTCGGCATCTGCCTGCTCAAGAGTGATCTCCGTGTTTACCCTTATGCTCTGACCGGTTCTGGGCTGGTTGTAACCGCCGCCACCGAAACCGCCGCGTGCAGAGCCTCCGAAGGATGAACCGAAGAGGTCTCCGAATATGCTTGAGAAGCCGCCTCCGCTAAAGAGATCACTGAAGTCGGAGTAAGCCCTGCTGTAACCGCCGCTCTGGCCGTCAACACCTGCAAAACCGTACTGGTCATAGGCCTGTCTCTTCTTTTCGTCTCCGAGTACCTCGTAGGCCTCGGTAGCCTCTTTAAAGCGTTCCTCTGCAGCCTTGTCTCCCGGATTCTTGTCCGGATGATTCTGCACCGCGAGCTTTCTGTAGGCTTTCTTTATTTCTTCCTGGGTTGCTGTTTTTGATACGCCCAGGACTTCATAGTAATCTCTCTTGTCTGCCATTTATATTTCCTAAAAAAGGCTGGCCTTAACGACCAGCCCGATTAGTGTAACGTATTTTTAATTAATCGACTACCTCATAGTCGGCATCTGAAGGACCTGCACCTGCGCCCGGGTTAGGACCGGCACCGGCTCCAGCCTCAGGACCAGCTCCGGCTGCTCCTGCGCCGCCCTGCGGGTTAGCGTTCTTATACATCTCTTCAGCGAGCTTGTAGGAAGCTGTCTGCAGAGCTTCAGTCTTGCTCTTGAGCTCTTCAGCTCCGGCATTCTGGTTTGCAAGGGTCTTCTTGAGGTCCTCAAGTGCTGTCTCTACGGCAGCCTTGTCAGAAGCTGAAATCTTGTCTCCGTACTCCTTGAGGGACTTCTCTGTGCTGTAAACAAGGCTGTCAGCGTTGTTTCTTGCATCAATCTTTTCCCTTTCCTTCTTATCCTCTTCGGCATGCATCTCTGCTTCTCTGACCATCTTGTCAATTTCGTCCTTTGCAAGTCCGCTTGAGCTCTGGATCTGGATGCTCTGCTCCTTACCTGTTCCGAGGTCCTTTGCAGATACATGTACAATTCCGTTTGCGTCAATGTCGAATGTAACCTCAATCTGAGGTACTCCGCGCGGAGCTGCAGGAATTCCGACAAGGTCGAAGTTTCCGAGTGTTCTGTTCTGAGAAGCCATTTCTCTTTCACCCTGGAGGACGTGAATGCTTACTGCAGTCTGTCCATCAGCGGCTGTTGAGAAGATCTGGCTCTTCTTTGTAGGAATGGTTGTGTTCCTTTCGATGAGTCTTGTTGTTACTCCGCCGAGTGTCTCGATACCGAGTGAAAGCGGTGTGACATCAAGAAGAAGAACGTCCTTAACTGATCCGCCGAGAATACCACCCTGAATTGATGCACCCATTGCAACAACTTCATCCGGGTTGACTCCCTTGTGCGGCTCTTTTCCGAACAGAGCCTTTACGACTTCCTGAACCTTAGGAACTCTTGTTGAACCACCGACAAGGATAACCTCATCAATGTCTGAAGCTGAGAGACCTGCGTCTCTGAGAGCGTTCTGGCAAGGAACCTTTGTTCTTTCAATAAGATCATCTACGAGCTGTTCAAATGCTGCTCTTGTGAGAGTCATCTGAAGGTGCTTAGGTCCTGTTGCATCTGCACTGATGAACGGGAGGTTGATGTCTGTTGAAGTAGAGCTTGAAAGTTCAATCTTTGCCTTCTCTGCAGCTTCCTTGAGTCTCTGAAGGGCCATCTTGTCCTGTGAAAGGTCAATTCCTGTGTCCTTCTTGAAGGAGCTTACCATCCATTCAATAATTCTCTGGTCGAAGTTGTCTCCTCCGAGGTGTGTGTCTCCGTTTGTTGACTTTACCTCAAAGACGCCGTCTCCGAGCTCGAGAATTGAAATATCAAATGTACCGCCACCGAGGTCATAAACTGCAATCTTTTCATCCTTTGATGAATCCTTTCCGAATCCATAGGCAAGAGCTGCAGCTGTAGGCTCGTTGACAATTCTCTTTACATCAAGTCCTGCAATTCTTCCGGCATCTTTGGTTGCCTGGCGCTGTGCGTCATTGAAGTAGGCAGGAACTGTGATGACAGCTTCCGTTACTGTTTCTCCGAGGTAGTCCTCAGCTGTCTTCTTCATCTTCTGAAGGATGTTTGCTGAAATCTCCTCAGGGCTGTATTCCTTACCTCTGATGTCAACTCTGATTGCATCATTAGGTCCGGAAATTACTTTATAAGGAATCATTGAAAGTTCAGATGGTACTTCTCTGTACTTTCTTCCCATAAAACGCTTGATTGAGAAAACTGTGTTCTCTGCGTTTGTTACAATCTGGTTCTTGGCCGGCTGACCTACGAGGCGGTCACCCTTTGCTGTGAAACCTACAATAGAAGGAGTTGTTCTCTGTCCTTCTGAATTAGCCATTACGACCGGTTCGGATCCTTCCATAACTGCTACGCAGCTGTTGGTTGTTCCAAGGTCAATTCCAATAATCTTTCCCATTTTTATATCTCCAATAATCTTTTATTCAATTTAGTTTTAGTTGCTTTCTGCAACAACACAAATCTATTAATGTTTTTTCCAATCGTCAACAAGGTCTGGCAATTTTTACTTTTGCAGGCCTTATAACTCTGTCGTGAAGCATGTAACCCTTCTGAAACTCTTCTACTACGGTCTCATGCTCAACGCTTTCATCTGCTACAGCCATGCAGGCCTCATGCAGTTCAGGGTCAAATTCCTTTCCGACACTTTCAATCTGCTTAAGTCCCCAGCTCTTTTCCAGGGTGCTGAGGAGCTGACTCATGGTCATGTTAACTCCGTCTGCCAGTGCCTCTGCATCTCCGCCCTGTCTTGCTGCGGCTTCTGCCCTTTCAAGGTTGTCAAGGAACTGAAGAAGCTCTTCCATAAGGTGTGTGTTTGCAAACTTTACGGCTTCTTCCTTCTCCCTTACAAGGCGCTTTCTGTAGTTTTCAAGTTCAGCCTGGTGGCGAAGCATTTTATCCTTTGCCTCGGCAGCTTCCTTTTCAAGCTCTGCAACCTTTTCCCTGAGAAGTTCGACTTCAGGCACCTCTTCCGCAACGTCTTCAGCGACCTCTTCAGTAACCTCTTCAGTCTTTACCTCTTCTTCCTTTATATCTTCTGTTTTTTTGTCTTTATGCTTCATTTCAATCTCCGTATCTGTGTTTTGACTATGCAAAAATACGCAAGAATAACAATGCGGTCAAGTCAGTCAAAGATAATCTCTTCTTCCCGGCTTATCTCAAGGTCCTGGAATTCGAAGTTCGGAGCGCTCTCCTTCTTCTCTTCTTTTACCTCTTCTTCAGCTTCTTCAGCTTTGGCAGAAACTTCTTCCTTCTCTTCAGAAACAGAAGGAGATGGGGCTTCTTCCGGCTGGGAAGGATACTGGGTTTTGAGGGAAGAGAGGTCGGAAAGGATAGCATCGCGCTCGGCGCTGAGTTCTTCTATGCGGGCTGCGAGGAGCATCTGGTCGGCTGAGCGGTCGACTATTGAGTTTAAGATGTCTGAGCCGGAGGCAGAGAGGTTGTCAAAGGCCTTTCTGGCGGCTTCTGTCTTCTGGTTCATTTCGCTGATTAAGGCGCGGGACTGCTCGCTTGTGCTGTGGAAGGCTTCCTCCATGCGGCTAAGGAGCTTTCCGACGTCGTCTGAGCAGGCCTGACTTACCTTGTCTACCGAGGTGTTGATGTGCTCGACGGACTCTTTTTCTATGTCCTTTACCGTCTGGATGTGGCTCTTGAGCTGGTTTTCCATGCCCTCCATCTCATCCTTGAATTCGCCTATCATCTGCTTTACACAGTCAAGCTGGTTTATCTCTTCTTCGAGTTTTGTCAGTTTATCATCTGCGCTTCTGGTAAGGCGTGCGAGACCTGTGAGAGCCTCTTCGTACTTTGCCATGGCGGCTCCGAGTTTTGTGAAGTCATCATTGTAGGCTTTGAGGTTCTGAAGCTGGCCGGTGATTATCTGAATCTTGCTGTTCATCTCGCTGTCTATGTTTGAGAACCTCATGGTGGCGTCTGTGATTTCCTGGGTTCTGTTCATCTTTTCCCTGTCCAGTTCCTTCTTGTAGCCGTCAATCATGGCTTTTACAGTCTGGACGCTTCTTTTTGTGTTGTCTGTAGACCTCAGGATGAAAATGATGGCCAGAGTAATAATAAAGAGTACTACCGGCAGTCCAATAAGTATGTAATCACTTGTCATTCTTTTTACCTCCAGTCTGGTTAATTACCTCTTCTCTAAGCCAGCTGTCAAAGCCTTTCCAGTCTTCAAAGACCTTCAGGGCTCTGGGATATTTCGTATCTGATGCCGTGTTGTTGATGAGCACCGCGTCTATTCCCGCGTCCGCTGCTCCGCACACGTCTTTTTTGTATGAGTCTCCGACGTAAAGGACTTCTTCCGGCTTCATGTTAAGTCTTTTTAACATAAGAAAGAAGCACCTTTTGTCCGGTTTGAGATAGCCTGTGTCATCACAGTTAAGGGTAACGTCTATCATGTCCTTTACCCCTATCTGCTCCAGTTTGTTAAAAAGCGGCCAGTCGGAGAGAACTCCGATCTTCAGCCCCGCTTCCTTTATCTTTTTAAGTGTCTCTACAACTTCAGGCTGTCCCTTGAGTTTTCTGTACTGTTTTTCAAGTCTTTCGTAGTACATTTTATCAAGCAGGACCCTGGCTTCTGAGAGTTTGAGGTTTCCTCCCTTTACCTTCATGTACATGGCAGCTTCCCTTACGGCAAAGCTCTGGTCCTCAAGTCCAAGCTTTTCAAAGTCTGCCTGGTTTTCCCTGAAGAGGCTTCTAAGCTCTCTGTACTGTCTGCTGATTACCGGATGGAAAAAAATGATGTGGGCCATGTACTTTGTCATGAGTCTTAAGGGATAAAGTGTTCCGTCTATGTCAAAACAGATTGCTTTGTACTCTTTTGCCATTATTTTCCTCTTTTGTTTTTGTTGTAGTTATGTATGGCTCTGGCCTGCTCTTTTGCCTTGTTTCTGGCCTTGGCTCCGACCTTCTTAGCCTTAGGTGTGGCTTTTGCCTTTCCTCCAGCACTCTTCACAGTCTTCTTCTGTACCGGCTTCAGCGCTTCCGTCTCTCTTTCTTCTGCGCTTCTTACCTTTGCTTTCTGCCCGAGCATGTGGTTACTGGTGCTTCTTTCCCTTTCCCTGAGGTCAATTTCTACAGGTACCAGGTTAAAGCCAAGGTCCTTTCTTATGCAGTTTTTAAGGTACTGTGTGTACACTGCGGGGAAGTCCTTCTTTCTGTTTACGAAGAAGAGGAACTTTACCGGCTGGGCGGAGATCTGTGTGCCGTAGTACACCTTAAAGTGTCCGACGCTTCCGCGTGGCGGCTGGTAGTCTTCTCCCCACTTTGCAAGTGCGTTATTCAGCGTTGCCGTGTCCACTCTTTTTGACAGCTGTCTGTCTACCTTCAGTACTGTGTCCAGGAGCTTTCCTATGTTAACTCCGTTCTTTGCGCTTATGAACTCAATTGGTGCGAAGTTAAGGATGGGGAACAGGAACCTTACCCTGTCTTCCAGTGCCTGCTCTTCATTTGGCAGTCCTGAGAGTAAGTCAGTCTTGTTCATGACAAGCACGACTCCCTTTCCTCTTCTGACTATGAGGTTTGCTATCTTCTTGTCCTGCTCGGCAAGGCCTTCTGCGCAGTCTATTACCAGCAGAACTACATGGGCTTCATCTATTGTCTTTATGGCTCTGTTGACTGAGTAGTACTCTACGTCTTCTTCAACCTTTGCCTTTCTCCTGATTCCTGCCGTGTCCAGTATCTCGAACTCTCTTCCGTGGTAGGAGAAGTGGCCTTTTACTACGTCTCTGGTTGTGCCTGCTATGGTGGAGACTATGGAGAGGTCTTCTCCGGTAAGGAGGTTTGTGAGTGTGCTCTTTCCTGTGTTGGGCTTTCCGAGTACTGCAAGCTTGAGAACGTTTTTATTCTCTTCTTCCTCGAGCTCTCTGGCCTCTTCATCTTCTGCATCATCAAGGTCCAGCAGTCCCAGTAATGCGTCTTCAAGGTTGTCTATTCCCAGTCCGTGGGCTGAACTTAAGCCAATTACCCTCTGAAATCCGAGGGAGAAGAAGTTCCAGATGAGGTCTTCTCTTGTGTAGTCATCTATTTTGTTTACTGCAAGTATGGTTTTATCTGAATAGGGCCTTAACTTTTCACAGAGCATCTGGTCTTCAGGGGTTATCTCCATGCAGTCCATGAGGAATACTATGGCGTCTGCCTTATCAAGGAGGGAGAGGCTCTTCTTTGCAACTAAATCATCAAGCTCCTCTATGTCGAGTTTGACTCCTCCACTGTCGGTTAGGTTCACAGCATGGCCACGGAGTATCCACTTTTCTGAGATCGGGTCTCTTGTTACTCCTGGTGTGGGGTCAGTGATTGCCCTTCTCTTTCCGACCAGCCGGTTGAAGAGCGTGCTTTTGCCTACATTAGGTCTGCCGATTATTACTATATTCTTCATACCAAGATAGTAACAAATAAAGTGTTTTATTTAAAGTTGTCTTTGTCGGGGTGTACAAGGTT
>JAIKXP010000047.1 GCA_024684115.1 Sphaerochaetaceae bacterium | reverse complement strand
GCTCCGCCTACTGTATTTCCGTTGCCCTTGAGCGGTTTAAACGGATTTATGTAGGTACAGCCGTAACCGTAGCGGTCAAGGAAGTTTGTAGTATAGGTTGTGCGCATAAAGCCATTATCTGCATCTATTGAAAGGTTTAATCCGTGTCTGCTAAATACATCATAGCTGTAGGTCAGCGTTGCTACTGAAAACTCATCCATCCTGAGCCTCACTCCAGCCTCTGCACGCCAGTCAAAACCTGTTCTGGCTGCTATGTATGGAGAGAACCTCTTATCCATATAGGCTTCTACGCCGGCCTCAGCACTGAAGTGAAGTTGTGAAGGCTCGTATTCAAGATACAGAAGAGCTATGTTGAAAAGCTTATGAATTGTATTCTGCATGAATTCTCCGCCCAGCGGGCCCTTAAGCTGCAGGCCAAGAGAAGCGTTTACTACATAGAGGTTATCAAAAACAAAATTCTTTTTTGCTCCGACAGTGAGGATATCATAGCGGTAACCGTAGTCCTTGAAAGTGAAGGAATCAAACCTGGAAAAGAAGGTGTAGTCCTTCCAGAATACATTTGCGTAGATCCCGAAGGTCCTAAAGTCATCATCATTTCTGGAAAGACCTCCGGTAATGTTGTCATTACCCAACCCCAGTTCCGCCGTAACTGCCGTAAACGGACTTTCTGAACCGGCAAATACCGGACTCATACAGAGAATAATTAAAAATGAAATTACTACTATTCTTATTTTCTTCATGGTCTATCTTCTATTTTAAATCAGTATTGAGATACCGCCGAAGAAGTAGAAGCCGTTACACCAGATAACTCCGCCGTCTACATTAAAGCTTACATTGAAAGCGTCTATACATTTTACTCTTAAATCTGCACCAAACTGAGCAGCAAGGTATGAGTCTATTACTTGGTACTCCCTCTCCTCCCTGTAGTGAGCTCCTCCAAAGAGCCTCAACTCCAGGCGGTCAAAGAGCATGTAACCGGCGCCTATACTGTAGAAGTTGTCTTCCATTCTCTTAGTTTCGCTGTGTTCAAGCTCTCCTGTGCAGGACTTAATGTTGAGGAAGGCAGTAAGGTTTTCCTTAAGAGAGAAACGGACCTCCATTACCGAATACTCCAGACCGCTGCCGGTCATCATAACAAGACCGGTAATAGTGTTCTTTGTTCCGTTAAACGGCTTGAACGGATTAATTGCTATGTAGCCATAACCAAAGTGGTCAAGAAGATTGGTGTAGTATGTGGAAATAAGGAAGCCAAAGTCAGATTCCATACCGAAGTTAAGACCGTGGGTGCCGAAAATATCATAGCTGTAAGTAAGATAGAGATTTGAGTTCTTACCTGTCTTAAGCCTTGCACCGGCAGCAACAAATGCATCAAAACCGGTTCTGGCCTCAATGTATGGAGAGATTGTTGTATTTAAAAATGCTCTGAGCTGAGCCCTGGCACTGAAGTGAATATTCCCCGGATCATAGGTAAGATAGACCGGATGGATTTTTCTTATTTCATGAAGTTTGTTCTGGAAGAAATCTCCGGCAAGAGGGCCCTTAAGCTGCAGGCCCAGGCCTGCGTTTACAATATAGAAATTATCAAAAACAAACTTCTTTGATGCTCCTATGGAAAGAATATCGTAGCGGTAACCCTGCTCCCTGAATGTAAATACATCAAGGTCTGCAAAGAAGTTGTAATCTTTCCAGAAGGCATTCAGGTAAATACCGTAGGTTCTGAAATCATCTTCATCCCTGGAAAGACCACGGGTAAAATAGTCATTTCCTGTACCGAAAGAAACCGTGAGCCGGTCATCTTCTGAAGCAGAAACAGGAATCAGAACAAGAATGAGCATAAGAGCAATAAGAAGTATATAATGTTTTTTCATGGGTAGATTATAGCTTTATTTTTCTTATCTCTCTACTTCTAAATCCTTTCTCGTTATATTTTTTGCCCACTTGTCAGAGAAAAAATACTTAAGGCAGACGGGCATCTTTACAAGCTCATCAGTGCAGAGAACAAGATAGACAACCTTAATGTCAAGTTTAAGGACAAATGCCGCAATAAGACCTGCGGGAACAGCCCAGACCCACATGGAAAATAGGTCAATCCAGAAGCCCGTTCTGGAGTCTCCTCCTGCCCTGAACACCCCGGCAATCAGAGGAGTGTTTACTGCCGTTCCGATTATATAAAAGCTGTTTACATGGAGCATGAA
Organism: Sphaerochaetaceae bacterium; assembly: GCA_024684115.1. GTDB lineage: Bacteria > Spirochaetota > Spirochaetia > Sphaerochaetales > Sphaerochaetaceae > UBA1265. The sequence continues at coordinate 8,037 of JAIKXP010000047.1, read as the reverse complement.
CAGAAGGTAGGAAAGAGCTGTGGAGGTAAGATTTGCCCTGGAAGTGATAAAGGGAGTCAGAATATAGATCAAAAGCCCGCCCAGAGCTCCAGTTAAGGCGGAGAGCACAAGCAGAGCCCTTGAAGAATCACAGGCCTCACGGATTTTTCCCGCTCCCAGATACTGACCGAGAATTATTCCCGTAGCTCCGGCTACACCGTAGCAGAGTACGCAGCCAAGGTTTCTGACAACTATTATTATGGCGTTTGCTGCAACGGCGTCAGAACTTCTGTGTCCCAGAATCAGCGAGAATACTGATACGGCGAGTCCCCAGGTAAAATCATTTGCAATTGCCGGAAAACACATTTTCCTGAAGTCCTTTTCGAGGACCCTGTGGGTATGGAAAATATAGGAGAGTCTGATCTTAACCGTCCTGCTTCTCATTGAAATAGCAAAACAGACCAGCATTTCAATTACCCTTGAAAGGGCGGTAGCTGCTGCAACTCCTGCGGCTCCCATCCTGAAAGAGAAGATGAAAAGAGCGTTTAGTCCTACGTTGAGGATAAGGGCCAGTGTTTCAACTAGCGTGCACACAGCCACCCTTCCGGTGCTTCTAAGCGCTGCAAGGAAGGTGTAGGAAACACCCCAGGCCAGAATTCCCGGAGCAAAAAGCCTTAAATAACGGCTTCCAAGCTCTATTAACTCCTGATCAGGGGTGTAGATTCTCATAAGAAATGATGGAAACACCAGACACAGGAAGGCTGAGATTCCGGAGAAAATCAGTGAGTACCTTAAGGATATGCCAAGGGACCTGTTGATTGCGTCCGTATTTCCCCTGCCCCAGTACTGGGAGCCCAGCATGGTCATACCTGTACCGCTGCCGAAGAGGAACCAGAAGAAAAGGTTTGTAATCTGGGTTGCAAGGGAGACGGCAGCAATTGATGACTGACCCACATAGTTAAGCATGATCACATCTGCCATGTTCACGGCAGAGTCGAGAATATTCTGAACTACAATGGGTAGAGTCAGTACTGCAACGTACCTGTAAAAACCTTTTTCAAGCTTCATTTCTTAAGAAATTCTTCTGAGAGTGTGAAAGCCTTATCCATGGAAGGAAGATCAATATCATAGGGAATTCCGTGCGTGCACTTTTCAAGGAACACAACACGGGCCTCAGAAGAGCCCTTCTTAAGCTCTGCGGCCATGTTCTCACAACCCTTAACCGTAATCAGCGGGTCCTTTCCGCCAATGAATATGAGAACATCCGTCTTTAGAGAACTAAGAACGTCAAAGCTCTCTATGAAAAGCCTGTCAGCTGCAAGAAAGCAGGTTGGTGTCATATAGGACCAGTACTCTTTTCCAAGAGCATAATCACACTCAACCGGAGCCTCGTATTCAAAGTGGTATGAATCATCATGCTGCCACGGAGTTTCCTTTCTCTTGACAAGCGGAGCTGCAAGCTTGAGCATGCGTCTCTGAACAGGGCTTATAACATCATGACCTATCCCCGGAGCAAAGAACACCATCTTCTTAACCGGGTACTCCCTTGCACAGAGGGCACACAGAGCGCAGCCCATGGAATGACCTGCAAGGTAGAGGTTCTCAATTCCGTACTTTTCAGAGAGGCTCTTACAGAAGAAAAGAGCACAGTTAAGCCAGTCCTTATCTGAAGTGTTGTAAAAGTCATCCCAGGAAGTTCCCATTCCGGGGTTCCTCGGAGCCCACACATCAAAGCCGGCCATATAGATTCTCTTTGCAAAAGCTGCCATTTCTCCGGGATAGCCCTGGTAGCCCTGAAAGCACAGAACAGCCTTGTGTTTCTGCCCGTCACGGTGAACTATCTTAAAGCTTCTGGCGTTATCCTGAACCTTTGCCTTATCCCTGTAGAGACCCTGCGGGACCTCTATTTCCAGCTCATATTCAAACTTTCCGTCAAAAGACGGTGTGAGTGACTTTTCATCTGCCATACTTCTCTCCGACCGCAGTAATTATGTTCCTGTAGAAATCTACTGCTCCTGGAAGACATGATACTGAAATTGTCTCATTTAGGCCATGCATGCCCTTCATCTGCTCAGGTCCGTAGAGAACCGGGGCAAACCTCACACATGTGTCACATATTTCCTGGTAGTAGCGTGCATCTGTTCCGCCTGTCATAACGTAAGGAACACTTGCTACACCGGGGAAGGTCTGCTTTATTACGCTGCGGCACAGGGAGAAAGCCTCTCCGTTCATATCAACAGAGGGAGTTACGTCACTGGCTCTTAAGACCTCAGTCTCAAGACCGTATCTGGAAGCAAGCTCAGTTATTATCCTGAGACTCTCCTCCCTACCCTGATTCTTTGCAAAACGTATGTTTGCCGTAACCGATGCTTCAGCCGGAATAACGTTGAACGCATCCGAACCGCTCTGCATGGTAAAGCAGATTGTAGTTCCCATCATGGCGGCACCCTGGGCTGAAATCAGTGGCATAAGACGTGTAAAAAGACCGCCAAAGAGCCAGAGATTACTGAAAACAAGGGCAAGCGGGAATGAAGAATAAGGGGCAAGTTCCCTGAAGAAACTCCTGAGCTCCGGAATAAGAACCCTTTTAAACGGAGACTTTTTCTCAACCCTTGAAACAAAGGCTGCAAGGCGCGGTATGGGGGTATTTTTCTTTGGAGCACTGGCGTGGCCGCCGTTACTCTTAGCGGTAAACTTAACCCCGCTCATACCCTTCTCAATTATACCCATGACGGCAAAGTCGCCGTTCACCCCGGCTAAGGGTTTTGAGATTATTCCGCCACCCTCATCACAGACAAGAAAAGGCTTTACGCCCCTGTCCTTAAGGTACTGAACCAGACTCGGACAGCCCGGACCCGTCCACTCCTCGGTGCAGGAGGAAGAGAGGTACACATCTTCATAGGGAGTGTAGCCCTCCTTAAGCAGTTCCTCCACCGCCTGGAAGAAGGCCATGACGGTGCACTTTGTGTCTGCACTGCCCCTGCCCCAGACAAGAGAATCTGCTATGTCTCCCGAGAAGGGACCGTGTTTCCACTCACCTTCAACAGGAACTACATCCTGATGTCCCATGAGCACCACCGGCTTGTCACTCTTTTTCCCCTTCCATTTGAAAAGAAGGTTCCCGTTAATCTCCGTTTTCTCGAGATTGCTGTGCACAAGCGGGAAAAGCTTCTCCAGAAGGGCGTGGAACTCATAGATCCTCTCAGGCTTATCCACACCCTCATGGGAAACTGTGTCTATCTTAATCATTTCAGAGAGCTTTGATGCGTACTCTTCCTCCCTCTTTTTATCCCCCACAGGCCTGTAGGTGGATTTCTTACCCCTGAAACGGAGCTTAATCACGACTGTCCTCACCAGGGCAATCAGAAGCGGACAAAGAAGAATACAGATTATCAAAGCTGCTGTTTTCATTTTTTATTCCTGAACTTAAGGTAGGCTATTCCAATGGCAATACCGCCGCTCGGAATAATCATCATACTCGTTGAACCGGTAAGAGACGGCACCAGGATAAACAGAAGTGACATGATGACCAGCGGGAAAACCGCAATCCCCATGTTGCCCCTGAAGTACTTGTAGGCCATGGCTCCGAAGAGGGCCGGAACAACATTTGCGAACGCCGGCTGCAGCACCGGACTCTGCAGGAACCCCTGAATCGGCTGCAGAAGAAGAACTCCCAGAGCCAGAACCACGATCGTAACAAGGGAAGATGTCGCAATCGAAAGGGTGGAAACAATCTCATTTTCCGGAGTGCCGGTCTTAACCCCGGCAATGTCCCTTGCCATGACCGCGCATGGAATCTTCATGTTAATCAAGTTTCCCGTGATAAAGGCCAGGTAGCTTCCTCCTGCTCCCAGCATGGGAGTATAAATCAGGAATTCAACAATTGAACTTACAAACCACACAAGTCCAACCGAAATGAAGCCCTTTGCCACAGCCCCTATATCCGGACTTGCCCCGAGAATTGATCCCATGAGGAACGGAGCCCCGACAAGAAGTACAAGAGTTATTACAGAGAACACTCTTCCCAGAAAGTGAGTTTTCTTATTGTATTTTTCAAAATAATCGTTTCTGTTCATGCGTGGCCTCCTCAGATAAGTGAAAACAGTATGGCTGAAGACATACCGACAAGCATGCTCACCGCAATGGAGAAGTTATCAACCCAGCCTTTCTTCTTCTTTTCTGAAAGGTAGACAAAGAAAGCCATAACCAGGGCTGAAACAAGTACGACTCCAAGAGGAACCCAGTCACCGCTGAAGGTGAAAAGCCCGTTTGAAGAAACAAAACCGCCAATATAGGAACCTATGTAGGCACTGACCAGACCTATGAACATGGCGCTCATGGCCAGGTCTCCGAAACCTCCCTTCTTCTTACCGTTAAGCTCGGTTTTATCTTCCGAATTCTTAAATCCTATCTTCTTCAGATAACCCTTGTTCAGGAATACTGAGAGCACCATGCCCCACATGATACATATACTCATGAGCAGAGCAATGGTCGTAAAGGCTGAAAGTGTCATGGTCTCCGGACTGAGTGTCCCTATTCCCACACTCTCGGCAGCTGCCTGGGCAACCTGTGTTTCGTAGTGAAGTGCACCTATTACCGACAGTCTGAGCCACGGCCACGGGAGGCCAAGGCTTCCGGAAAGGGCTATTACACCCAGAAGTATTCCGACTGAAGGAAGGATGGGGAACGTTGCACTTGAAGTAATGACCCTCTTAAGAATCTTCGGGTCCATTCCCATGGCAATTCCCGCCCTATAGGCACGGATTATAAAAACTACACATATCAATGCCACAAAGGCAATGATAGAGCCGCAGATTAGGTACAGCGGAAAGCTGTTAAGCGTTGCTATAACTGACATAATCAATCTCCGTTAATTTTATGATAGCAGAATTCTGTCGTTATCAAGCATCCTTCCTGATTTTTGTTTAAAGAGTACCAGAAGATCCGATACCCTGAGTTTTTTCTTTTCTTCGCCCGAAGCGTCAAACACAACCTTTCCGTTATCCATCATGAGGATTCTGTTCCCGTAATCAAGCGCACTCTGCATGTTGTGCGTAATCATCAGGCACGTAAGGTTATTCTTCTTCACAACCGAGTCCGTAATCGAAAGCACCTTCGCAGCCGTTTCCGGGTCCAGTGCTGCCGTATGCTCGTCCAGAAGCAGTATCTTGGGCGGGTTCATGGTAGCCATCATGAGAGTCAGGGCCTGTCTCTGACCACCCGACATGAGTCCCACAATCTTTCCCATGTTTTTCTCAAGATCCATATCAAGACTTGAAAGAGTCTGTCTGAAAAACTCCCTGTCAGCCTTGCTTATGGTTGAAAGCCAGCCACCCCTTCCGGCTGCCAGCGTAAGATTCTCCTCAATGGACATGCCCGGAGCTGTTCCCATCTTCGGATCCTGAAAGAGCCTTCCGATTACCCTGGCCCTCTTATACTCACTTTCCAGCGTTATGTTCTTCCCGTCCAGAAAGATTGAACCGCTGTCCGTGAAAAACGTTCCCGAAATGGCGTTGAACAGTGTGGATTTTCCGGCTCCGTTTGCACCTATTATGGTTATGAAATCCCCGTCATTAACGGTCAGAGAAAAATCCTTTAATACTGTTTTTGCATTTACGGTTCCGGGGTTAAAGGTCTTTGTAATCTTCTTTATCTCAAGCATTATGACCTCCCCTGCGGTTTGCAAGCCTTCTCTTAATCATTGGCATCTGACTCTTAAGATACGGAGCTGAGATTGCGATTATGACAATTACTGAAGAGACAAGCTTGAGCATGAAGGCCGGCATGTTGAACCTCAGTGCCAGTGTGTATACAACCCTGAAGATTATGGCTCCAACAACTGCAAACACAGCCCTGAAAACAATCCTGTTCTTCGAATAGAAAGCGTTTCCGATAAGCAGTGAAGCAAGGGCTACAGTGAGCATGCCCGAACCTATATCAATATTTACCGACTTCTGTGCCTGAGCCATGAGACAGCCGGAGAGCGCGGTAAATGAGTTTGAAATTATAAGACCGACCGTTGTGGTCATGACCGGATTTATGGAAGAACTTCTTACCATGGCCGGATTATTTCCCGTGGCTCTGATTGCAAGACCCAGTCTTGTTCTTAAGAAAAATGTCAGGAAAACAACCACAGCGGCTACTGCCAGGAAGGCAATTATTACCTTGAACTGTGAAGAGAAGGCCGTCTGTGAAAGCGCTCCCTTGAGCTTTGTAAAGACTGTTTCAGTCCTGTTCATGTTCAGCAGGGATGTGTTTCCCATAACGGCAATGTTTACCGAATACAGTCCCGTATTAACAATAATTCCCGACAGCAGGCTGTTTATTCCCATTCTTGTCTGCAGCACTGCAGTTACAAGTCCGCTAAGCATGCCCGCGCCCATTGCTGCCGCTATACTGAGGTACGGGTGCCCCGATATGGCCACAACAGCGCCAACGGCTGCTCCAAAAGTGAAACAGCCGTCAGTAGAGAGGTCACAGACATTCAACATGCTGTAACTTAAAAACAGTGCAAGTACGGTAAGGGAACTTATTAGTCCCAGCTCCAGGGCTGTCTGCCCCAGAGAAAACACTGATGAAAAATCCATTACTTAAGGTCTCCGAAACTCTCAGCAGTAACAATGCTCTGGACCTTTGTGCAGTACGGAGCAAACAGCTTCTGTACTTCATCAAAACTCAGTCCGAGAGCTGCGCAGGTATCCGTATTCACGGTTGCAGTTCCGTTGTCAAATGTCTTTACTGCAACTGTTCCCGGGTTCTTGCCGTTTGCAAGAATATCATAGACCATCTCTCCTGTCACCTTACCAAGATTTGCGTAGTCAACTCCGTATCCGAGGAAGGCTCCGTTGAGTGCAAATGAATCTGCTCCTGTGTAGTGCGGAATCTTTGCCTCGTTGAAGATCTCATATATTGAAAGCTGGGCGTTCATGATTGTGTTGTCTGTCGGTGTGAAGACTGCTTCAACCTTGTCAGCAACAAGTGCTCTGGCAGCAAGTACAACTTCATCAACGTTTGTTCCTGTTCTTTCTACAACAGTAACTCCCCTCTTCTCAAACTCTGCCTTTGCCTGGGCAATTGCTGTTGTTGAAGCATCCTGTCCTACGTCATAGAGAAGTCCAACCTTCTTGATTCCAGGATTAAGTGCAAAGATAAGGTTTACGATTGCGTTTGTATTCAGATAGTCAGATGTTCCTGTAATATTCTTTCCCGGGTTCTCAAGGCTCTGTACAATCTGAGTTGCAACAGGATCAGATACTGCGGCAAATACTACCGGTATGTTGCTGTCTTCAGTTGCTGCCTGCATGGCCATGGCAACTGGTGTTGCTACTGCGACCATAAGATCAACTTTTTCTGCTGCAAAGTTTGCAATTATCTGATTCATTACGTTTGAATCTGCGTTGCAGTTGTCATACTTCACAACCAGTGTGTATCCGTTCTTGTCGCAAAGTGCCTGAAGGCTGCTCTGAAGGTTCTCAACAATCTGGTTAAGGGATGCGTCATCTACATAGTTACAGATGCCGACCTTGAAGGTCTTTGAAGCTGTCTGTGTTTCTGCTGTGTCAGCTTTCTTTGCGCAGCTGACCAGTGCTGCGAGTGCGAGAAGTACAACAAGTACAAGTACAAATCTCTTCTTCATGATAATCTCCTCTGGAGCATAAAAAAATCCTGCCCCTGCCATAAAAATTATGCTGGGACAGGATGTAATTTCTTCATTCCTGCGGTGCCACCCGGCTTGGCACAACGTGCCCTCTTATACACACCACCATGTGTCAACCTGTTTTCACGGCCGGCCTGTCCGTCTCCCATACTCGGTCTCCCTTTCTGTTCGCCCTCAGAAGTCCATTCAAAAGCCTTTTATCTGCCGCCATCTCACCGCCAGCGACTCTCTGTATGAAAAGGGAAGCTTTCTACTACTCTTCCTCAACGGTTTAATCATTTTTTACTACAAACACCCTCTGCTGTCAATCGTGTTACTGTACATAGTAACAAAATTTCTTAAATATTTTTCCTTCTGCTCTTCCATACCCAAAACTACGCTTCTCCCTGTGGCCATCCGTG
>JAIKXP010000012.1 GCA_024684115.1 Sphaerochaetaceae bacterium | reverse complement strand
TCTTGATGCATACAGCAAGTCTGAAGATGTTCTTGATTCAAATGCAGGACTGACAATCAGCGGTGGTGTTGTACGCATTCTCTGCAAGACAAACGGAAACGGAGCATTTGATGTAGACGGAACATTTGCAGTAACAGGAGGAACACTCGTAGCCTTCTACTACAATACAAACCTGGCTTCTTCACCTTCAACAACAGCTACAACCCAGCCTGTTGCAATCATAAGCGGAAGCTACGCAGGAAGTGCAGGAACAACATTTGCAGTAAAGGATTCTTCTTCAAATGTAGTATTCGCTTCTACAATTCCTTCTTCCAACTACAGTTCAAGCATGGTCTGTATGATTTCAAGTCCGGATATGGAAAAGGGAAGCACATACTACGTTTACAAGGGAGTAACAGCAAGTGGCGGAACAAGTTTTGACGGTCTATACTACGGCTACCCGACAGTAAGCGGAGGAAGCAAGACAACAAGCTTCACATTCAGCTCATACGTTTACGGAGCAAGCTCCAACAACCAAATGTTCAATTTCAAATAAATTTTAGATATATAATAAGAGGGGGTCATGGAAATGGTCCCCTTTTCTTTTTCTGACTGTGAGTGTCTTGAAAGAGAATATTCTCACTGTTAATCTTAGATTATGACTTTAAAAACTGTAGGAAAAATACTGATGGCAGCAACCTGGGAGCTTCCCCAGACCCTCTCAGCCCTGCTCTTTCTTGCCATGCATAAAACGGAACCTCTGGACAGAAAGAAAAGACTCAGATATGTCCACCACAACGGGTTCTACACCTGCTTTTCCTGCGGAGAATTCATATTCTTCCGGGCCTCCTACATGAGATTCAGAAGCTGGGAAGACACCCAGAAGCATGAACTCGGACACAGCATACAGAGCAGAATCCTCGGACCTCTGTTCATACCGCTCATAGCCTTTCCCTCAACAACATGGAACCTGCTGTCCAGAATGAACAACAGGCTCGGAAAGTGGATGTATAGGAATTATTACAACACCCCGTGGGAACACTGGGCAGATGTACTTGGAAAGGTCAAACGCTGATAATCTCAGCGCTTATCCTTATCTATGAACTCAAGGGTAATAATGGCAAGAGTGCCATAGCTTGCACACAGAGCCAGAAGCATGAGCCAGTATCCCCAGATGTTTTCAACGGTATGCTCGTACATTGGATTGTAAGAAGCTTCTGCTGCAGAACTCTCAAGATAGTTTATGAGTCTGTCCCTGCCTAAGATATCTATTACATCCCCGACCCTTATACTGAGTTTTATCTCATCATTTTTCACGGCCTGGATATCTTCATTGCTTATTATGTAATCAATGATGTCTCCGACTGTAACGGTTTCACCCACTACGACATCTGAGTGGAGGGCAATTATATCATCAAGCCGGATCATATTCATAAGCTCGCTTACAGTGAGATTCTTGCCGAAGCGTAGCTGTGAGACCTTGAACTGATCCGCATATTCAGAGAGAAGCGAGAGTATACTGTCCACTGAAATAAAGGCAAGATCCTGGTTCCTGAAGTCTTTCAGTTCATCGCTGTTCTTGAGCTCACCCAGTACTTCTCCGACAGAAAATGAGAGGTCAATGTTCTGCTTCTGGAAAGCCTTGAAGGACTCGGTTTCCTTTATTGCCCCATAAAGCTCACCTACCGTTTTCGGAGTAAATACCACTTCTTTTCTAAGGGCTGCCATTTGCCCGCTGGAATCATTCTGAAGCTTTTCAAATATGTCATTGAGTGTAAATGAAGTGGTTATCTCATTGTCTTCAAGTTTCTGAATGGTATTCCATATGGTTACAAGAGGCTTGTTGTTGTAGTCTGCCTGTGCCATGAAGCACTTTGTTGAATAGCCTGAAATGCTTAATCTGCCTATCGGTTCTGTCCAGGCCGGAAGGGTGAAGATTCCACCGGAGAAGACAAGTTGAAGGATAAGAACAAAAGGCATGACGGTCATGGCTGTAGTCGATGTATGTGCTATGGTTGAAATCCACAGTGAAAGAAGGTCTGCAGCGTATGTGGTAAGGAATATGGTTACTCCAAGTTCCAGGAAGAAGTAGGAAGTAACCAGACCCTTCTCAGGCATTTTTATTCCGGCAATTCTGAACACGTAAAGAGTCAGGACCGTCTGGCCTATACAGAGAATGGCCTGATAAAGCATGTGGGCCACTATGTAGGATGAAATATGCAGGCCTGAGCGGTGCTCTCTCTTAACTATTTCCCTCTCCCTGCATACAGACTGAATTGAATTGAAGCATCCGTTCCAGATGCTGATGCATGTCAGGGCAAAGGCACCCTTAAGGGTTCCTTCCATGGTCATGAAGAAATCTCTTTTTACAACCATTGAGACAATGGCTGCCACAACTGCAGCAAGAGGAAAAACCTTCCACTCATTCTGATATACAAATAGTCTCAGGAACTTGCCGAGATAGATGAAAACCTGTTCAAGTCTACCTCTGCGCCTGAGCAGTATGGATCTGGAGATCTCTTCATCAAGCATTTTGTTTGCAATGTTTTCTCTGCTCATTCAGAAACCTCCTGTATTTTATTTTCCGAGAAGCCGGCAAATCTGTTTATAAACTCCTCTGCCCTGCCTTCTCCACCTTCTTCTAAGCTGTTTATGCTGAGAACAATCTCTTCCATGGATTCTTTTTCAAAGAACTTCTTTGCTTCTTTTACAGGTCCGAACCATGCAAGTCTTCCGCATTTTTCCCTGTCACGGGCAAGAACAATTACATCATCAAAGAGGTCTATCACGCGGTCAGGGGTGTGGGTAATTACAATTACAATCTTTCCCTGATTAGCAATCTCCCTGAGGTTTCTCATAAGCTCTCTTGCCATGACCCCGTCAAGACCTGAGTCAGGCTCATCAAGAATGAACAGAGACGGATTTGAAAGATACTCCATGGCTATTGAAAGCCTCTTCTTCTGACCTCCGGAAAGAACTTCAACAGGTCTGTTTCTGAGCCTTGTAAGACCAAAGATTTTCATGACCTCTGAAATTCTCTCTTCCCTGTCTTTATCGGAAAGCTCTGCAGGCATTCTTAAAAGAGAGGCATCGTTCAAGGTGTTGTATACAGAATCTTTGGGTCTCATGAGTTCCTGTTGAGGAACGTACCCTATCTCATAAATCATCTTTCTGTATTCAGTGTAGATGTTGTGTCCGTCGAGAAGGATTTCTGCCTTTGCCGGTTCATATCCGTTAATCGCATTTACAAGGGTTGTCTTTCCAGCCCCGGAGCCTCCAAGCAGGAGCACCATGTGGCCTGGAGCTATATCCATATTTATGTTCTTAAGCAGATATTTCTTACTGAAGAAGTCATATACAACTCTGTGCTCAAGTCTGACCGAAAGACCTTCTTCTATGGCTGAACCGGAACCGACCCTGTATGATTCAACAACATCCTGTCGGACATCTTCGTAGTCAATTTTGGGGTTGAAGTTCCTGTTCCATCCCCAGAGAACAAATGGGATCGGGGGAATGAGCAGCCAGAGCCACATCCATTTGCGGCTACGTCCGTAAACATCACACAGGCTTGAGAATACTCTTATCTTATAGACCAGGATTATTATCTGGAGAGGGAAGATGATAAGCATGAGAGGATTACCAAGACCTTCAATGGTGAGCATCTGGGAGGTTCTGGTATCCATTATCAGTATATTGAAGATATCCACTACTGATGAGATAAAGATTGAAACAGCCAGGACCTTTCCTTCATTTTCCCTGAATGCGCATTTTGCAAGCGTATAGTATCTGTCCCACGGAAGTATGATGTGATGCCACTTGAATGAGGCCTTCCTGAATATTCCTGCCATACCGAACAGCGTAACAAGAGAAAGCAGGCTTAAGAGTCCACTGCCATCCAGAAAAAACTCTGTCAGTATATTTATCAACTTTTCGGTCAAATTCATCTGTAGGTCTCCCGATAAAACTGTTTTGATTATAGACCCAGATTATAGGCTCTTCAACTCCGAAAGCCTGTGTTCTCAAATAAGTAGTTTTTTAAGGCTACCACAGATTGTCTTCATCATATTTTTCATTTCAGGGTAAAATATCACAGATTCTTCATCCATATTCCCTCTTTTAAAAATTATGATGAAGAAATGCCCTGGTCCTCAGCTGTATGCGGGGTGAAAAACGGCCATTATCCTCCTGCAGGCCTTCCTCTCTTCATCCATTTCAACTATTTGAAGTCGATTATCTAAAATTCTTCATCCAATTAACATGGAAAAAAATTTTCACTGAAAGATAAAACAAAGCAGCGTATTTATAGACAGCTTAAAGCTTTGCAAGTCTTGTTTCTTCATCCGTTTCAAGAGTTTTGAAAATGGATGAAGAGGTGGGAAGAAAAAAAGGACGGGGGCAAAACCTCCGTCCATAAAAGAGTGCAGTTAAAAACTCAGCTTGTTGCGCTGACCTTTGAGTCAACATGCATTCCCATACCTGCTGTATGAGCTGATACCTCTGAAGCAAGGTAAAGAACTGCGTTTGCAACTTCTTCAGGCTTTGCATAGCGCTTGTCCATGGCATAGTTGCCGGCAAGCATGGCCATAGCCTGTTCGTGAGTCATTGAATCACCGAAGAAGTCCTTCTCGATTCTGAGCATCATAGGAGTGTCTACCGGACCCGGGCAAACATAGTTTACAGGGATTCCGCATGGGCCGAGTTCAAGGGCAACACACTTTGTGAGACCTGCAACAGCGTACTTTGATGAAACATAAGCACTGTTACCGGCTGTCGGTTCGTAAGCAGCAGCTGAAGCTACGACAACGACTGCACCGCTCTTCTTCTCAATGAGAGTTGGAGCTGCATACTTCATTGTGAGCATGACTGCAAATACGTTGAGCATGTATGTCTGCTCGAAGAGATCGAGAGTCATATCCTGAACTGGATGAGCCTTTCCTTCGTAACCGGCGTTTGGAACAACAATGTCAAAAGTTCCGAAGTGAGCCTTTGCGCTTTCAACGAACTTCTTGATGTCCTCTTCCTTTCTGAGGTCTGCTACAAAACCAGCAACCTGTCCCTTGTAATCTGCAAGGTCTGCAAGAAGAGCGTCAATCTTTTCCTGACTTGTTGAAGAGAAAGCAACCTTTGCACCTTCGCCGAGGAAGCCCTTTACGATTGCTTTACCGATTCCGCCTGTACCGCCTGTTACAAGCACGACTTTGTCTTTAAGTTTAAGATCCATTTTTT
>JAIKXP010000011.1 GCA_024684115.1 Sphaerochaetaceae bacterium | reverse complement strand
AACCACCGCCCGGACATATGACGATCATAGGGCGAACCCTATGATCGTCGAAAACACTCAATTCAAGTTTTGCATCCTGTATATCAACAGTCTCTCTTATCATGCAATGGCCTCTCTATTTCTTTTGCCGAAGAAAGATTTGAACTTTTCAATCCTCTTTCTCCGTTTGTCCCGTGCAATCAGGCGCTCTCCAAGGTCTCGGGCTCCCACGCCGTAAACAAGATAGAGGATGAGTCCGGAGAGTAACATAATAAAGACTGTAGAAGCACAGCGTCTTCCGGATGCGTTTACGTTGAATCCGTAAAGACCTTCTTCAGTACACATGGCCTGGATGACCATGGCGTAAGATGTACCGTAGGTTGAAGCAAAGGTTGCTGACATATCGTATTCGGTGAACAGAGCGTTGAAGTTCAGGGCCACTACTGCCAGTACGCTTGGCAGGATGATCGGAAGCTTTACTTTCAGGAACGTCACAAGAGGCGAAGCCCCCAGGTTCTTGGCCGCATCTTCAAGCTCTTCATCTATTGCGTAGAACGCCGCCTTTATCATTCGCAGACTGAACGGCAGTTTCACAACCGTGTACGCCATGATTATGAGGAATCTTACGTTTGGACCGTAGTAAAGGTTCTGTCCGAAGACATACCAGACTTCCTGACTGTTGAAGTATGTTCTGTATGAGAAACAGATCAGTATGGTAGGCAGCAGCCACGGGAAAAGAAGTGAGTACTCAAGAATTATTCCCTTCTTCCTGTGCTTGAATATGTAGGCACAGGCCACAACTACTATTACGGCTGCAAGAACGGCTGCTATTGCGGAGAAGATGAAGCTCATCTTTATACCGCCCAGTGTTGCCTCATTGGAGAAGACACCGGAAATGGAGCCCACTCGTGTCTTGTAGGTGCCTCTTGAAGTCATGTACTGGTAGTCCTGCTGGCCTATGAAGTTGACCAGCGTCCAGTTGCTGAAGTCTATTGTTTTAAGTCTTATGGCACTGTAGGTCTGGAATGAGAAGATTACAATCATTACGACCGGAGTCATGTAGACTATGAAGAGCACATATGCATAGATATGTGCAATTACATTAGCAACCGGGTTTGTTATCTTCTGTTTCTGAAGCTTTGCCTTAGTCTTTGAAACTGAAAGGTAGTGGCCCTTTCTCTCATAGGAAGAGAGGACTGTCAGAAGAACAATTGTAAACGTGGCAAGAATGATTGAGAGCAGGGCAGCTCTGGCCTGAGGAAAGGATTCATCCGCAGCGGAGGAGCCTGCAAGTCTGACAATCTCAGGGTTGATTGAGTCATAGCCGAGCAGTGTCGGAGCACTCATGGCACACAGACCTGTGATGAAGGTCATGACCGTGAGGGAGAACATGGTCGGAATGAGGGTCGGGAAAACAACCTTCCAGAGAACCTTGAACGGGTTTGCACCCATGTTTCTTGCAGCTTCAACAGTATTGTAGTCAATTCCCCTGATTGCATTTCTCAGGAAGAGCATGTGGTTACTGGTACATGCAAAAGTCATGGTGAAGAGAACTGCCTTGAAACCTGAGAACCAGTTGGGGTTCATGTCAGGGAAGCTCTTTATGAGGAGGTTTGTTATGATTCCGTCGTTGTCATAGAGGAACATGTAACCTGTAACAAGGGCAACACCGGAGTAGATAAGGGTTGTCATGTAACCCATTCTCAGGATTCCGGCTCCCTTAATGTCAAAGTACTCTGTCAGAAGTACAATTGAAACACCGACTACGTTTACCGTTATTACAAGGCAGAGAGCAAGTTTCAGGGAATTCCATACGAAATTCTTCATGTTACCTGCAAGGAAGAACCTTATGACTGCCAGTGGATCAGCTTCACCGCTGCTTGTTTTTACCTTGAAAATGCTTGTCAGGGTATTAAGACAGGGCAGAAGCATGAATCCGAAAAACAGATAGGCAAAAAACAGACCACCGAGAATATGAATAACTGTTTTGCCGTCAAAGCGTTTTTCATTCAGCATCTGTAGCCCCCTTCTGAGGCGTATAGCTCATAATGTTTGAAACTGAGAAGTAAATCTTTACCTTATCTCCAACGTCGAAAGGAGTGCTTCCGTCGTTCTTCTCAATTACCTTAACTGTCTGGGTTGCAAGCTCAATGGTGTACTTAATATAAAGTCCGTAGTACTCCATGCTCTTGACGGTTCCTTCAAACTCTTCAAGCCCCTGTGCCTGACTGTTGACGTGGATCCTTTCAAGCCTTATGTAGTGGTGTTTCTTCTCATCAAGCTTTGCTCCGCGCCTGTTGAGCTCCTTGACGGTTCCTTCCTCAAGTCTGTTTATGTCGCCTATGAAGTTACATACAAACTCTGTTGCACTGTGGTTGTAAATCTCGTTCGGATTACCGATCTGCTCAATAAAGCCCTTGTTGAAGACTGCAATCCTGTCTGAGAGGGTAAGAGCTTCTTCCTGGTCGTGTGTGACGTAGATGGAGGTAATTCCAAAGTCCTTCTGCATCTTCTTAAGCTCGTTTCTGAGCTGAACCCTGAGCTTTGCGTCCAGGTTTGAGAGAGGCTCATCAAGACAGATGATAGCCGGTTCCATAACCAGAGCTCTTGCTATGGCTACTCTCTGCTGCTGACCGCCTGAGAGCTGGGAGACAGCCTTCTGAAGCTGCTCGTCGGTAAGATCTACCTTCCTGGCTATTTCACGGACCTTCTTATCTATCTCGTCTTTTTTAAGTTTCTTTATTTTAAGACCGAATGCAATGTTGTCGTAAACAGTCATGGTAGGGAAGAGGGCATAGCTCTGGAAAACAATGCCTATGTTTCTTTTCTCGATAGGAACATGGGTAATATCTTCCCCGTTCATAACTACTGAACCTGCTGCAGGCTCAATGAATCCGGTGATGGTTCTCAGTGTAGTTGTTTTTCCACAGCCTGACGGACCCAGGAAGGTAAAGAATTCTCCTTCCTTAACATCTATGTTTATGTCATGCAAGGCTGTGAAATCTCCGAATTTAACTACTATGTCCTTAAGATTAATCATCTTTGTCCCCTTATATTCAAAATAGCGAGCCGGTTTCCCGGCTCGCCAGATTTTTCCTTGATTGAAAGCTGTTACTTAGCCTGGCAAAGAGTTGCCCAGTCAAGGTTGTTCCAGTCCGGTTCTGCCGGTGCCTTAGAAGCATCTGCCCAGTAGAAGCCGAGGTTTGTCTGGATGTTTGTCCACTCTGTGAGGTGAGCAGAAACATATGAAGCATAGTTCATGTCTGTTCCAGGAACTGTGTTGAGACCAAAGTTCTTGATCTTGTAGATGTCAGGTGTTCCGTCAGGATAGACAATAGCTGAAGCCTTTGTGCTGCAAGGAGCTGAGTCGAACTCGATTGCCCATGCTGCCTGAACTTCTGCGCTTCCGAACCATTCAACAAAGGCCTTGACCTGTGCTGTCTGTGCGGCTGTTCTGCCTTCCTTGTCGACAATACCAATGTACTCTGTAATGTAGTATGTACCATCTTCAATATCAACGAGCTTCCAGTTGTCTGCTGTAAGAGGAGTCTTTGATCCGTCTGCAGCTGAGTCAAGTTTTCCGTAGAGGGCACTTGAATAGAATGTTGATACAGCAACCTGTCCCTTGTTAAGAGGATCAAATCCGTACTTGTCACCGGTGCAGTTTCCGTTGGCACAGTAGTCCCAGAGCTTCTTCCAGCCTTCAACGGAGATTCCGCCTGCCGGTGATGATGGATCTGTGTAAGGATAAAGGATAGCGTTGTTGATGTTTGTATTTGTTGTTCCACCAACCTTGTTCTGTCTGTACCAGACATAGCCGCAGTCAGTAATGTCTGACCAGTGCTTGAAGTGGAGTTCCTTTCCGTTTGTTCCGAGCTCGTCAGTTCTGTAGAGCATGAGAACGTTCTGGATTACGAGACCGTAAGCCTTTCCGTCAAACTTGAAGGCGCCTACATCTGCTGCCCATGAAGGAACGTACTCAAGAAGCTTAATGTTTTCATAAGTTCCGTATACAAGCTGTGACCATCTTGTTTCGTTAAGACCGAAGATTACGTCTCCGTCTTTCTTCTCGTTTGCTGCCTGAACAGCCTTATCATCTCCGGAGATAACTGTGTTGTCATCAATAGAAATGTTAAAACCAGCTTTCTTTGCCTCAGCAATGAGCCATGTTGTACGCTCAGTTGAGTTGGAGTTTGAATAAATACGGATTGTGTAGTTTGCATCTTTCTCTACCGGAGCTTCTTTAGCGCCAGAAGCAAAGAGCATGAGTGCACAAAGAGCAATAATCATTACTGAAAGAATTTTTTTCATGTCTTTCTCCTTTTTTGGTGTGTTCTGAGGAACTCTCCGTTTCCTCTGACTAGTAATTATAACACGCAATAGTAAGAAGGGAGAAAAAATTTTCCCTTTTTGCAACAGAATACAACAAGGTTTGATAAAGAGCCTGAAATCTTTTATAGTGAGGGCACGGAGGAATCGGGGTGGATTTTTCAGCAAAATTCAGGGAAACACTTATTTCTGTAGCTCCCATAGTCATACTTGTTCTCATTCTGAATTTCACGGTTGTGCCCCTTGGGGAGCTTCTTATTCCTTTCCTTGCGGGTTCTCTCATGCTTCTTCTCGGCCTTTCCATTTTCCTTGGAGGAGTTGATCTGTCCATGGTTCCGGCCGGTCAGAGGCTCGGTAAAGTCATGGCAGACAGAAAAAACCTCTTTCTTGTTCTGTTCCTGGGCTTTCTTATAGGATTCTCGGTAACTCTTGCAGAGCCTGATGTGAACGTACTGGCTAAGAGAATCTGTGCACTGAACCCCGGCATGAACAGCAGGAGTCTTACCTTCATGATTGCTGCAGGTCTTGGAATATTTATAGATATAGGGCTGTACAGGACCCTTAAGGGGCTAAGCCTTAAACTGGTTCTTACCATAAGCTATCTTCTTATCTTTATCCTTGTATATTTAACCGGACAGGGTACGGCTTCCATGGCCTTTGACTCATCAGGAGCCACCACGGGGCCTCTTGCCGTCCCGTTCATTCTCGCCATGGGCCTTGGTGTTTCTTCTTCCGTAAGGGGAAAGGAGGACAACAGCTTCGGACTGACCGGAATAGCTTCCGCAGGGCCTGTAATAGCTGTCTGTGCCTTGAAGCTTCTT
>JAIKXP010000040.1 GCA_024684115.1 Sphaerochaetaceae bacterium | reverse complement strand
TAAAAGAAATAGATTTCCTGTATACTTGGTACAATAGGAAGAAAAGGATCAAAAATGAAAAAGTACGTACCTGAGGATATGGTTGCAATCAGCCGCTATCAGAACTATTTTCCCACACTGAGTTCTGAGATTCAGCAGGACATTTACAAGAGGATGGAAGAGCTTCTTGTAGAAGAGAAAGAGTACTGTGACAAGGGCAACTATGAGCACATGGCTCAGATTCTTACCTCAATTGCCATGTACGAAACACTGCAGAAACACGGAGACTCAGAAGAAGAGGCCTACAGAAAGGTTTCTGAAGAGATGTGGAAGTTCCTCAATCCTTCAGGTATGCAGAAGCTTTCCAAAAAGGGTTTCTTCATGTCTCTTATGAAGAAGATTGTTCCCATAGGGTTCAGCAAGAAATCAGGCACAGGATGGCGCTATACCTGGCACAAGGATGATCCGAAGGACATATTTCATTTTGAATGCAACGAGTGCATTTACGCCAAGATTTTAGGAAAGAGAAATCTTTTAAAGCTTGGTGCTATGTGCTGCCATGCAGATATAATTAACTACGGTGAGCTTCACTACACAGACTTTATCCGCACCAAGACCCTCTGTCAGGGCGGAGACTTCTGTGATTTTAAGTTCGTACGCCATACAACAGATGCAGGGGATGGCTGGGAAAGGACAAAAAGCATATGAGAAAAGTTTTAACAGTATTTTTAACAGTAGTTATGATTCTTGCCCTTGTAGCCTGTGGGAGTACAGGAACTACTTCAAGTGCAAACACAATGTCAGAACACTCAGTTCACGGAAATCCTCCTGATGCCCCCGGTGGCAATGGCGGCGGTATGCCCGGTGGTGCCCCGGGTTCAGGCAACTCTTCTGAGGTAATCTATGCGGGAGCTGTGGAAATTACATCTTCAACTTCAGAGGATTCAAAGACCTATTCATCAACTTCCTCAGATCAAAGTGCACTTATGATAGACACAGATGAGGCAGTAAAGATTACAAATGCCACAGTTTACAAGAGCGGAGATTCTGACGGAGGAGATAACTGTAATTTCTACGGTCAGAATGCCACAGTTCTTGTAATGGGTGGCTCTACCACAACAATCAGCGGCTGTAGCATCTCTTCCTCCGCATCGGGAGCCAACGGAGTTTTCTCCTACGGTGGTAACGGCGGACAGAACGGAGCAGCAGGAGACGGAACAACAGTTGTTATCTCTGACTGCACAATTGTCACCACAGGAAGCGGATCCGGCGGAATCATGACCACAGGTGGCGGTGTAACAAACGCCAGCAACCTCACTGTTACAACAAGCGGCGGCTCTTCTGCACCGATTCGTACAGACAGGGGAGGTGGAACTGTAACAGTAGACGGCGGAACATACACTTCAAACGGTCTTGGTTCTCCTGCTATTTACTCAACTGCAGATGTAACTGTTTCAAACGCAACTCTTGTTTCAAACCTCTCTGAGGGTGTCTGCATAGAAGGTGTTAACTCCATTACCCTGAACAACTGTGACATGACAGCAAACAACAGCAAGTGCAACGGAAATGCTACATTCTATGACACAATTATGATCTACCAGTCCATGTCAGGAGACGCAGACAGTGGCACTTCCTCTTTCACCATGACAGACGGAAGTCTTACAAGTAAGAACGGTCATGTCTTCCATGTTACAAACACCACAGCAATCATTACCCTCAGCGGTGTCTCAGTTGTAAATGAGGACAGTGATAACATCCTTCTTTCAGTTTGTGACGACGGCTGGAGCGGAGGAAGCAACACAGCAACATTAAACGCTTCTTCCCAGGCTCTTGAGGGCGCTGTTCTTGTAGGAGACAACTCAACTCTTACATTAAAGCTTACAGACGGCTCATCATTTACAGGCTATGTTGGAGGCAGCATCAAGAATGCAAGCGGCAAAACAGTTTCTACAGAAGCCGGTACAGTATCAGTTACACTGGACAACACAAGTACCTGGACTCTTACAGCAGACAGCTATGTAACTAAGTTCAGCGGCAGTGCTTCATCAGTTGTTTCAAACGGCTACAAGCTTTATGTAAACGGAACTGCTTTTACAGGCACAAAATAATTGAAATTAAAACTCAAATGGCTCCCTTGCGAAAGGGAGCTTTTTTATTAAACTTTAGATTTTTCCCAATGTTTACTTTAGATTTTCACCATGCCATACTTTAGTTATGATCGACAGAGATTCTAAAAATGTCACATGGAATGCTTCCTCGTTTTTCTCTGATTGAAACAGTTTAAACCTTGGTTTAGTATAACTGTATGAAGTTCGCAGGTTTACAGAAACTGGATTTATTAAACTGTCCCGGAAGGGTTTCAGCTACGGTGTTTACCAGAGGCTGCAACTTCCGCTGTCCCTACTGTCACAACCCGTCACTGGTTCTTCCGCCCACAGAAGCTGAGCTTGAAGCACAGGTGGATGAAGAGGAGATTATCTCCTACCTGGATAAAAGGCGCGGCATGATTGAGGCTGTAGCCATAACAGGCGGAGAGCCTACACTTCATCCTGAGATTGAAGGCTTTATGAAAAAAGTCAAAGAAATGGGATTCTTTGTTAAGCTGGATACTAACGGAACCAATCCTGACTTTCTTAAAAAGCTTCTGAAAGAGGGCGTAGTGGACTACGTGGCTATGGACTTCAAGACGGCCATTGAACATTATGACAGAGTCTTTGCTTCCTCTTCTGCAGTGGAAGCATTCAAGGCCTCATTGAAACTTCTCTCATCCTCTTCAATAGACTGGGAAGTGAGAACAACATGTGTTCCTTCCGTAGTTACAAAGGAGGACTTTCCTAAAATCAAGGAAGTGATGGACAGTCTCGGAGTAAAGTACAAATGGTACCTTCAGGCCTTTAATCCCGCGGTGACGCTGGACGAGAGCTACTCAGAAGAACTTGCATACGAACAGGGCTTTCTTGAGAAGCTTGTCAGTGAATATGCAGATGAAAAATGCGATATAAGGATACGATAAATGAGTAACATGACTGATAAAATCTTTATTACCGGACACAGAAATCCTGATATGGACAGTGTCTGTGCAGCTTATGGATACGCCGCTTTAAAAAATGCCACAAGCAGGGAAAAGAACTACGTGGCTGTCCGCTGCGGACATCTTTCAGACAGTCTTAAAAAGCAG
>JAIKXP010000004.1 GCA_024684115.1 Sphaerochaetaceae bacterium | reverse complement strand
AAAGAGAAGCCGCTCCAAGTACGGTACAAAGAAGCCGAAGGCTTGATGAGGAGGATTCGAAATGTCTAGAAGAACAAACGCACCTGTTAGGGAAATCCTTCCTGATTCAGTTTACAACAGTGTTACAGTCGAGAAGTTCATCAACCGCATGATGCTCGATGGTAAGAAGTCAGTCAGCACACGCATTCTTTATGAAGCAATGCAGATCATGGGTGACAAGTCCGGTGAAGCACCGATTGACGTTTTCACAAAGGCTCTCGATAACGTAAAGCCTGTTGTTGAAGTTAAGTCAAAGAGAGTCGGTGGAGCTACATATCAGGTTCCTACCGAGATCCGCGAGCCGAGACGTGAAGCTCTTGCAATGCGCTGGATTATTGCCGCAGCACGCGGCCGCTCAGGCAAGTCCATGAGTGAGAAGCTTGCAGCAGAGATGCTTGATGCTTATGCAAATACCGGTACAGCTTTCAAGAAGAAGGAAGATATGCACCGCATGGCAGAAGCAAACAAGGCATTCAGCCACATCCGCTTCTAATCCTTCAAAGCCTGTTCCGTTTCGGAACAGGTTTTTTTTATGCCCTTTTATTTGTAAAATTTTTATATGTATGTATAATGAACTAAGTCTTTATATTAGGGGATGACTATGGATAAGTATGTATGTGATGTCTGCGGATATGTTTATGATCCTGAAGTAGGCGATCCTGACAGCGGAATCGCTCCCGGAACACCTTTCGATCAGATCCCGGATGACTGGGTATGCCCTCTCTGCGGAGTCGGAAAAGATTCATTCTCAAAGCAGTGAGAAAATTAAAAATTGGAAGGCTGTGACTTCTGAAAGGGGCTGCAGCCTTTTTTTTGCGTATTTACAAGGAAGAAGATATGAATGATTATGATGTCCTGATAGTCGGTGCCGGTCCTGGCGGTATATTTACAGCTTATGAACTTACAAAGAAAATCCCGGGCAGGAAGATAGCCATTTTCGACTCAGGAGACCGTCTTGAAAAAAGAAAGTGCCCGATTGACGGGGTGAAGATCAAAAGCTGCATACACTGCCCGGTTTGTTCTATTATGAACGGGTTCGGCGGAGCCGGAGCTTTCTCAGACGGTAAGTACAACATAACCAATGAATTCGGAGGAACCCTCCATAAATATATAGGAAGAAAAACCGCTCTGGACCTCATGCATTACGTTGATGAGATTAACGTACAGTTCGGCGGCGGAAAGACAAGACTTTACTCAACTTCTGACAGCAGCCTCAAGACTCAGTGTCTGCAGAACAACCTTCACCTTCTTGACGCATCGGTAAGACATCTGGGAACCGACATAAACTACGAAGTTCTTTCAAACCTCTATAATTACCTCAGTGACAAGGTTGATTTCTATTTCCGTACTCCTGTTGAGTCAATTCAGAAGACAGAGAAGGGCTTTGAGCTTAAAACTGCAGCAGGAGAGTACTGCGGAAAGTACTGTGTAGTCTCCGTCGGACGCAGCGGCAGCAAGTGGATGGAGAAGGTATGTGAAGATCTTCAGATTCCTACAAAGTCCAACCGCGTTGATATAGGAGTCAGGGTTGAACTTCCTGCAGCAGTCTTCTCCCACATAACCGACAAGGTCTATGAGAGCAAGATTGTATACAAGACAGAGCGTTACCAGGACCTGGTCAGAACATTCTGCATGAACCCGAGGGGAGCCGTAGTTACAGAGAACACCAACGGAATTGTCACTGTAAACGGACACAGCTATGAAGACCCTGCGCTGCAGACGGAAAACACGAACTTTGCACTTCTTGTATCAAAGCACTTCACAGAGCCGTTTAAGGACTCAAACGGATACGGGGAGAGCATAGCAAGGCTTTCCAACATGCTGGGAGGCGGTGTAATAATCCAGCGCTTCGGAGACCTCATCCGCGGTCAGAGAAGTACGGAAAGAAGACTTGAGAAGTCATTTGTAACACCGACCCTCTCTGCAACTCCCGGAGACCTCAGTCTGGTCATGCCGAAGAGAATTCTTGACAGTATAGTGGAAATGATCTACGCACTGGACAAGATTGCTCCGGGAACAGCAAATGATGACACGCTTCTTTACGGCGTTGAGGTTAAGTTCTACAACATGGAGGTAAGCCTCAGTGACAGGCTGGAAACGGTCCAGAAAGGCTTCTATGTAATAGGAGACTGCAGCGGAGTAACACACTCCCTTTCCCATGCCTCAGCCAGCGGAGTCTATGTAGCAAGGGAGCTTTCAGAAATAATGAAATAGGCCGGTTTTATGCATATTTTTGCATAATTTCTGTATGTAATTTCTGAAAACAAAAAATTTTAAATGCTTGTTGACACTAAATCTGCTTTGTGTTAATGTTCTCAAGGTTTCCCAAACCCTTGGTATGCCCTAAAAGTATCAGCTTTTGGGATTCTAGAGCCAAACCAATCATTTTAGGGGTGATAAGGTGGTTCCAGAAACGCAGTTTTTTAAAATAAAACTTGTGCTATGTTGAGGCCCTCTGCGGCACTTAACCTCTGGATTCCTTCTTTTAATAATTCCTTAAATGATAATAGTTTGTCTCAATGGTAGTAGGTAAAGGCTTTGTGCCTTTAGCGCACAATTTATTTATTTTGGATTTGTGACGATAAGGTCACAAGGAGGAATCGATGGCTAAAGAGAAGTTTGAAAGAACCAAGCCACACGTAAACGTTGGTACTATTGGTCACGTTGACCATGGTAAGACAACTCTCACAGCTGCAATCACAATGTATTGCGCAAAGAAGTTTGGTGACAAACTCCTGAACTATGATGAGATTGATAACGCTCCAGAAGAGAAGGAGAGAGGTATCACCATCAACACAAGACACGTTGAGTATCAGTCTGATGCAAGACACTATGCTCACGTTGACTGCCCGGGCCACGCAGACTACATCAAGAACATGATTACAGGTGCTGCACAGATGGACGGA
>JAIKXP010000142.1 GCA_024684115.1 Sphaerochaetaceae bacterium | reverse complement strand
GAAAAAATTCAAACTACGCGTGTTGACAGAACCTTAATATTCGGATATACATAATTCTGCACGCCGCTTTAGCTCAGTTGGTAGAGCAAGGGACTGAAAATCCCTGTGTCCCTGGTTCAATTCCTGGAGGCGGCAACTAAGTCAGACGAAAGTCTGGCTTTTTTATTGCCCTCACTTTTGGGACTGAACCTGAATTCCAAGATTTCCCAATGCAGTAGCCTCAATTGGAAGAGCCACAACTTCCTTGCCGGAAGTTTCCTCTGTGAGCCTGTTCAGGAAGGCATTTCTGGCACCTCCTCCAACTATGTACAGCTTTGAATATGATCTTCCCGTGTTTATCTCAATCTCTCTGACAGCTCTGGCATAGGACAGTGCCAGTGACCTGTAAGCACAACGGAAATAGCCATAGACATCCAATGGTCTTAAGTCAAGCAAAGCGTCAAAGGCATCCTTCATGCTCTTAGGTGAAAGCAGGGACGGATCATCAGCATCCAACACAGAGTCAAAATCGCTCTCTTCTGCCTTCCTGACAATATCCCTTATGTCCTGGTCTGGGCAGATTTCACGCTGAAGCTCATTTACAAGCCACATACCCATAATGTTTTTCTGATAACGGTTGTAGCCCACACCTCCCTCGTTGGAGTAGTTGGCAAGACGGCTTTTCTCATCTGTCAGTGGAGATGGAGTTCTTACACCAAGAAGGCTCCAGGTTCCACTGGACAGATAAAGCTGATCAGAGTCCATCGGAATACCCTCCACAGCACTTGCCGTGTCATGTGTGGCACAGAGAACAACCTGTATGCCCTTATAGAAGCCAACAGGTTCACCAGGCCTTTTCAGATTTGGGAAAAGATTCTTTGGAAGACCAAGCTTTTCAATTATATCCAAATCAAACTCCAGACTTTCATGGTTTACCAATCCGGTGGTAGTGGCGTTTGTGAACTCCTTCAGTTTGTTACCGGTAAGTCTATACATCAGGTATTCCGGAATCATCATAAATTCAGTTACACCTTCCAGCCTCCCGCGTTTGAAATCTTCATAGAGCTGATAGATTGTGTTGAAGCTCTGGAACTGGCAGCCAGTATGGCTGTAAAGTTCTTCAAAGGGAACTTTAGAGTGAACCTCGTCAATAATAGAAAGCGTTCTGGAATCCCTGTAGGCATAGACGGGAAGTATTTCTTTTGTTCCCCTCATAAGAACATAGTCTACTCCCCAGGTGTCAATTGAGAGCGTATCAATATCTGATTCTTCCAGGGCTGCGTCTATCCCTCTCTTTACCTCATCAACCAGAGAATTGATATCCCAAACAAGGTGTCCATCCTGTTCCTTTACACCATTTTTAAATCTGTAAACCTCTTTCGTGACGATTGTGCCATTCTCCATCCATCCAAGGATATGTCTTCCGGAGGAGGCTCCTATGTCAATTGCCAGACTTCTCATACAGGTACTTCTCATCAAGTTCAACTCCGAAAGGCTTCTGCAGGTCTCTGAAGTTCTGCGGAGTGATTGTATTCAGCTTCCTGTCAGACATGCTCATAACCTTTACAAGAATCTCTGCACTCTTCTCCACCGTGTGCATCAGGCCAAAAGCCTCATCAAAGTCCTTGCCGCAGACAAACATTCCGTGATGAGCCCAGATAGCTACATTTTTTGTCTTCATAATCTCAGAGGTCTTCTCTCCAATCTCAATCCCGCCGGGAACCATCCATGGAACAACCCCTATACCCTGAGGGAAGACAACCGGACATTCTGTTTCCATTTCCCATATCTCCCTTGTGAAAACAACATCATCTAAAGGGAGAACAAATGTCAGGGCAACTATATTTGCAGGATGTGCATGATAGACTACCCTTATATCCGGATCTCTGCGTTTCAGAACCTCAAGGTTCATGAGGTGTGAAGGAAGCTCGCTTGTGGGTCTTCCCCCATTGACCAGGCCATAGACAATCTGGTATCTGCTGCCAGTCTCGTCCAGACGGATTATGCAGACGCTGTCCTCAAAGTCAAGCTCGACATTGCGGAAATACTTGCCGGAACCGGTTACCATAAAATACTCTCCTGCAAGGCCCGGTACCCTGGCTCCAATATCCTTCCATTCGCCATCAAAGCTAAGAAGGTCTCTCACCTCCATAACCTCTGAATCCTTCATTCTATAGGAAAGGTTTCCACCATTCCTCTCGTGCCAGCCCTGAAGGAAGCCGTCACTGCATGTCTTTGTAAAATCCCTTTTGAGTCTGGTGTCCATATTCAACCCCTCTTAGAGAGAACTTCCCTCTCATATCTTTCAACCTCTGTAAACCACTCATCATCTGCAGGCTTTTCACAGACTCTGAGATACTCATTCCATACATCACCGAAAGGAAGAACCTTCAACTGCTCCTGAAGAGCCATCAGTTTAGTGAAGTTCTGTTCGTCCTGAAGTCTTTTAAGCTCAGCCTCCGGCTGCAGAAGGGCGAACAGAAGAGCCTTCTGAACATTGCGGTATCCCGTGACCCAGGCGGAAATACGGTTGATGGATGCATCAAAATAGTCCAGAGCAATATTAACCCTTTCCAATCCGCATCTTACAATTTCACGTGCAATTTCCCTGGTCTCGTCATCAAACAGAACCACATGGTCACTGTCCCAGCGAATGGGTCTTGTTACATGAAGCGCAATTTCATCGAAGAACGCCAGCAAGGCGGGAATCTTGTCGGAGACAACCTCAGTCGGATGATAATGGCCGTTATCCATAAGAGGAATGCACTTGTCCTTATTAAATGCCGCATAGCTTAATGCGAACTCAGCACTTCCTACGGTATATGCCTCTACTCCTATTCCAAAGACCTTTGACTCTATACAGGGTTTTACCTTTTTAAAGTCATACTCCTCGCTCAAAATTTCATCTATGCTCTCCTTGTAGCGCACTCTGGGTCCAATCCTGTCACCGGGGACATCCTTCAGGCCATCGCCTGTCCAGATGTTCATGACACACTTCTCCCCAAGTTCATCAGCAAGATAACTGGAGATTCGGATACAGGCCTTTCCATGGTCTATCCAAAAGCGTCTTGTATCCTCATTTGGAGATGCAAGTGTAAGGGGATCACACTTGTCATGAGAGAAAAAAGTCGGGTTGAAATCACAGCCAAGCTTTCTTTCCTTGCAGAAATCCACCCATTTCTTGAAGTGTCTTGGCTCAAGCTTGTCACGGTCAGCCCAGCTTCCATCCTCAAAGATAGCATAGGAAGCATGCAGATTCATCTTGGGTTTTCCCGGAATAAGCTTTAAAACCTCATCAAGATCCTGCATAAGCTCATCAGGATTTGAGGCCCTTCCCGGATAGTTTCCTGTAGTCTGAATTCCACCTGTAAGAGGCTTGTTCGGGTCAGTATCGAAACCTCTGACATCGTCACCCTGCCAGCAATGCAGGCTCACAGATATTCCCTTTAAGGTCTGTATTGCCTTGTCAACATCAACTCCAAATCTTGAGTACTGTTCTTTTGCATACGAGTATCTATCGCTGTATTTCATCTGAAGACTCCTTTATATCTAATGCTAATACAGTAAACCTTACTTTTTAATGACCTTTATGAAACAAAAAACTGTCTTTTCTTGCACTTTTTTCATATCATTAAAACATGAACTGTGAATTACTGAAAAAGCTTGGAGAAATAACACCTGAGGAAAGAGAAATCCTCGCAGGTCACAAGGATATAAACCGCAACCTTTATTATTCTGCGGAAGGAAGCTCGGAGATAGACTCATCCAAGGTTCTTGAGAACGGAAAGCAGATAGATATCAGACCCCACACACGCTTTGTGCATTTTCCCAAGCACACACATAATTATATAGAGATGATTTACATGGTACAGGGAAGTACAATACACCTGATAGATAATGAGAAGATTATCCTGAATGAAGGAGATCTGTTGTTGTTGAACCAGAATGCAACACAGGAAATTTTGCCTGCAGGCGAAGCTGATATTGCGGTGAACTTCATGATTCTCCCTTCCTTCTTCGATGAAACATTCAAGGTAATTTATTCGGAGGAAAACCTTCTTAAGGATTTCATAGTCAGCTGTCTTACACGAAACGGTTCAAAGTCAAACTACCTCTACTTCAACGCAGGTGGAATAGTACCTGTTCAGAATCTTATGGAAAACCTAATCTGGAATCTGATTGCTGAGGAGCCCAAGAAGCGCAGCGTGGACCAGCTTACCATGAGCCTTCTTTTTCTGTCCCTCGTCAACCACTCCGACAGAATCCATGTTGCCCAGAAATCATTTGAACAGAAGCTAACCCTTGAGGTCCTCAGATACATAGACCAGTTCTATCCCAATGCCACCCTTCAGGATATGGCAGACAGAAGCAAAATGGACGTCTACACACTTTCAAGAATAATCAAACGCCAGACAGGGGAACCTTTTAAGACTCTTCTTGAGAAAAAAAGGCTAAGCCAAGCCTGCTTCCTGCTCTCCAATACAGATCTGACAATTGAGGACATATCACTGAATGTTGGTTATGAGAACCTGAGCTTCTTTTACCGGCTGTTCCAAAGAACATACGGGAGAACCCCAAGAGAATACAGAC
>JAIKXP010000063.1 GCA_024684115.1 Sphaerochaetaceae bacterium | reverse complement strand
GAGAAATGACGATATCTGTGCAGAGGAGTTTTCCTACGAGATTCTTCTGCCCTATATAGAAAAACTCTTCCCTTCAGCAAGAAGCTATGCTTTCTATGCTCCGGATGAAGAGAACCCGGAAACAGGCAGGCTTATTGATTATCTTATAAATAATTACCCCAACAGCATTTTCCTTGTTTCAAACAA
Source organism: Sphaerochaetaceae bacterium (assembly GCA_024684115.1). GTDB lineage: Bacteria > Spirochaetota > Spirochaetia > Sphaerochaetales > Sphaerochaetaceae > UBA1265. The sequence continues at coordinate 3,188 of JAIKXP010000063.1, read as the reverse complement.
CGGCTCTTGCGCTGGAGCATGGTCTGAAGCTATCTATTCCAGACTTTCTTGATAATTGAAAATAGAGCTATGCTGTGCGTAAAGATTCTGACAGACCACAGGAATTTTACCGGAACTCCATCTTTTCTATAGCTCTTATAAAGGCTTTTTATCTCCTCCCTGAGTTCCCGTGTCCTATCACATTCAAACCACTGTGAGTGAAGACAACTGCATGCATCTGCAAGGGAGATTACCGCATTCTGCTCCATTCCCCTGTCATGAAAGTACTTTGCCCTATCAATAATTACATTAATATTATTAAGATTCTCAAGGTCTGTACCGGTTTTCATGATTGAGCCGCTTCTTACAAGGTAGTGGTAACAGATATCTTTAACAAAAGAAGCCTTTTGAGCCCTGTCATATATTTTATATATGGAAGCCAGATCCTCATACTTTCCAACTGTTGAAAAGCTGAATCCTTCAAGAATATTTCTGTCATACATCTTGTTCCAGACAACAATTCCAAAGGTCCATCCGGAAGAAATCTTTCTCAGCAAATCTTCCCGACTCATTGTTTTCTCACCTTCGGAAAAGGCAGCATCTTCTATTCTTCTGTAGCTCTCATCCACCCTGTCATAGCCGCAGAAAGCTATGTCACTGTCGTTTTTTTTAATTGAAGCATAGAGTCTTTCTACATAGAAAGGCTCAACAAAATCATCACTGTCAACAAAGCAGACATACCTTCCTGAGGCCATTTTCAGGCCTGTATTCCTGGCTCCTGCAAGTCCGCCATTCTGTTTGTGAGCTACAATTATTCTGGGATATTTAAGACTCAGAGAGTCACAGATTTCACCTGTTCTATCTTTAGACCCGTCATCTACCAGTATGATTTCAATATCTTTATATGTCTGATTCTTTATGCTGAGTACACATTTTTCAATATATTTTTCAACATTAAATGCAGGTACAATTACACTGACAAGATCAGACATTAAGACCTCTCAGATAAAGTGATAAGTTGCAGTGATTGCAGCCTTTACTGCAAAATCTGCACTGAATCCAGCCTTTGTTTCGTATGTATATATACTGTTAATTATGGTTGTATCCGTAATACTGCTGTACAGAGACATCTTCGGTATGACTGTAAGACCTACACTGAATTCATCAGAAATCATGTATCTTGCATCCGCATACAGTGAAAGACCGCAGTTAATAAACCTGTGCTTTGTTCCCTGAGTCAGGTAGTTTTTAGTTCCTGTTGCCTTTACTGCAAAACTCTCAAGCTCCAGTCCGCCACCTGCATTAAAAAGAATCGGTCCGTTATCGACAACACGGTAGAAAACTCCGAAGTTTGCGTTTGTAAGGAACATGCTGGCAGTTACACTTGTGCAGTCTGAAAGACCGGTTCTGAGGTCCTCTTTTGTTATGGTCACAGACCCCTCTTTATATGAAGAAGGAAAGTAAACACCGGCATCTGCATAGAGGCCGAGTTTCTCATTAATTTCTACTTCGCCAGCAGCCCCGGCACCAATTCCGAATGTGCTGCAGGCATCTCCATCTAAGTTCTTAAATGTAAAATAATTACCGGCAAAAGCAACACCAATTGTGCTGGAAGCAAAAACTGATGCACAGATAAGAATAATTACTGATAATAGCAGGGTTCTTTTCATGTTAAGTCTCCTCAGAATCTGTAGGACAGTCCAAGTTCGAAGTGGAAGTTATCTGTAGCGTTGAGAACTCCACCAGTTTCATACATGGCATTTTCCATTTTTTCATATACAGCACCGGCTGAAAGACTCATGCCGTCAAATACGAATACTGTTGTTTTTACACCCAGATCAAGAACTCCTTTAACTGCCCTGAAATAGGTGGTTCCTGTGTCCTTATGGTTAACAATATTGTATGTATAATTGTTATCCGGGTTGTATCTCTGAGCAAAGACTGTTGTCATACCCGCAGGGTAGTACAGCTGAACAGCAAGATACTGTGAATTTCCGGCATAGCCTGTTCCGGCTCCAAGAAGCTGACCCAGATATGTGTAGGAAGCATTTGTTCCTGATGAACCATGAGTGTAGAAGTTGTATGACCACTGGGTGAATGCATCTCTGGACATTTCCATGTTACCGTACTCAAAGATAACCTGACCGGCGAGTTTGTTCTTTACAAGCTCAAAGCTCTTTCTCATACCGAGCTGGAAAACCATGGTGTGGTAGCTGTTATTGATTCTAAGCCCATAGTCATCCTGGCCAATCTCTCCGTAAGCCTCAAAACCGACCTCATCAAACAGAAGGTCAAATGAAAAACTCCACTTAAAGTCTTCTTTTCCGTTTTTGAATGAAAATAATGTCTTGAAGAACCCAAGGAGACTGGATGTTGAAAACTCATCATGGTCAACAATATGAACACCAAGAGTTAGGTTTTTGAAGAAATCAGGCTTAAACGCAAATGTGGCTACATGAAGAAGACTCTTCTCGCCCTTTTCAACCCTGGCATAATCGCTGTTCTGAAGAATACCAAGACTGTAGAAAGCTTCTATTGTACCAAGCTTTGAATCAGTGAACGGAATAGGAACTACAACATTCATTATTCCCAGATCTGCACGTGGATAGCTTCCGGCGTTGTTGGAATGAAGAACAGGGTTAAGATACATTGGTCCTGTCCACAGTGCACTGAAGCCGGCTCCTACCGTAAAGTGCTCTGTTGCAAACCTAACCTCTGAATCTCCCGGGTTGAATGTAAAGAAGGAAGAATCTCCGAACCTCTGAGGAAGGTCAAGTCCACCCCAGAAATACTCATATGTATCTCCCTTAGTTTCATACTCAAGGTTCTGTGACCAGTCCAGCTCAGGCCTTAATGTAAAGACAAAGTTTCCTGTTCTGTATGAAGCGCCGAGCCTTAACTGTGCGTTAAAGCCCTTTCCCTGCCACAGTGAACCGTCATTCTGACCGTACGGGCAATCCGTGTTGTATGAAGAGAATAAATCAGGACCGTATATTGTAAGATTATTATTTGTTTTATAAAGAAATGAGTCCTTCCATAAGGCAGGATCTGCATCATAGTTATTTGTGTAGATTGTCCTGTAAGTAAGATAGGATCTCTCAGCCTTTCCTGTTAAGACAAGAAACTCATAGTAATCTTCCTCCAGGCTCTTTACGGGAGTAAGTGCCCACAGAGAAAAAGCCATAAATATGGTCAGCAGGACCAGAACT
>JAIKXP010000010.1 GCA_024684115.1 Sphaerochaetaceae bacterium | reverse complement strand
AAGGGCTTTGCCGAAATAAGAGATATTACCTCCATCTGCATGAATCATGTTCAGCATGGACTTGATGGTTGTTGTTTTACCGGCTCCGTTTCTACCTATAAAACCGGCAATTCTTCCGCTTTCCAGATTAAAAGAGACATTTTTAAGCTCAAATGATGGGTACCTTTTCACAAGGTCCTTAACTTCTACAATAGTCATAAACTTATTGTGAAGAGTAGTTGCCCGAGAATCCACCAACTGCAAATAACAGAATTATCTGTTTTCTGTTATCTTTGGTTGCATTTTCAGAAAGTATTCCAACATTCGTTTAGTTCGGCTCTTTCACTAAGGGCAGATTGTATTTCATCAGATGAAGACACTGGAACAATCTCTTTCAGGGAACATTTATATCTCTGTCAACATATATGATGTTGCCTCTGTCACCTGTTGCAGCACAAACATATATGTAATCCACACAATTATCTAAAGAGATTCAATTAGTTTCTGCTTTTCAAGTTATGCTGTGCTTGTTCTTGAAGTGGAAGAAGGCACCTATCATACCGGCTTCATTTCCGAAAAAGGCGGGAAGAATGGCTGTATTTTCAGCTAAAACAGGTTTCACATATGAAGGATAGAGTTCTTTTACTCTGTCAAACAGAAATCTCTGATCCATTACTCCTCCACCGAGAACAATAGCCGCAGGGTTGAGAATATAGGAAAGCGTGCCCAACCCCTGTGCAATACTGTCTGCCATGAACTCAATTTCACGCCTGCATATTTCGTCACCGTTTAAGGCACATTCAAATATCCTGAGTCCGTTCCAGGAACCACAGGGGTCTCCTTTGGCTTTTTCTACACGCCTGCACAAAGCTGTTGTAGAGCCTGTATGTTCAAGGTCACTGTCTCCAACTTTGACGTAGCCCAACTCGCACGCACTGAAAGTCGCACCATGGTAAAGTTTTCCGTTGAGGGTAAAGCCTCCACCTATACCTGTGCCGACTGCAAGACCCAGAACGGATTCGTAGCCCCTTCCTGCTCCGGCAACTGCCTCGGCAAGAACCATAGAGTTAACATCATTTTCAACCTCACAGGGAAGCTGGCAGTGCCTTTCCAGAAAGCCCTTCACATCAAAGCCCGTGTAGTCGGGAACCTGAGGCAGGGAAAACACAACTGTGCCTTTTTCGGAGTCTATCATGGCAGTTGAAGAAACGGCTATTCCCTTTATGTCATAGTTCTTTTTCATCTCTTCAACTACGCGGACAACATCCATCAGCCATACAGAAGGCCCTCTTTCGGCGCCAGTGGGCATGGAGGAACTGAACTGAATTTCAGCCTTCCCGTTGAGAGCAGAATATTTAATTGCAGTTCCCCCTATGTCTATGCACGCATAGTACGGCATGGCTTTTCTATGCCTCCAGAGCCTGTGAGTACTTCTTTGTAATCAGCTGGGGCCTTGTAATAGAGCTTCCCACGACAACGCAGAAAGAACCCAGATCAATAACACGCCTTGCCTTCTGCGGGCTGTCTATGTTGCCTTCGCAGATAACGCGATGTTTCACGTTTGCAAGAACATCTCTGAGAATCTTAAAGTCATCTTCATCAATCTTAAGGTGTTTGCTTTCAGGTGTGTAACCAACCATTGTTGTTCCAATGAAATCAAATCCCAGCTCGTCAGCATGGATACATTCCTCATATGTGGAACAGTCTGCCATAAGTAGAACATCTGGAAACTCTGCCTTGATTTCAGCAAAGAACTGGTCCAGAGTCTTGCCCTGAGGCCTGAGTCTGTCAGTTGCATCCAGAGCAATTATTTCTGGTTTAACCTCCATCAGCTCCCTGATTTCCTTCATGGTCGGGGTAATATAAATTTCACTGTCGGGATAATCACGCTTGATAATTGCAATAACCGGCAGGTCAACAAGTTTCTTAATCTCTGCAATATCTTCCTTTGTGTTGGCTCTGATTCCACCGGCCCCACCCTGTTTGGCAGCAAGCGCCATCCTGGACATGATAAATGAGGAGTGAAGCGGTTCATCAGGCAGGGCCTGACAGGAAACAACAAGCTGACCTTTCAGTTTTTTCAGTATTTCTTCGTTTTTCATTTCAGCCCTCCGTCAGATTGATGCAATTGCTTCATCAATCATTGTTTTACAGCGTCTGACACAATCCATGTCCTCAGCAACCAGGTTGAAGAGCGGATTTCTTACTCCGCCCAAGTCAATTCCATCACGTATTTTAATAATCTCCTTCATGACGGCGTAGAGGTTGCCCTTGCATGAACACATGGCGTAGATAATCTCATTAGCCTTGTTCTGGATTTCACGAGCCTTGGAAATATTGCCCTTCTGCACCAGTGAGTAGATGGCATTGTAAAGCTCACTCATGACGGCATATGTACCACCGATTCCTCCGTCGGCGCCCATGGCAAGACCGGAGACAAGCTGCTCATCCGGACCGTTGAATACCACAAATTCTCTTCCGCCTCTGGTTCCTTCAGCCTTAAACATCTGAATGTCCTGAACAGGCATGGATGAATTTTTAACTCCCACTACACGGGGGTTGTCAAGCATGGTGCGCAACAGAGGAAGTGAAAGAGCTACGCCTGCAAGCTGAGGAATGTTGTAGATTATAAAATCCGTATCCGGTGCTGCGGCAGACATGTCATTCCAGTACTTTGCAATAGCATAGTCAGGAAGGTGGAAATAGATGGGAGGAATTGATGCAATTGCATCAACGCCAACGCTCTGTGCATGCCTGGCAAGGTCCACAGAATCCCTGGTGTTGTTGCATGCCACGTGGGCAATGATAGTAAGCTTGCCTTCGGCAGCCTCCACGACTGCTTCAAGGAGACGTTTTCTCTCTTCGGGATTCTGGTAGATACACTCTCCGGAGCTTCCTCCCACGTAGAGTCCCTTTACCTTCTTTTCAACAAGGTATTTTGTAAAAATTGCGGCCTTTTCCGTGGAAACCTCTCCGCAACTGTCATAACACGCATAGAAAGCGGGGATGATTCCCCTGTATTTTTCGAGTTTGTTCATAAATCCTCCGAGTTATCAACCCTTGACTGCACCCATTGTAATTCCCTTGGTGAAGTATTTCTGGAAAACAAGGAATACAATTATGATAGGAACTGATGCAAGTGCAGCACCGGCCATGATAAGTCCGAAGTCCGTACTGTTCTCAGCCTGCATGGTTGCAATACCAAGAGATATGGTAAGGTTATTGGTCTTTGAGAGCATAATCAACTGCATAAAGTAGTCGTTCCAGCTGTTTATGAATGTGAAAATTGCCAGAGCACCAATACCCGGCTTAATCATAGGTACAATTATCTGTACGAATGTTCTTGCTTCTCCTGCTCCGTCAATTCTCGAAGCTTCAATCATCTCATTGGGAACACCTTCAGAGAACTGCTTCATCAGGAACACACCGAAAGGCCAACCAACGGTGGGGAAAATTACCGCCCACAGCTTGTCGTACAGCCCCAGTGCACTCATCTCTCTGATCAGAGGAATCAGGATAACCTGTTTGGGAAGTGCCATGGCACATACTATAAGAGCAAAGAGCGTAGCCTTACCTACAAAACGCTTCTTGGCAAGAGCGTAGCCCGCCATTGCAGCCGTTATACAGGTGAGAATCATGGCAATAACAGCCATGAGAACGGTGTTAAGAAGCCACCTGATTGCACCCGGAATGGTGGGTCCCTGTAATCCCCCTATTTCAAACAGAGGCGCAGAACGTTTGGAGAACAGCTTTGCAAAGTTTTCAGTAACAAACTTTGACGGCCACCATACAGGAGATGTCGAGTTGATTTCCCTGGATGTCTTGAAAGCACCTGTCAGAATCCAGTAAAGCGGAAAGGTAAACAGGACAGCAAGGATGATAATTATGACAAGCGTTACAATATAGTAAGCGCCTTTTCTTTCATTTTTAAGACTCATGTAGCAACCCCCTTATCTTTCTTTCGCAACGTAGAACTGAACGGCACTGAGAGCTGCTATAAACAGAGCCAGAATAATACCCATGGCGTTTCCGTAGCCGAACCTGTAGAGTTTGAATGCGGTGTAGTATATGTAATACATGACCGTCTGAGTTGCGTTGTTTGGTCCGCCGGATGTCAGCAGCTGAATCAATGCGAAACACTGGAAGCTGTTGATTGTTGTTATGACCACAATATAAAGAGTTGTAGGCATGATCTGAGGCCATTTTATTTTCCAGAAGTTCTGGAACTTTGTGGTACCGTCAACCTCTCCGGCCTCTATGAGGGAAGTATCAACGTTACTCAGTGCAGACACATAGAGGACTATGGGCTGTCCGACTGAAGTAGTAAGAAGTATCACAATGATACACCACAAAGCAGTGGAGGGATTACCAAGCCAGTTTACATTTGTCTCTATGATTCCCAGGCCCTTGAATACGTAGTTGAGAACACCATAATAGTTGTTGTACATCCACTTCCATACCACAGTTACGGCAACTGAACCGGTTACAACAGGCAGGTAGAAGATGCAGCGGAAAGCACTGAGCATCCACTCTTTCATTTTGTAGATTGCAGATGCAATCCAGAGAGAAAAAGCTGTGACTACCGGCACGCTAACCACAACAATTATAAGAGTGTTCTTCAAACCCTTGATAAATACCGGATCCTTCCAGAGCTCCGCATAGTTCTGAAGTCCTATGAATCGGTCAGGTGTGGTTGCATTCAGGTTCGAATCAAAGAAACTTGTGAAAAGACACAAAGCCATGGGGAGAATAACAAACCCCAGGAAGAATACAAGACTTGGTAAAAGAAAAAGATAGGAGGAAACGGTCTCCTGCCTTCTCAATCTTCTAGTCAGCGGAGATTTTCTAATCTGTGCCATACATACCCTCCTTAAAAAAGCATAAAAAAACTGGCAACTGCCCGGAGAGCGGGCAGTCACCTTAAATCAGAATTGTAAGATTATTTTCCAGCGGCTGCTGCTGCATTTGCATCTGCTGCAAATTTGGCAACGCTTGCGGCAATATCATTTCCTGCACCAACTGCCTGGAGCATGTTCCACCAGCATGTACGAGCTGTTGCCCAGCCTGTTGTAACCTGATAGTAGTCACCAAGATACTGCATAAGAACGTTATATTCGTTCATTGTTGCATCATCTGCCCAGATCTTGGAAATATCCTGTCCGCCAGCTACATCTCTGACTGCAAAATAATTAGCTGTCTTGACTGCATCTGCTGTCTTAGGACCGTCACACATGAACTTAACAAACTGCTTTGCCCACTCGATCTTCTCTGCGTCTCCGTTATCGAAGATACCGAAGCCCCAGATACCGCCGTTCAGCTGTGCAACACCGTTCTGTGCCGGGAATGACATGAAGACAATCTGCTCACCTGCATCTGTCTTCTGGTCATTAAGCGGCTGCTGAGCAATATTCCAGCAGAATGCCATCTTGAATGTTCCGTTGCGGAAGAGGTTGATTTCATCACCACCAGCGATAGCAGGATCGTATACAATACCGGGCATTTCATAAAGCTGCTTGAGAGCTTTGACATTCTCTGGAGAATCCCATGTGTACTTTGTGTGTGCTGCGTCAGTGAATGTTCCACCGTAGAGGCTGTTTACCAGAACTCTTGTTCCCTGGTCTCCGCCCTGTCCGCCGCAGAATACAGCACCTACAGGAGCCTTGTAATACTTGTACAGAGCATCAACTGCCTTGATAAAGTCATCTGTTGTCCATGTGCGTGTTGTCAGATTAACATACTTGTCTGCACCAGCAGCCTTGAATGCATCAAGGTTAATTGCCATACAGTGTGCTGTCATTACCAGCGGATACTCATAGAGCTTTCCGTCTGCTGTCAGACAGGCCTTGAGAGTTGCCTGGTTAAGTTCTGCTCTGTCACCTGCATCAAGAAGATCAGCCATGTCTACGAGGTAGCCCTTTGCTCCCCAGTTTGCAACAAGACGCTCAGGTCCTTCCATAATCAAATCCGGAGCCTGCTTTGCTGCGATTGCTGTATTGACCTTGTCATCACCATCTGCATAGGTAAGGTACTGAACTTCAACCTTGATTCCTGTCTCTGCTGTGAAGGCATCTGTGAGAGCCTTTACTTTAGCATCATCTCCCCAACCACCGATAGGATAGGTCCAAAGGGAAATTGACTTACTTGGTGTTGCCTGTTCCTTTGCACCGTTTGCAAAGGCTGCCATCATGACCATAAGGATAAGAAGTACTATTGATAGTTTCTTCATATTTTCCTCCTGAAAGATTTCTCGTAGCAGGGACTGCTCCCTGATACAAATAAAATGATAAACGGCAAAATGCGAACTCACAAGGATAATTTTGCAAAATAAAAGATTAAAAGGGTTTTTCTTATTCCTTGCCCCGGAATTTTTCAATCTCTTCTTCTGACATGTGTTTTTCGTAGTTTCTTTCCCAGAAAAGAGATGACAGCAGAGCCCATAAAGCCGGTGTTATGAAAACGGGAGCCCAGTTGTTGATTGTCCATACTGTCAGTTCAACCGATAACAGAACTGTTATCACTGTGCTGGGAAGGTGCGCAAATGTCATTTTGAATGATGTCTTAAAGAGTTCTGAGGTAGAGTATTTAAAGCGTCCCATCAGAGGAAAAACATTTATAATAATTCCAAGAGGCACTATAAGAAAAATAGAATAAATGGAATAGAGAACTGTCGAAGTCGTGTCATAGGCATTTCCCCTAAGTACAATATACCCAAAGGCCATTGCTGCAAGGACAGGAATACAGATAAGGGTAACAATGCATCCCTGCTTCAGGTTGGCTATGAAAGACTTAAAGAAAATGCCGAATGCTCCGTCTTCTTTATGACGGAAAACCTTCACCACGGTATAGTATAGAGCACTGAGAGAGGCCCCTGCGGTAACGACTCCCAGAGTACAAAAGGCACAGCAGAGACTAAGCCCTACAAAATCCACAGCCCGCCCAAGGGCTCTCCAGGGTTGCCTTTCAGGGTTGAAAAAATCTGCCATATAGATACCTGCCGCAAGTAAATTCTACCAGTTATGATCCTATTCTCTCAAGAAATTACTCTGCAGTTAACAGAGACGGAACCAAAGCAGCAAGCTTTTGAGCAAGCTGAGTGTGTCCGAGACGGGATAAATGTGTAAAGTCAACTGAATTGAATTCGCAGTCCGCGGCGTTAAAATAGTGCACGCCGTTGGCCTTTGCTACAGCTTCAAGATAAGGTGGAAGAGCCTCAGATTTTTCAACACAGCCCTTTCCCATAACCTCGTCGTGGAAACCCTTTCCAAGAGCTGGAGGACAGACGACCAGGATGTTAGGATTCTTAGTTCCCCAGCATGGGGTGCTCTTACACTTAAGTATCAGGCGCTGCATACCGACAGCTATGGCTGCGGCATTTGCACCAAAACGCTCCTTGGTGTCGTTTGTGCCGAGCATGATAATCATCAGGTCCACAGGCTCATGGCTCATAAGTATGGCGTAGACAGATTCCACACCGGCCAGGCTCTCATGCAGTGGATCGGTAAATACTGTAGTGCGGCCGGAAAGACCTTCTTCCAGCACCAGATAGTCCTCTCCCAGTTTTTTCTGTAAAAGACAGGTCCAGCGCTCTTCTTCATTGAAACGGTCTCCTCCGTCAGCGCAGTCATTCGGGTCAGCACAGTAGCCGTGAGTATTTGAGTCTCCGAAACAGACAATATGTTTTTTCATATAATTCTTCCTTATAAATAATAGTTAAGTGATTTTAGCACGTCAAATCTCAGGTTTCTAGCCCAACTTAAGTGTCATTATATTTTTTGTCTCGACAGCAATTAATAAAGATTTATTAGTTTAGGTTAATTCAGCCTGTCATTTAAGAACAAATAATCGTCCTTTACGAACATTCCTACATTAAAAATAGAGATGGTATTCATGGCTCTTGTATAAGAAAAAAAAACCATCCTGAGATGAACTCAAGATGGCCGACCCGGTTATAACCGGTAAAAGAACTAAGAATTAAGCTGATGGCTTAACAAGATAATAAGTTGTACCTAAACTAATACTATCGTCAGATGAAACATCAGTTTCGCCAGTCTGCACTTTATCTTCAGTTACAATAAAGTAATAGCCTAACATCATTTTACCATCATCTTCTTTAAAACTAGCATCTGTAATCTCATCGCCGAAAAAAACTAAAGTATGTCCAATAGGCTTTTCAATTAATTCACTCCATTTTTCGACGCCAGGTGTAAACTCTACAGACTTGCAACTGCTTCCATTATCATCTTTAAAACAAAATTTTTCGCCGTATATACTACTTGCTATAGATAATTTAATAGTTGTACTAGAATCTGTATTCCAGAGTTTGTAGTCTACTTCACCGTCACAGGCGGTGAATGATGCAAGGATAAGTGCTGTTAAAAGAATAATTGTAAGTATCTTTTTCATGTTTTCCTCCCTTTCTCAGAATCCAAAGCTTACGCCGGGTTTTGGAAGGATTCTGTAGTTAACATAGTTTGTAGAATCTTTCTTTGCAAAACCGAATGATCCTTCACAACCTAAGCGCAGTGAAAGATTATCCTTAAGAGCATAGTTGACACCAAGACCTGTAAGAACTGTAACTGTCTCAGAAACCTTTCCCATGTAGATAAGAGTATCTGTTCCTATCCCTGCACCGACATCCAGAGACCATGGACCAGAGAGCGTGAAAACATATCCTGCACCTGCAGAGGCAAGAACATGTGTAAAGGCTTCTCTTCCTTCGGGAAGAAGGAATGTATCCTAGGAAATACCTGCCTTAACAAACACCCTGTCTGTAAGGAATCTTGAGTAAAGAACTTCAGCACCTATTCCGTAGGTTGATTTAACAGGTTCCTGACCGTCAGCTGATGAAGTTGAAATCTGGAAACCGTAGGGAACGACTGAAGCAGTAATAGCATTACCAGCTGCAAAAACTGCACTTGAGCAAAGTAATGCAAGCAGAAGAACAATGAACATTTTCTTCATGAAAAGACCCTCCCTTTATAGAAATGTTACGGAATTATACCCCCTAGAAGACAATTCAAGTTTTATATGGGCGAGAAAGGAGTATCCCAAAAATAGTAGACACAGAAAAACAATGGCATACCAACAATAGGAGTTTGACACCTTAAACGGTTGCCAAATAAATCTGTATTCAGAACAGTTGAGAATTGGGTTACTGCTTACAACAAAGGTAATCAGGAAGTAGCAGGAGACAATTGAAATTCAAAAAGCGATGCCCTTCTCTTACTCTATCTGCTTCTTCTGATTGAAGTTGATCCCTTCCATGTCAACCCTTATGGACACCATGTCATCATCTTGACATGTTCCCTTGACGAGTAGGACACACGTCTCGAAGCGCCTATTCTCTTTATTTGCCCATTTTTTACCATCTTTGCGAGAACAGCCTCAACCGTTGTGTGTGGACTGATATCCGGATAAATCGAGCAGATTTCCGTCAAACCAATTCGGTAGTTTATAGGTTTATATTTTGTCAAATTACCCCCTAACTATGCAAAAATATCACGAAAGTTTGGGGAAAATAAGGCCTTGTTTTCCGTCTCGTTTTGGAAATGAAAGTTAGAAATAAAAGATCTCTTCAAACTGCTTTTCCAACGCAATGCTCAAGATAAGTGCAAGCTTT
>JAIKXP010000140.1 GCA_024684115.1 Sphaerochaetaceae bacterium | reverse complement strand
AAGCTTTGCAAGAAAGACGGAAGCAAGGTTAAGTACCCCATGAGGGAACTTCCGGATGACACAGTGTGGGGAGAAGACAAGTGGTCCAGAGACTACAGGGACAGAAACAAGGAGAACTGCTATGAAAGTGGAACCTCCCCTTGTAAGACTGCCTGCCCTGCCCATATTGCCGTTCAGGGCTACATCCAGATGGCAAAGGAAGGCCGCTATAAAGAGGCTGTTAAGCTCATTAGACAGGACAACCCGTTCCCGGCAGTTTGCGGAGCCGTCTGTAACAAGAGATGTGAAGACAGGTGTACAAGAGGCACTATTGACCGCCCTGTTGCCATAGACGAGATTAAGAAATTTCTGGCTCAGTGGGAGCTCCAGAATCCTCAGGAATACACTGAAATCAGCGAAAACGCAGAAGGAAAACAGTGGACAGACTTCAAGATTGCCGTAATTGGTGCAGGTCCTGCAGGTCTTTCTGCTGCCTGGTACCTCAGAAAGGAAGGCTACCCGGTAACAGTCTTTGAAAAGACAGAGAAGCCGGGAGGAATGCTTGTTCACGGAATTCCTGACTTCAGGCTTGAAAAGTCTGTAATAGAAAAAGAAATTGAGATTATAGAAAAGATGGGAGCTGAGATCCGCTGCGGTGTTGAAGTCGGAAAAGATGTTTCCATAGAAGATCTCAGAAAACAGGGCTACAAAGCCTTCCTCATTGCAATCGGACTTCAGGGTGGCCGCATGGCGGGAGTGCCGGGAGAAGATGCAAAAGGAGTTCTTTCCGGAGTTGATTTCCTCAGAAGCGGAACGAAGAAACTGGAAGGAGACGTTGTAGTAGTAGGAGGCGGAAACGTAGCTGTGGACATTGCCCGCACGGCGGTGCGCTGCACAGAAGGAAAGGTCAGCATGGTCTGTCTTGAGCAGAGGGATGAGATGCCGGCTGCAAAGGATGAGGTCAGGGAGGCAGAGGAAGAGAAGATAGAGGTTCTTAACGGCTGGGGCCCGAAGGAAGTTGTAAAAGATGCCTCCGGAAAGGTCTGTGAAGTTGTCTTTAAAAAGTGCACCCGCGTCTTTGATGAGGAGCACAGATTCTCTCCTCTCTATAATGAGAATGAGACAAAGACTCTCCCCTGCACCACCGTTATTATGGCAATAGGTCAGTCAGCTCTCTGGGGCAGCATGCTTGAAGGAACAAAGGTAGAACTCAGGCGTAACGGAACCGCTGTTTGCGATCCTGTTACCCTTCAGACTGCAGAGCCTGATATCTTTGTTGCCGGAGACATAGCCCACGGAGCCCGTTTTGCAATAGATGCAATTGCTGAAGGTAGAACGGCCATGGTTTCCATAAACCGCTACGTGCACCCGGGCCAGGACATGAAGATAGGAAGAGACTTAAGAACCTTTGTTGAGCTGGACAGAGATGACATTAAGATAGACTCCTATGACAATGCTCCGCGTCAGGCTCCGGGCCTTAAGAAGGGAGATGCGGTTAAGACCTTCTCCGATTTAAGGCTTCCTTTTACAGAGGAACAGGTTAAGAAAGAAGCTTCAAGATGTCTTAAGTGTGGAGCCACGTTTGTGGACCTTAACCAGTGCATTGGCTGTGGTCTGTGTACCACAAGGTGTGAGTTTGACGCCATTCACCTCACCCGTGACATACCGGCAGCAAGTGACATGCACACGGCAGAAGAGATGATGAAGCTTGTAGCCCCTTATGCCATAAAGAGAATGGGAAAAATTATTAAGCACAAGGTAACAGGTAAGCACTCTTACCCGGTTGAGCAGGAATAATCCGGCTTAGCCCCTGATTACACCCGCAGCAGAGAACTAAAATTCTGTTGCGGGTTTTTTTACAGGAAATCTGCAATTACTGTTTTACATGTAAGTGTATTCTCGTTCTATAATAAATATGGAAAACTTTTTACATAAAAGAATGGAGAAGTATGCAATGAAAAAATTTGAAAAAACCTGGGAATCAAAGATTGTAGAGCACAAGGGTTTCAGAGATCTCGGAAACTACGTAATTGAGTTACCGGATTTTACGGAAAAAGACACTGAAGAAATCGGACTTGCCCTTTTTAATTATCTTTCTGACCACGGAAAACTGCCCACAGGCGGTGGCTGTACAGCTATGGTAAAGAGAAACAAAAAGGGTGAGGTTATTATAGGCCGCAACATGGACCTTGATATCTCTCAGTCTCCTGCCTACGTTTTCAAGACAACCTACGGCAAGTACAAAAATGCATGTGTAACTTACGTTCCTAATTTCTACAAGAACTATGAAGAGGTTAAACAGCTGGACGAACTTGATCCGAATTTAAAAAAGGCAATGTCCTTCCTTGCCTGTGACTGTATGAACGAAAAGGGACTCTATGTTGAAATGAATCTTCGAGAGAAGAACGAGAAAATGCTCTGCTACGGTCTTCATTCATCCCATGGAGAAAAAACACGTTATGACGGAAAACCATGGAGTGAACTGCGTGCCTGTACAACCTGTATTCCGCAGCTTGTTACACAGAACTGTGCTACCGTTGATGAAGCTATAGAGTTCATAAAGAACAGCTATGACTGGTATACAGTATACCCTTCTCCGGAGTCGGGTCTGGCAAATGGCGGCGCCAACATGTGTTTCCTCATAGGTGACGCTACCGGAGAATACGGACTTATTGAGCTGGCACAGGATGAAGTAAGCTTCATTCCTTATCAGTATGGACAGGCAAACTTCTACATTACTCCGAAGTGGTGTGCAATGGATGCTTTTGCAGTTGGTCACGGAAGACTTGGTATGGTTTCAAAGGTAATCAGACCTGTTGAGACACTTGAAGAGGCCATGAATGCCATGGTTCCAATCATGTGGAGAAACGAGACCCTGTGGATTGGAGAGTCCCACAGATTTACTGACGGCACACATCTTCATCCGTATAGTCAGATCAGTTTTGAAGATAATCAGGGAAAGCCGGTTCTTGACTGGAGAGGCGACTACATCTATGAATGGCCTATTCTTGAGGATGGCCGCCTGATTCTTGATCCTGCCCTATATGCAGAAGCAGAGAAGGCAACCTATGATCCTATGATCAAGAAGTACTATGATGAAGCAATCTCCGCCGGCAGCCTGGTAGTTGATGACGGCTCCTTCCTCTTTGATGTTTGCGGCAAAAAGGTCAACCTCAGCACTCTTAAGGAAAAATACTTTGAGTATGCCACGGCTCCTGCAGATAAGAAGAAAGAGCTTAAGCCTTACAATGATGCTTACGAAAAACTTCTTCACAGGGAAGATCGCCTCTGGGCTCATGATGATGACAACTTTGAAGCCCTCAAGGCTGCAGCTTATGCAACACTTCACACACGCTATACAGATGATGGAAAGTTTGATCCTTCTGCCATGAGCAAGTATGAAAAACTCCATGCCTTCTATGGATTTGGACAGGAAAAGAACGAGAAGCCTCTGCGTGATGACGGAAAGATCTGGACAACCAGCCTGAATGTTGGTGTTAACTGCGCACAGAAGGAATTGAAGATTCGCTTCTGGGAAAATGACGAGGTTATTTTCCACATGCAGTTCTGATGCTTAGAAACAGAGACTCAAAGGCCCTGAGACAGCAGTCCCAGGGTCTTTTTTATACATCTGTGCATAAGTCATACTTAAAAACAAATAAAAAGAGGCTACGGCGTGAACCGCAGCCTCTGTATAAGTCTTTAAAAAGTAACTCAGGCCTTGTAGAGCTCGATAAGCTTCTGCAGGTGCTCCCATCTTGCCTTTGCCTCTTCCTCGTTCTTGACGAACAGGACTTCAGCACGAGCCGGGAACTCACGTGTAAGACGGCTGTATCTTGCTTCGTTCATAAGGAACTCCTGGTATCCGCCAGCCGGTGCCTTAGAATCAAGTGTGAACTTGTTAGGAGCATCCGGGTTGAAGCGGAAGAGGTTCCAGTAACCGCAGTCAACTGCCTTCTTCATTTCCTTCTGACAGTTGGTCATACCGCCCTTGATTGAGTGCATCTCACAAGGAGCATAACCGATGATGAGTGAAGGACCGTGGTAAGCTTCAGCTTCTGTGATAGCCTTGATTGTCTGTGCCGGGTTAGCGCCCATTGCAACCTGTGCAACATAGACGTAGCCATACTGCATAGCAATCTCAGCCAGGCTCTTCTTCTTGACTTCCTTACCGGCAGCTGCGAACTGTGCAACCTGACCAATGTTGGAAGCCTTGGAAGCCTGTCCACCTGTGTTGGAGTAGACTTCTGTGTCGAATACGAAGATGTTTACGTCCTGCTTTGAAGCAATAACGTGGTCAAGTCCGCCGTATCCAATATCATATGCCCATCCGTCACCACCGAAGATCCATACGGACTTCTTGGACAGATATTCTTTCTTAGCAAGGATTGCCTTTGCCCTGTCACATCCGCAAGCTTCGAGAGCCTTGACGTATGCTTCTGTAGCAACCTTGTTTGCTTCGCCGTCGTTGAGAGTATCAAGCCATGCCTGTGCAGCAGCCTTAACAGCCTCATTGTCGCCGTTCTCAAGGATTTCCTTTGTCTGGGCAACGAGGTCTTCACGAATCTTGTTCTGACCTACGAACATACCGAGACCGTGTTCTGCGTTATCTTCGAAGAGTGAGTTACACCAAGCCGGTCCCTTACCTTCCTTGTTTGTGCAGAACGGAGATGTTGCTGCCGGACCGCCCCAGATTGAAGAACAACCTGTTGCGTTGGAGATGTACATTCTGTCACCGAAGAGCTGTGTTACGAGGCGAGCATAGCTTGTCTCAGCACAACCGGCACAAGAACCTGAGAACTGGAGCATGGGCTGTCTGAACTGGCTGCCCTTGACTGTGTTGTCCTGCATGTCCTTCTTCTCTGCTGTCTCTTCCTTGCAGTAGTTAAATACATCCTGCTGTGCAATCTCTTCTTCCATCGGAACCATCTCAAGAGCTGCAACCGGACAAGCGCCGACACAAACACCACAACCCATACAATCAAGCGGAGAAATAGCGAGAGTGAACTTGTAGACGCCCTTGCCCTTACCGGCCTTGATATCAACAACCTTAGCTGCTGCAGGAAGCTTTGCAACTTCTTCTTCAGTAAGTGCGTAAGGTCTGATTGTTGCGTGCGGACAGACGTATGAACAGTTGTTACACTGGATACACTTTGATTCGTTCCATCTTGGAACTGCAACTGCAACACCGCGCTTCTCGTAGTTGGAAGCACCGAGCTCGAACTGACCGTCAACATGATCAACAAATGCGCTGACCGGGAGGCTGTCGCCGTCCATCTTGTCAACAGGATCGAGAATGTTGGAAACCATCTTGACCAGTTCTGCCTTGCCCTTCTTCTTGTCCTCAGCCTTCTTGTCTTCAGCTGTTGCCCATGAAGCAGGAACTTCGACCTTCTTGAATGCTGTTGCACCAAGATCAATAGCCTTGTGGTTCATGTCAACAATATCCTGACCCTTCTTCAGGTAGGACTGTGTTGCCTTTTCCTTCATGTGCTCAATTGCTTCTTCCTGAGGCATGACCTTAGCAAGAGTGAAGAATGCACTCTGAAGGATTGTGTTTGTTCTCTTACCCATACCGATCTTCTGAGCCAGGTCAATAGCATCGATTGTGTAGAGCTGAATATTGTTCTTAGCAATATAGCGCTTTGAAGCTGCATCCATGTGCTCGCTAAGCTCTTCCGGTGTCCACTGACAGTTAATCATGTAAACTCCGTTCGGCTTAACGTCCTGGACCATCTTGAAGCCCTTTGTTACATAACTCGGGTTATGGCAGGCAACAAAGTCAGCCTTATTGATATAGTAGGAACTCTTAATCGGGTTGTCACCGAATCTGAGGTGTGAAATTGTTACACCGCCAGTCTTCTTTGAGTCGTACTGGAAATAAGCCTGGACATATTTGTCTGTGTAGTCACCGATAATCTTGATTGAGTTCTTGTTGGCACCAACTGTACCGTCTCCACCGAGACCCCAGAACTTACACTCAATTGTTCCCTTAGCTGCTGTGTTCGGACAATTCTTGTCTTCTTCAAGGCTGAGGTGTGTAACATCATCAACAATACCGATTGTGAAGAATCTCTTGGGCTGGTCCTTCTTGAGCTCGTTGTATACAGCGAATACTGATGAAGGAGGAGTGTCCTTAGAACCGAGACCGTATCTGCCGCCTGAGATTGTAACGCCCTGGATACCTGCGTTTGCAACTGCTGTTACAACATCCTGGTAAAGAGGCTCACCCTGGCTGCCGGGTTCCTTTGTTCTGTCGAGAACTGCAATCTTCTTTGCTGTCTTTGGAATAGCTTCAAGAAGCTTCTCCGGAGCAAACGGGCGGAAAAGTCTGACCTTTACAAGACCGACCTTCTCTCCGTGAGCATTCAGGTAATCAACAACTTCGTCTGCAACGTCGCAGATTGAACCCATTGCAATAATTACTCTGTCAGCATCTGCTGCGCCGTAATAGTTAAAGAGCTTGTAATCTGTTCCGAGCTTCTCGTTAACCTTATCCATGTACTTCTCTACAACTGCAGGAAGTGCATCGTAGTACTTGTTACATGCTTCTCTGTGCTGGAAGAAGATATCTCCGTTTTCGTGAGAACCTCTCATGTGAGGATGATCCGGGTTGAGAGCGTGAGCTCTGAACTCTTCAACAGCCTTCATGTCGCACATATCCTTAAGATCTGCATAATCCCATACTGCAATCTTCTGAATCTCATGGCTGGTTCTGAAACCATCAAAGAAGTTGATGAAAGGAACCTTGCCGGAAAGAGCAGCAAGATGAGCAACAGGAGCAAGGTCCATAACTTCCTGGACGTTGCCTTCGCAGAGCATTGCAAAACCTGTCTGACGGCAAGCCATAACGTCACTGTGGTCTCCGAAAATGTTCAGAGCGTGAGTTGAAACGGTTCTTGCGCTGACGTGGAAAACAGTAGGAAGCTGTTCGGCTGCAATCTTATACATGTTCGGAATCATAAGAAGAAGGCCCTGGGAAGCTGTGTAGGTAGTTGTCAGAGCACCAGCTCCGAGAGAACCGTGAACAGCACCTGCAGCACCGGCTTCAGACTGCATTTCTACAACCTTTACCTGGTTTCCGAAAATGTTCTTCAGTCCGTTAGCACTCCACTGGTCGACAAGGTCGGCCATTGGGCTGGACGGAGTGATAGGATAGATAGCTGCAACTTCTGAGAAAGCGTAGCTTACATGAGCAGCTGCATTGTTTCCATCCATTGATTTCATTTTGCGTTTAATCATGAAACACCCCTATAAAAATATTTGTTCTTGTGTGACTAGCTATCTCACACAATGGCTCGAATATTTTATATCAAAGATGACGTGAAAACAACACAAAGCATTAAATTAGTATCTGAATACACAAAAAAACCAAGGGCCGCAACTTGTGCACGGACAAAATACACAGTTACAGCCCTTGAAAGCAACAGTAGTTTCCGGCCTGTGTGAGAGCCGGATGTATTCAGGAACCGGTCTGGAAGTAGTTCCTGAAAAAACGGTTCTAATCCCAAACCCCGAAAGGAAAAAAGGAACAGGAATCAGACCCGGTTTTAACTAAAATCAGAAACCCTGATCGCACATTGCGTCAGCAACTTTCTTGAAGCCGGCAATGTTTGCGCCCTTTACGTAATTGATGTAACCGTCTTTCTCCTTACCTTCTCTTACGCAAGCTTCGAAAATGTTCTTCATAATTGTATGAAGATTCTTATCAACTTCCTCTGCTCCCCACTTGAGGTGCTGAGCGTTCTGAGTCATTTCAAGACCTGATGTTGCAACACCACCGGCGTTAACAGCCTTACCGGGACAGAACGGAATTCTTGCCTTCTGGAATTCGGCAATAGCTTCAGGTGTGCATCCCATGTTGGAAACTTCAATTGCATACTTTACGCCGTTCTTAATGAGAAGCTTTGCATCTTCTCCGTTAAGCTCGTTCTGAAGTGCACATGTGAAGGCAATATCAACAGGAACTTCCCAGATCTTCTTGCCCGGGACGAACTTGCAGCCGAACTTCTCTGCATAAGGAGCAACAATATTCTTGTTGGATGCTCTGAGCTGGAGCATGTAGTCCCACTTCTCAGGTGTTCCTACTCCGTCTTCATCAATAATGTATCCGTCCGGTCCGGAGATGGCTATTACCTTTGCTCCGAGCTGTGTGGCCTTCATAACTGAGCCCCATGCTACATTACCGAAACCGGAAACAGAAACTCTCTTACCCTCAAATGAATCTCCGTTGAGTTTGAGAACTTCATTTGTGAAGTACATGGCACCAAAACCTGTAGCTTCAGGTCTGATCAATGATCCGCCCCATGTCTGGCCCTTACCTGTAAGAACTCCGGTATTTTCGTTTCTAATCTTTCTCCACTGGCCGTACATGTATCCTATTTCTCTTCCGCCAACACCGAGGTCTCCGGCAGGAACGTCTGTATCAGGACCAATATATTTCTGGAGCTCTGTCATGAAAGCTCTGCAGAAACGAAGGATTTCTCTGTCTGATTTTCCGACAGGATCAAAGTCTGAACCACCTTTACCACCACCCATCGGGAGTGTTGTAAGGCTGTTTTTGAAAATCTGTTCAAAACCCAGGAACTTAAGTGTTCCGAGTGTTACATTCTTTGCAAATCTGAGACCGCCCTTGTATGGGCCAATTGCATTGTTAAACTGAACTCTGTATCCGCGGTTTACCTGAATCTCATGGTTATCATCTTCCCATTCAACCTTAAACTCATATACACGGTCCGGTTCAATAATTCTGTCAAGAATCTTATTCTCAAGATATTTAGGATTATTGTTAACGACGTCAATAACTGACTCAATAACTTCTCTTGAAGCCTGGATGAACTCCGGCTGTCCCGGGTTACGTCTCTCAACTTCTGCCATAAACTGATCTAAATTATACATGTTTCCCTCCACGTGATTTTTAGAGCATCTTCCAGAATGCACAATTAGTCTAAAGCTGTAAAAAAGCAGCTGTCAACGAAATTTATTTTAAAGGAAGAGCAGAAATTATAGTATTGAGTTTTATCTAAAAATAAGAGCTAAAAATCGAGGAAAACATAAAAATAAAATAAAAAATTGCCATTAAACGCCGAAAAAGGCCCAAACACGGTCTCCGCCGACTGGAACGGGAGCAGTTATTTTAACTTCAAGCCCTGTAACGGGATGCTTAAATACAGCCTCTCTGGAGTGAAGGCAGATTCCACCGTCCTCATTTGAACGCGGGAACCCGTACTTCAAATCGCCCTTTATGTGCACGCCGCAGGCTGCAAGCTGAGCACGAATCTGGTGGTGCCTTCCGGTTAGAAGCTTTATTTCCAAAAGAGTATAGCGTTCTGACTTTCCAATCTCCTTAAAGAGAAGCCTTGCCTCTTTTGCTCCCGGCCTTGGATCTGCATATGCAAAACTCTTGTTCTTACTCTCGTTACGGGTAATGTAGTGAACAAGTTCGCCCTCTTCTCTT
Organism: Sphaerochaetaceae bacterium; assembly: GCA_024684115.1. Lineage (GTDB taxonomy): Bacteria > Spirochaetota > Spirochaetia > Sphaerochaetales > Sphaerochaetaceae > UBA1265. The sequence continues at coordinate 4,319 of JAIKXP010000140.1, read as the reverse complement.
TCAAGACCCTTATCAGTTACCGCCCAGTATGTCTTATCAACTCCGCCGTCCCTGAACAGAGTATTCATCCTGACCAGAGCCTTTTCGGTGCGGCAGAAGACAACAATACCGCTTGTAGGACGGTCCAGACGATGGGGTATACCCAAAAAGACATTGCCCGGCTTATTGTACTTTTTCTTAAGGTAGGCCTTTATGTCGTCAGCCAGGCAGACGTCTCCGGTCTTGTCTTTCTGAACAATCTCGCCGGGAAGCTTGTTTACAATAATCAGGTGATTATCTTCATAGAGGATTCTGCTTTCCAGACTGCCGTTCTTCTTAATCAGTTTTGCTTCTGCCATATCAGTCAAACAGGCCCGGACCTGCCTCTTCTTCAGGGCTCTTTTTCTTTTCTGTCACAGGTTCTGAAACAGGCTTTACCTGGACCTCCGGTACTTTGGGCTCTTCCTCTGTTTCTTCTTCCTCTTCTACAACGGTGCTTTCCGCAGGACGTGCCTTTACGGCCTTCAGGCGCATGGAAGCTATCTCGCGCTTTGAAAGAAGTACACCGCCGGCCTTGGCTCCCTTTATGCGGAAGTCTCCGAAGTAGCACTTACCCTCTTTGTTTCTCACCGCGCCTTTAAACGTCATGGTAACTTCTGCTTCAGGCATGGTTGAAAGCTTTCTCAGTACGTTGTTATCCGGATCGGGGAGGAACTCGTACGGCTTGTTAAGAATAAAGCCTGTTGTAAACTTAGCCCTCTTGATATAGGTCTTTTTGGTAGACTTTTCCTGATAGATGGCGGTAAAGATTACCTCTTCCAGAACGTCCTTGTCTGCAAGACCTATGTAGACAACATCCTTACCTACAAAGGTTTTCTCGCTTACTGCGGTGCAGTAGTATGTTCCCTTCTTGTTAATGATAAGAATCTTGTCGTACTCACTTACCTTTTCAATTGTGGCTCCGGTCTTCACAGCTGTTCCCAGGTATCCCGTGCTGTCGTCGTAACGCAGATCCAGATCACGTTTTGCAACATCCTTGATGGCTATGGTTTCAAAGCCTGCAATCTTAGTCTTTCTTCTGTGAAGAGGAACATCCAGATCACGCCTTATATCCTTAAGAGTATTTACAGCATATTCCTTGAGGTGGCTCAGGTTGTACTCGCAGAGCTTGATATCTGCATTTATCTGGTCTATCTCCTGCTGGTTCTTCTGAATGTCAAAGAGAGAGATTCTGCGAATAGGAACCTTCAGAAGGCGCTCCACATCCTCATCTGAAATCTCACGTACCAGCTCGTCTTTGTATGGTTCAAAACCGGTTCTCACTGCTTCTTCAACAGCTTCCTGAGTCTTCTTCTGCTCAATTCTCTTATAGATTCTCTCTTCTATAAATATACGCTCGAGTGTTCTTGCATGAAGCTTGTCGTACAGATGTCCGCGCTCAACCTCAAGCTCTGCCTTGCTGACCTTAATCAGGTGGTCGGCATGGTAGCGAACTATATCACTTACCGTTGTAACATGCGGAAGCTTGTCCTTAATTACCAGGCAGTTAACTGAAATCTTCTGCTCACAGAGAGTGTAGGCATACAGGGCGTCTACTAGGTCGTTTGTATAAGTTCCCTTGCTCAGATACAGCTCAACGTTAACCTTGTCTGCTGTAAAATCGTTTACCTGGGCAACCTTGAGGCGACCCTTCTTGGCAGCTGCATCTATGCTCTGAATCATCTTCTCGGAGTCAACTCCGAACGGAAGTTCCTCTATAACAATCTTCTTGGGGTTTGTTGTATCAAGCTTGGCTCTTACTGCCACACTTCCAAGACCGTCCTGATAATCAGAGACGTCCATAATTCCGCCGCCCGGGAAGTCCGGATACAGCTTGAAATCCTCACCCTTGATAGCCGCAATCTGAGCATCTATTACTTCAAGTGCATTGTGAGGCAGAATCTTTGTACTCATGCCTACAGCTATTCCCTCGGTTCCCTGAATCAGAACCACGGGGATTTTTGCCGGGAAGACTACAGGCTCCTTGCTTCTTCCGTCGTAAGACTCTACATACTCAGTAATCTCAGGGTTATAGAGAACCTTTTTTGCAAAAGGCAGGAGGCGGCACTCAATATATCTGGCTGCAGCTGCCCCGTCACCTGTCATGAAGTTTCCGTAGTTACCCTGCTTGTCTATAAAAAGCTCACAGTTTGCAAGGTTAACCAGTGCTGTATAGATGGAAGCATCTCCATGCGGATGGTAGTGCATGGTAGAGCCTACTACGTTTGCAACCTTGTGGAACCTGCCGTCATCCATCTCAATGAGGGTATGGAGAATTCTTCTCTGAACAGGCTTCAGGCCATCCTCAATATCGGGAATAGCTCTGTCCTTAATTACATATGAGGCGTATTCAATAAAGTTCTGTCTGAATATTTCTTTTGCGTTTGCCATGCTCGCCCCTTATACCAGATTGTCCATAATGAAGTCCCTTCTCTCGGGAGTGTTGTTTCCCATGTAGAAGTTCATGGCCTTTCTTGCATCCGAAAGACTTTCGATAGTAACAGGAATAAGGCGCATGTCCTCTCCTATAAACTGACCGAACTCCTTGGCGCTGATTTCACCAAGACCTTTGAATCTGGTTACCTCTGAGCCCTTGATCTGTTTCATCATGGCGTCCCGCTCTTCCTCGCTGTAGCAGTAGGTAGTAACGCTCTTGTTTCTGACGCGGAAAAGTGGAGTATCAAGAATCCACACCCTTCCCGTTCTGATGAGCTCTTCAAAATAGCTTAAAAAGTATGTAAGAAGAAGGATTCTGATATGAAAGCCGTCAATATCAGCATCAGTTGCAAATATGACCTTTCCGTATCTTAAGCCCTCTATTCCGTTTTCAATTCCAAGTGCTGCCATAACGTTGTAAAGCTCAACGTTTTTGTACATGTCACTCATACTCAGCCCGTTTGTATTAAGGGGCTTACCACGCAGACTGAAAACAGCCTGGGTCATGACATCTCTGGCAGTATTAAGTGTTCCTGAAGCTGAATCTCCCTCGGTAAGGAAGATCATGGACCTCTCGCCCATATCAGCGTGGGCTCCGCTCTGGCCGAGGTGGAACTTACAGTCCTTGAGCTTGGGGATGTTCAGAGAAATCTTTTTGGCATTCTCTTTTGCAACCTTCTTAACCTCAGAGAGCTTTTTTCTGATAGTCTCGTTCTGAATTATCTTCTGGCTGAGCTTCTGTGCATCTTCCGGGTTCTTGTGTAAAAACTCAACGACGGCCTCTTTAACCTCATCAATAATCGGTCCTCTGATTTCTGTATTTCCAAGCTTGTTCTTTGTCTGGCTTTCAAAAACCGGAGTTTCAACCTTAATTGAAATGGCGCCAACTATTCCTTCTCTTACATCCTGAGGGCTCCAGCTCTTCTTGAAAAATTCGTTTATGCCCTTTAAGAGTCCTTCCTTGAATGCAGCCTGGTGTGTTCCGCCGTCTGAGGTGTACTGGCCGTTTACATATGAATAATAGGTCTCGCCGCTGAACTCTCTTGTGTGGGTGAATGCAAACTCAAGAGTCTTGCTCTTGTAGTGCAGCATGTTGTAGATGCCGTTATCCTCTACTTCCTTTTCCAGAAGGTCCAGAAGACCATGCTGACTCTTGAAAATCCTCTTGTTGTAGTCGATTGTAAGGCCTGTGTTCAGGTAGCAGTAGTTTTCAATTCTCTTGATGATAAAATCATCGTCATATGCGTACTTTCCAAAAACTTCCCTGTCAGCAACAAACTCAGTAAGAGTTCCGTCTCCCTCGTCTGTTCTGCCCTTGTTTTCCTTTACAAGCTGTCCCTTTTCAAAAAACGCTTCTACAAATTCTCCGCCTCTGAAGCTCTTTACGTGGAAAGATGAGCTCATGGCGTTTACTGCCTTTGTACCTACGCCGTTAAGACCTACTGAGAACTGGAATACGCTGTTGTTGTACTTGGCTCCGGTGTTTATCTGAGACACACACTCTACAACCTTTCCGAGAGGAATTCCTCTTCCGTAGTCTCTTACAGAAACAAGATCTCCCTCTCTTCTTACGGTTATTCTGTTCCCGCAGCCCATGATAAATTCGTCTATGCTGTTGTCTATAACTTCTTTCATCAGAACATATATTCCGTCGTCCTGATGTGTGCCGTCTCCGAGGCGGCCTATGTACATTCCGGGTCTGAGCCTTATGTGTTCGAGAGATGATACGTGCTGTATTGAATCATCATTATATTCTTTTACATTGGAAACAGTTGATGCAGCCATGCCGCTATTCTAGCAAAAATGGCACACTTTTGAAAACCTTTTTTGTTGTGAGACCGCTAAATGCGTGGTTTTTGTCTGTC
>JAIKXP010000072.1 GCA_024684115.1 Sphaerochaetaceae bacterium | reverse complement strand
ATACACGCTATTGATGGCGGGAAATTTAACAGTCTTTTACAATTTAGCCTTTAAATCCCCATTCTGCGCTTTTACTCTGCAGTTCAGCCATGTGTCTGAATCTGCTGTTTTCATTTTTCCTGAGCTCTTCAGGCCTTCCCTCCTCTACAATCCTGCCGTCAGAGAGAACGACTATATGGTCAGCTGCTTCAACTGTTCTCATTCTGTGAGCTATGACAAGAACCGTCTTTCCCTCAAGAAGTCTTGAAAGAGCATCTTGAACCTTTGATTCATTTTCAACATCAAGAGAAGCTGTTGCTTCATCAAGAAGAATAATCGGTGCATTTTTAAGAAGCGCACGTGCTATAGATATTCTCTGTCTCTCGCCTCCAGAAAGTCTGGCTCCGTTTTCTCCTATTAAAGTGTTGTAGCCGTCAGCCATTCTGGAAATGAATTCATCACAGTTTGCAGCTTTTGCTGCTGAGAGAACTTCTTCATCTGTTGCCCCATGTTTTCCCAGACGTATATTTTCCATAACCGTATCATCAAATAGGACTACATCCTGGAAGACCATTGAATAATCTGTAAGAAGTACTTCCGGATCAATCTCAGAGATATCTACACCGCCTACGGTAATTGAGCCGCTGTCAATATCCCAGAGTCTTGCAGCAAGACGTGCACAGGTACTCTTTCCGCTTCCGGAAGGACCAACAAGAGCCGTGACTTCTCCTTCTTTTGCTACAAAACTTACATCTGAGAGAACAGAATTGTCATCATAGGAAAAGCTCACATTTTTAAACTCTATATCATGTCCATCAGGAGTGAAGGTATTCTTTCCTTCAGCTGTCTTCGTATCATATATTTCCATAAGTCTGTCTGCCGATATCTGAGAGATAAACTGTTCAGCAATCAGTGCAAGGGCCTGGTCAAATGGAGCATAGATGCGGGTTATTACCATGAGAAACAGAAAGAGAAGCATGAAATCAATCTCACCGGAAAGAATCAAGGAGGCTCCGGTAAGAATGGTAGTCGCAACTCCAAGACGCATAATTACGCTGGCTCCGTTTACAAAGAGTCCTGTAATCAGCTCTCCCTTTTTCTTTATCTTCTCAGAGCTGTCAATCTTTTCATCAAGTTCTCTGGTGAAGAGTTCTTCCTGATTTACAGCCCTTATTTCCCTCATGTTCTCAAGAGTTTCCTGAATACCGTCAGATACACGGATGGCTGCTTTTTTGTTTCTAACAGATTCTTTCTTTGTTATTTCCCTGCTTCCAAACAGAAGTATGAAGGCAACAGGTACACCCCACAGACATGCAACAGCCAGTTTCCAGTTATAGGTAAAAAGCATTACGGCAATGATTGCGGTTGAAACAAAGGAGCCGTAAAGGTACCCCAGACAGTGTGACCATACATGCTCAAGACGGTTTACGTCTCCCATTATGGTCTCTGTAAGATCTGCAAGGTCCCTCTTTCCGAAAAAACCAAGAGGAAGCTTCCTAAGCTTCTCTGCAATTCCTATTCTTACAGTTTTGATTTCCCTGTATACAAGTCCATATGTTGCCCTGTACTGCTGGAGATGGGTAATAATTGAGAGCACGAGGAAAACGGCAACCATTATAAGAATAGTTGAACCCGGAGCAAGCTGTGCTCCATTCAAATATACATCCATGTAGTTTTTGACCATGTAGTAAAGAATTCCCATTCCTCCCATAGACAGAAGGTTTACAACAACTGTCCAGAAAGCACCTTTCTTTACGTTGATTACGCCCTGGTCGGTAAGTGCATATTTTCTTTGAATACCCTTGAACATTATCTTACCTCCTCTGAAGCTGAAATCTTCCATTTAACAGCCTTGTTGTAGTCTTCCCACATTTTTGAATAGAGCCCATTGTTATTTACCAGTTCTTCATGTTTTCCCTGTTCAACAACCTCTCCGTTATCAAGAACAATTATTCTGTCCGCACCGACTACCGTTGAAAGCCTGTGGGCTATCATTATGACTGTCTTATCCTTCATGAGTGTTGAGAGAGCCTTTTGAATAAGAACCTCATTCTCAGGGTCTGCAAAGGCTGTTGCTTCATCAAGCACAACTATCGGTGCATCTTTTAATATGGCTCTTGCCAGGGCAACCCTCTGCTGTTCTCCGCCGGAGAGATAGGTTCCTTCTGTTCCTATTACTGTATCCACACCTTTTTCAAGCTTTTCCAGTATGTCTTTACACTGTGCGGCCTCAAGTGCTGCAAGTACTTCTTCCCTTGTAGCCTGACGTCTGGCTATACGTACGTTTTCCAGTATTGAAGTCTTGAAAAGCCTGTTGTTCTGAAATACGAATGCAACCCTGCTCATAAGTACATGAGGATCGGTATCTTTCACATTTACTCCGCCAATTTCAACAGCTCCTTCAGTTGCATCCCAGAATCGGGGTATCAGGCTTGCAGCTGTTGTTTTTCCACCACCTGAAGGTCCGACAAGTGCTACAGTCTGCCCTCCTTTAACCTTAAATGAAACATGGGAAAGAGCCGGACTTCCGGATCCTTCATAGGTAAAGCTTACATCTTTGAACTCTACTGTGTTTCCCTGTGGTTCTTTCGGATTGTCCGTAATCTCAAGCACCGGTGCATTCATGACCTCATTGAATCTGGCTACTGCAGTCTGGGCCATCATGGTTCCGCCGGCTGCAAACATGATCTTGGCAAGCGCAGTTGAAATTATTGCTGAGAATACTGCATAGAAAGCGAAGTTTGTAATAAATGTTGCAAAGCTTCCGTTTCTTATCTCGGACGGAGCTATGAAAATTGCCACCGGCGCGAGGAAGATAAAGGCCCCCTCTGTTACGGTAAGATTAACAGCCTGAGGCATCTGACAGACACCGACAGTATATTTCTCAGCTTTAGCGCTGTAATCCTCTATAGCTTGTTTGAAGGCCTTAAAGGAATAGACTGTCTGCTGGAAAACCTTTACAACAGGGATTCCTCTGACATATTCTGTTCCGGCCTTGCTCATTACATCCTGGGCGCTCTGGTACTCCATCATAAGGGAAGCATTTTTTCCTCCCATCATTGATGACATGGCAATTATTGATACCAGGGCTGCCATAAAGCAGGCGGCTCCCATTCTCCAGTCAAACATAAACATGAGTACAAGCATGGTTATGAACATGGCTATTGTTCCACTCATATCTGCCATATTGTGGGCTAGCAGTGTTTCAGTATCAGAAGCAGCTCCGTCAAGTCTGTTTCTGAGATAACCGGAAGCGTGGGTATCAAAGAAGCCCAAAGGGGTCTTCATGAGGTGTTTCATCCCCTTCTTCCTGATATTTGATGCCGTTCTGAATGCAGATAAGTGTGTACACATTAATGCTGCAAAATAGACAATTATGCCTCCAAAGGCAAATACAAAGGCAAGAACCCCGTATCTTGTAACCTCAGTGGCTTTTGTCCATTGCGGAGCTACGGCAATAAGGTCTCTGACTACAAGCCATATACAGATATAGGGAAGTGTTCCCAGTACCATGGCAATTGCAGACAGGACCAGTCCTACATAGGTAAGTACCTTGTAAGATCCCGCGTAATCAAGCAAAACGGATATCTCGTTTCTCTTCTTTTCCTTCATGATGTCTCCATTAAGTTAGC
>JAIKXP010000046.1 GCA_024684115.1 Sphaerochaetaceae bacterium | reverse complement strand
AAGTGAGCCGCAGTTATCAACACTGAGGTTTTCGCAGATAAGTTTTTCGCTGTTATTCATCTTTTTACCCTTCAGACTCAAATGTATTTGTGGATAAGGTCCATTCCCTCTTCCCTGCACAGATACTTGGGAGCTACATCTGCAACCGTAATGCAGCCGCGAACTCCCTCTTTATACAGTCTGAAAAGAGCCCTTGAATAGGCAAGAATAACTGATGAAGTGAACTCCGGATTTGAGCCCAGGTTAAGTGCAAACTCCAGTCTGTGAGTGAAGCTGTTACCCTGTCCGTTTCTCATGACAAAGCCGCCGTGCGGCAGTCCTGAATGGTTTTTATCAAGCTCTTCCTGAGAGATAAAGTTCACCGTTGTTTCATAACCCTCGAAGTAGCCGGGCATGGTTTTGATTTTTCTTTCAATCTCAGTTTTGTCTGCACCGTCTTCAGCAACAACATAGCACTCTCTTGTATGCATGCTCTGGGCGTTCATATCTTCCATCTTGCCGCTTCTTACTGTCTCAAGAGCCTCGGGTCTTGGATTTGTATACTGTCTTGCGTCCTTTACACCCTCAATTCTTCTGATTGCATTTGAATGGCCCTGACTTACACCGCGGCCCCAGAATGTGTAGCTCTTTCCGTTTGGGAGGAAGGAGTCAAAAATCATTCTCTCAAGAGAGAAGACACCCGGGTCCCAGCCTGCTGCAACAAGTGCCAGATGACCGGACTGCTTAGCAGACTCATTTACGGCACTTACATGCTCAACCATCATGGAATGGTTATCAAAACTGTCAATTACGTTAAAATCCTTTGCAAGCTGAGGAGTCATAACAGGCAGATCGTTTGCGCTTCCGCCGGCTATGAAAAGAACGTCTATCTTGTCCTTGAATGAAAGAACATCTTCTGCCGGATAAACCGGTGTTCCAAGGGTTTTAACATCTTTAACATTTCTTCTTGTGAAAACCCCGACAAGTTCAACATCTTCGAACAGTTTTGCATTTGCTTCTGCAAATCTTCCAAGGTTTCCATAACCGTAAATACCGAGTCTCATTTTTACCTCCTAAAGTGTAATCATACTCTCCATGCCGTACATGCCGGCACCCTTACCTTCTATAAACTCAGCTGCTGCTACCGCCCCATCAGCAAAAACGCTGCGTGAGAAAGCCTCATGCCTGAGTGTTATGCATTCGTTCTCAGTTCCAACGTGAACCTCGTGTATTCCAACAATGTTTCCATAGCGGACGGAACTGATTCCAATATCTTCAGGATTTCTCTTACACATGCCGCTTCTTCCACAGACAATCTTGGAGTTTGGCCTTACTTCCTGTACAGCCTGAGCAATTGCTTTAGCTGTTCCGCTTGGAGCGTCTAGCTTTCTGTTGTGGTGGGTTTCAACAATTTCTATATCCGCATCTTTCATTACAGATGCTACGTTCTTTGCAAGCTTTATCAGTACTGCAACTCCCAGAGAGTAATTGGCAGCAAAGAATACAGGGACCTTTGATGAAGCATCAGTTATCATCTTAAGCTCTTCTTCCGTCTGTCCGGTTGTAGCTATTACCAGTGCAAGGTTCTTTTCTACTGCAAAATCAACAAGTGCCTTTGTACAGAGATGGTTTGAAAAATCAACTATGCAGTGAGCTTCCTTAAGGATGGTTTGTGGAATTTCATCAAAACTTTTGAAAACCGGAACAGAAGCACTGCTCTGGGAAGAGGCCATAAAGTCAACGCCCGCCAAAAGAGAGTTTTTCTGAAGAGCTGCCTTTTCTACCTCACGGCCCATATGACCAAGTATTCCGTTAATTATTATTCCGCTCACTGTCAGTCCTCCAGTTTCAAACCTGCTTCTTTCATAAGGCCAAGAAGCTTCTTTTCATTACCTTCAGAGATTGGGGTTAAAGGCAGTCTGAGAGAATTTTTGCACCAGCCCATTGCGGCCATGGCAGCCTTTACCGGTATTGGGTTCACCTCACAGAAAAGCGAATTTATCAGCGGGAGGTATCCAAGCTGCATCTTTCTTGCCTTCTCAAGGTCTCCTTCAAGGAAAGCTTCACAGAGCTCGACAGTCTCCTTTGGCAGCACGTTCGACAGAACCGAAATTACCCCTATTCCACCGAGAGCCATAACAGGAACTATCTGGTCATCATTTCCTGAATAGATATCTATCTTGTCCCCGCAGAGGGCGGCAACTTCTGCAATCTGTGAAATGTTTCCGCTGGCTTCCTTGATTCCGACAATGTTCGGGTGATCGGCGAGTCTTGCCACCGTCTGAGGCAGAAGATTGCATCCAGTTCTGCTCGGTACGTTGTAGAGAATACACGGCTTTGTTGAGCTGTCTGCAATTGTCTTGAAGGACTGATAGAGGCCCTCCTGTGTTGCCTTGTTGTAGTAAGGAGTTACCAGAAGCATGGCATCACAGCCTATTGCGCAGGCGTAGATAGTAAGGTCTACAGCGTAGGCTATGTCATTTGAACCTGTTCCAGCTATAACCGGTACACGTCCGCCAACCTTATGTACTGCATACTTTAAGACTTCCCTGTGCTCTGCGTCTGAGAGGGTTGAGCCCTCTCCTGTTGTTCCGGCAACTACCAGGGCATTTATTCCTTCTTTAATCTGCCACTCAATGAGTTCCCCGAACTTCCTGTAATCTACTGTCCTTCCGTCATCTCCGAAAGGTGTAATGATTGCTGTTGCAGCACCCTTAAAAACTGTATTCTTCATATATGTCTCCGTACAATAAAATGTCAAAAAAAAGACAGCTGCGAAGCAACTGTCCCGTTATTATCTCTAACACTGAATAGCACTCCGCAAATCTGCGACAGTCCTTTGGATATTTTCCAAAGGCCCAGGAAATCTGCCCATGGAAAACAGATTCCTTCGGCGACATTCCCTTTCACTTCCGACCTCCATGTCGTTTACCGAAGCTACTCTTGTTTGCCGCGCCTCTATTTCTTCTGCCTAAATCTATCAGCTATAATCTGTTAATGTCAAGCGCACCCACTCCTAAGTAAAACATTTTCAGATATTCAGCACTTCTTTAATTCTCTGTGCCGTTTTTTCTATATC
>JAIKXP010000029.1 GCA_024684115.1 Sphaerochaetaceae bacterium | reverse complement strand
CCGAGAAGACAGGAGCTTACAGCTACCGTTCTTTCATTATTTTTCATGAACACGCTTTCCTTTCATGTCTTCTATCTTAATTCTTACCATGTTTACCCTCGGGTATGCGTGCTCCATTTCCTGGTCGAGTTCTTCACGGGTCGGAATATACTTTTCTCCGAAGAGGCGGCACATGGCTTTTTTATCCTCTCCCTCTTCCATTATTGAGGCCCTGCCGAAGACTACCACACTCTTAACATAGTAAGACCAGTCTTTTTCAGACTTAACTCCGCCGTCCATGACGGTAAAGCACACCTTGTCATTCTTTCTGATCGAATCTATCTTGTGTCCCTGCAATGCACAGTGGAAATATATGTTTCCGTCCTTTTCATTGTATACAAAGTTCACGGGAACAGTGTAAGGGTAGCCGTCATCTCCCATAACGGAGAACACTGCCCTCTTTTCATTTTTAAGGATTGAGATGCACTCTTCCTCACCAATCTGCCGTTCTTTTCTTCTCATTTCTCTGAACATGGTTTTTATTTTCTCAATATAGGAAAACTTTATCAACCGACAGGAACTTATTAATCTATTTATTTCAATAAAACTGATATATAATCTTTACAGTTCTATTTAGGGTAAGAAAATGAGTAAAGCTTTATTGATAACAAACGCAAACCTGGTAACAGGTTTTGCCACAATTCCCAACGGTGCAGTATTCGTTAATGCAGAAGGCATAATTGAAGATGTGTTCAAGATGAAAAGGCTCGACTACAAGAACATTCCATACGGAACGGAGGTCTTTGACGCCTGTGGCCATACCGTTACCCCTGGCCTGATAGATACACATATTCACGGATGCGGAGGTTTCGGAACTGATGACATGAGTGAAGAATCAATTCTTGGCATGTCTGAATTTCTGGTAAAGAGAGGAGTAACCTCCTTTATTCCCACCATCTATCCCGATGGAGAAGAAAAGATATACAGGTCTGAAGAAGCTATTTTAGGCGCCATGGGAAAGGAAAAGGGAGCCAGAATTCTCGGTATAAATATTGAAGGTCCGTTCATCTCACCAAAGCGTCCGGGAGCTCTTCCTGCTGACTCAATCAGCCCTGTAGATATTGATTACTTTGACAGAATAATAGACCACGGAGAGGGACATGTTATCTGTATGACTGTAGCTCCCGAGCTTAAGCACATGCATGCACTGGCCTTAAGGGCAATAGCAAGAAATGTTGTTCTTCTTGCCGGTCATACGGATGCAAGCTATGAAAACATGCTGGACGGAATGGAGTGCGGTATACTTCACTCCACCCACTTCTTTAACGCCATGAGCCGCCTGCACCACCGCAACCCGGGAGCTGTAGGAGCCATACTGATAAATCCACACATGGCTTGTGAAGTAATAGCTGACGGCGTTCATATTCATAAAGAGCTTGTGAAGCTTCTCACAAGGCTTAAGCCGGCTGAAAACATAGTGCTTATTACTGACTCTCTGAAACCTACAGGTCAGAAAAACGGACCTCTTACAGCAAACGGTGTTGAGGTTGTTCTTTCCCCTGAAGGAGCCTTTGTTTCCAAGAATGACATGAATCTCATAAACGGATCAGCCCTTACTCTGGACCGTGCCATTTCAAACATGGCCAGATGGGGAGTGAGCGCAGATATATCTATCCAGATGGCTACTGCAAACCCGGCAAGAATCTATGATTTCAGGGATATAGGTTCAATAACTCCGGGCAAGAGAGGTGACCTCTGTGTGTTTGACTCAGACTTTGAGCCGGTAGCCGTTTTCTCAGGCGGAGAGAAAAAACTCTGACAGTCAGTCGAGAAACTTGACTGCCGTACCGTAGGCTACTATCTCTGCAGCGCTGGACATGATCTGGGATGAGCCGTACCTTATGCCCACAACAGCATCTGCTCCGAGCTCTTCAGCCTCATCTACCATTCTCTTTGTCGCAATCTGCCTGGCTTCATTCAGCATCTGGGTGTAGCTTACAATTTCTCCGCCAACAAGGGTTTTGAAACCGGCCATTATGTCTCTTCCGACATTCTTTGTCTGAACAACGGTTCCCTTCACAATACCTATGGCCTCAATCTTTCTTCCCGGAATACTGTCAATACTTACCAGCTTCATACATCTCTCCTTTTTCAAGTTCCTTTATACGCTGCACCAGTGCAATCAGCACCCCTATAATACAGGCGGCAGGAAACATAATAATAAACACAAGCACACCGGTGGGGATAGGAGCTTCACTGTTAGCCCACATGACAGAAACAATGACGGCGCCCATGAGAAGGATAAAAGCCAGCGCTGAAACGATGGAGCCCCACCTTCTGCGTTTCACGTCATTTTCCCCGGTATCCGGGAACTTCACCCCGTCCCTTTCCATTTCGCTGATCTTTCCAAGCCATCCGGAGGCGTCAATTTCACCTGCAGATTCTCCGCTGTCTGAGATTTCAGAGCAGACCTCCTGCATGAGTGTGAGGCTCTTTTCTTTTTCCTTAAGAAACCTTTTCTGAGCTTCCATACATTCTTCGAGGGATACTTTTCCATCAAACAGAGCTTTGATTCTTTCACAGGAAATACCGAGCTTTCTAAACAGTATGACCTTTTTCAGCTGCCTCACATCTTCATCCGTGTAGTCGCGGTAGCTGTTTGAAGGATTTCTTGCCGGACACAGAAGTCCCTGCTCTTCGTAGAATCTTATGTTCTTGCCGCTTATTCCGGTAAGCTCTTCCACCTGATTGATTCTCATGATCCCTCCCTTCACAAGAAAAACATAGACCTTCCACACACTGTAAGGTCAAATGTTTTTTTCAGATTCAGAGAAAAACAGGTTCTGATGTAAATGAGAACAGCATGCCTTTCGGGTTTTCAATCCTGAAAACTTCAAAAAGACCGTCTCCGACCCTGTAGAGGGATGAGGGACCTGTGGGGTCTTTAAGCATGGCGCTTCTAGCTTTATCATCATCCACGCGCACGGCCTTTCCCCAAACACGCACCCACCTGTCTTCATACATGCCGCAGATGGCTATTTCAGGATTATTCATAACCTGTCTGTAGAATTCCTTTCTGTTGTTTGAACAGATGAAAACCTCTCCGTCTATTTCAGTAACACTGCCGAAAGGACGAACCTGAGGCTTTCCTTCTTCATCCGTGGTTGCAATATAGAACACCTTAGCCTTTTTAAGCTCTTCAACTATTCTGTTCATTCTTTTCCTTCCTCTTCATTCATGATTTCAATATAGCGCTCCACTCTCGATAACACCATATCAAGACTGAAATAACCTGACTCCCTTAT
>JAIKXP010000115.1 GCA_024684115.1 Sphaerochaetaceae bacterium | reverse complement strand
GAGGATAAAATATGAAAAAGATAACAGTTATTGCTTTAATTGCCCTCATGAGCTTCAGTGTTTTTGCCTATAGCACACAGTATCTGGAAAAAGCACCGTTTAATTATGATCTGAAGGGATTCGTTCCTCAGGAAGTCAGTTCTACAAACTACATTAACCATGCACTGTATGAGGACCCGACAACCCTTAAGAACGGCAAGTTCTCAATCATGCTTCCTTCATTATCCGTCACTCACTTCAACACCTCAGGTTTCCTCAAGACAAGTGAAGGATCAGTCTTCCTTTCAAACCTCCTTAAGTTCAAATTCAACGAGCTCAACCTTGTTTCAGCTCTTTATGCAACAATACAGAACTTCGGAGTCGGAACAAACGCCCTCGTAAACCTTGACGGAGGTTTCGGCTTTGCAGGAAAGAACTGGGCTTTTGGAGTAAACGCAAGAGCTCTTGTTGAAAACAATTCAGCATCAGGAGCAGGAACAGACTCTGACTTCTTCCCGCAGGCAGATGCTGCAGCAACCTTTGCATACAACATTAACTTTATTGATAACAATTCACTTTCACTGGACCTTGGTATTGCAGCAAGATTTGCATACAGAACACGTGTAGTAAATGCAATTGATGTTGGAACACTGGAAAACTTTGACTTCTCAGCCATTTCGTTCAAGGCCGGCTGGGCAGTTCCTGTAGATGTTACACTTGCAGCAAGAATTCTTGACGGAAAGGTTGGACTCATCCTGAGCGGAACAAACCTCAACGGTTACTACTACATGAAGAATTATGAGAACCTCGAGAAAGCCATAACCATGAACGGCGGAACAGATGCAACTACAGTGTACACACCTTGGTCACTGAATGCAGCTGTAGAACTTAACCCGCAGTGGAAGGCTGTCAATCCGAAACTCAGGGTTGAATTTGCAGGAATCTATTCTCTGTTCGCAGATAAAGATGTTGATAACGAACTTCTTTCCCACCTGAATGTACGTGCAGATGTTGATATCTTAAAGATTATAAACCTCAACGTAGCCAACAACGCCGGTTACTGGCAGTTTGGAGCAGGTGTAGGAATTGCCGGAAACACAGTCAGCGTTCTTTACGGCTGGCATGAAGCAGGCGCAAAGCTCGGTTACAAGCCGGTAGATACACTTACATTCAGCGTAAAACTCGGATACAACGGTAACTGATGAATGGAATTTGTATCAATTGATTTTGAAACAGCAAACCAATGCCCTCAGAGCGCATGCTCTGTGGGCGTTGTTCGTTTTGACGGGGTGAGTGGAAAGATTCTTGACAGCTATTACACCCTCATAAAACCACCGGTTCGCTACAACTACTTTCTTCCCGACTTTATAGATATTCACTCAATACACCCGCAGGACGTGGAAAACGCTCCTTACTTTGATGAGGTATGGAACAGAATGATTGGATTCATAGGGGACAGCATGCTTGTAGCCCACAACGCATCTTTTGACATGAAGGTTCTTAAGTCCCTGCTTGAGTACTACAACTGTCCTGTACCGCACAACCGCTACCTATGTACCCTTCAGGTTTCACGCAGAATATGGCCACAGTACAAGAGCCACAGGCTCACGGCGCTGAGTAACATATTTGACCTGCCGTATCAGGCACATAACGCACTGGATGACGCATCCAACTGCGGAAAAATCCTGTGCCTTGCATGCAGGGATCATTTTGAGACTATGATTGATTTAAGAAAATTTCTGATTGTCAGGGGCGTTGAAGTAAAAACGCTCTGAAATCATTTTTCTCTGTAGGTGATTCTTCCCTTTGTAAGATCGTACGGTGACATTTCAATCTTAACTGTGTCTCCCGGGACAATCTTAATATGGTTCTGGCGCATTCTGCCTGACATATGGGCCAGGATAATGTGACCGTTCTTGAGTTCCACGCGGAACATTACGTTTGGAAGGGCTTCCTTAACCAGTCCTTCAACTTCAATAGCTTCTTCTTTAGCCATTATTCCTCCTACAGACAGGTTTTAAAGTACATAATCATCTTTTTCTTGTCAATCCGTTGACGGTCTCTGAGTGCGTGGGTAAACTTAAATAAGGCAGATAAAACAGAAAGGTATTTAAGGAGATACATAATATGGACGTTAGAGAGTATGTCAATTCAGAGTATTCAAAGCATCTTGATACTGAAGGTCTCAGAAAGAATTATCTTATAGAAACAATCTTCTCTGATGACGAAGTTACCATGACCTACAGTCATGTTGACCGCATGATTGCCGGAGGAATCAAGCCCGTTAACAAGACTCTTGAAATAAAAGTAGGAAAAGAAATCGGAACAGAATTCTTCCTTGAAAGAAGAGAGATGGGACTTATCAATATTGGAGAAGCAGGAGTCATTACTGTTGACGGAACAGCTTATGAAGTAAACCATGCAGACGCACTCTATATTGGAAAGGGTTCAAAGGACCTCAGGTTCGCAAGTAAGGATCCTGCAAAGCCGGCTAAGTTCTACTACAACAGCTGCCCGGCACACATGGCTTATCCTACAAAGCTTGTTCCTCTTAAGGATGCAGTACATGTAGAGATGGGAAGCCTTGAGGAGAGCAACAAGAGAGTTATCAACAAGTACTTTGAAGCTTCAATTCTTGACACATGCGCTCTTTCAATGGGTATGACACACCTTGAGGAAGGTTCCTGCTGGAACACCATGCCGGTACATACACATGAAAGAAGAATGGAAGTTTACTTCTACTTTGATCTTCCGGATGACAGAGTTGTCTTCCACCTTATGGGTAAGCCGGATGAGATCAGAACAATTGTCGTAAGAAACGAGCAGGCTGTAATCAGCCCGGCATGGTCAATTCATGCTGGAGCAGGTGTCGGTAACTACACATTTATCTGGGGCATGACAGGCGAGAACAAGACCTACAGCGATCAGGACTGGATTGCCATGAAGGATCTCAGATAATAAAAAAACCATTCACATAACTAAATAATGAACAGGGGGTCGTAAAAAGTTGACGTACCCCCTTTTTTTTATTTTATTTACAAGAGTAGAACAATTAAACCGGAAGTGATAAATGAAGAAATACACATCTTTAATAATCAGGTGGGCCATAACACTATTAATTGTTGCAGTACTTGTCTTTATCATATGGAAATTCATGATAAACCGCACTGTCTCCACCTATGAAAAACCGCTGGAACCCGTAAAGGTTGAGAAGGCACAGAGGGGAGAACTTGAGCAGGTGCTGAAACTCTCAGGTTATATAAACGCCTCAGATACTGTCCCGGTAGTAAGTTTTGTCAGCGGAACACTGGATTCCCTTGATGTAAAGGAAGGCCAGTGGATTGAAAAAGATCAGGTAATTGCCGTTGTAGACCCCGAGCCCTATAAGCTTCAGGCCGACCAGGCAGAAGCTGTTTATCTGGCTGCCAAAGCTACCTTTGAGAGGGTAAGCGCACTCTATAAGGCAAACGCAGCAACAAAACAGAACTATGATGAGGCAAAAGCCCAGTATGATGCATACAAAGCCCAGTATGACCTTGCAAATGTTCAGCTTGGCTATACAGAGATAAAGGCTCCGGTTTCAGGAACCGTCCTAAGTGTTGAAGTATCCCAGAGTTCCCCTGTAAGCCAGGGCACCTGCGTTGCAGTAATCGCAGACCTCAGCCGCCTTGAGATTACCCTTGATGTTCCTGAAACATACTATGAAACAATAAACAGAAATCAGGGTAACATAAGCGCAACCATATCAAGGAGTTCTTCTTCATACACTTCTCCGGCATATGTTTCAACAGTTTCACCGTATGTAAATCCACAGTCCAGAACCTTCGGAATGACCTTCACAATAGGGCAGTCAGAGGCAGTTCTTAAACCCGGCATGTTTGTAACGGTTTCCCTTGTCTACAACAGACTGGAAAACTCACTTCTCCTTCCATGGAGGGCTTCCTGCACGGATGGAACCGTATATGCATACAACGAGGAAAAACAGTGTGCCCAGTACCTTGGCAACATAGCCGTTGCAGAGGGAAGTGAATACTTTGCAATTCCTGATGAATATGAGAACACTCTCTTCATAGTAGAAGGCCAGAACAGTGTTCTCGACGGACAGAAGGTTTCAGTCATATGAAAATATCAAAGTTTGCAGTAGAACACCCGGTTATTATTGCCATGCTTCTCATTGCTGTAGTAGCTTTCGGGGTTTACTGTCTGATGGGACTAAACCTTGAATACCTGCCGGACATGTCCATGCCGGAGGTTGAGGTCATAACCGTATACCCCGGAGCCTCTGCAGATGAGGTTGAAAAAGATATAACAAGAATCCTTGAAGACGAGTTTGCAACCCTGCCAAACTACAAGAGCATGAACAGTACCAGCATGGATTCAATGAGCTGGATTTCAATTGTCTATGATGAAAACGTAGACGCTTATGACCAGCTTACAGAACTCAGATACAGGGTAGACAGCATAATGGAGGACCTTCCTTCAGATGCACAGAAGCCTCTGTCCTTTGTAGGAGGAGCAACCATGCTTCCCGTCATGGAGTTTGCGGTAATAGGTGGCTCCGACAGCGGCAGAATTCTTGATTACGTAAATAACACACTCAAGCCAAAACTCACAAGGATAGACGGAGTCTCAGACATAACCGTATCCGGAGCTGAAGAGCCCTATATTGAAGTAAAGCTCAGAATGGATGACGTGCAGAGCAGCGGTGTAAGTATATTACAGATTTACCAGGTGCTCGATTACGGCAGTTTCAGTATTCCTCTCGGAAGCGCTGATTACCACGGGAAGACGGTCAGTGTAAAATATGACGGTTCTGCCTCAGATATTGATACACTGGAGAATCTCACCATAGGCGCAACGGAAGAGGGGAATCTGATAAAACTCAAGGATGTAGCAGACGTTTACTACACCCAGGGAGAACAGACAAAGATTCTTACCACAGATGACATGAACATGATCATGGTCTCAGTCAACAAGAGAGCCTCAGGAGATACTGTCGGAATCATAAAGGAAATAAAGGAAGTACTTTCAACCCTCTCTGAAGATACGGGAGGAGCCCTTACCTACAGAATCTTTACAGATGACTCCATATCTGTTGAAAACTCCCTGAGTAACGTTCTTAATTCAGGAATTCTCGGAATTATAATTGCTGTTCTGGTAATCTTCCTTTTTACAAACAGTCCAAGGTCAACATTTGTAATAGGTCTGTCCATTCCTCTTTCCTTCCTCTTCACCTTTGTGGCCATGAGGATTCTTGGAAAGACAATCAACCTTGTAACTACCTCAAGCTTTGTCGTAGCCCTGGGAATGATAGTTGACGGCTCGGTTGTCATGCTTGAGCAGATATTCAGATACCTTGGAAATGAAAGATACACCACAGTTGAAGCCGTTGAGCTGGGTTCAAAAGAAGTCGGCTCATCAATTATTGCTTCAGCCCTTACAACCATAGTCGTATTCATCCCGATCTGTTTCCTCAGGGGAATTACAGGAATGATCCTCAACGACTTTGCCCTCATTCTCATCTTCTGTATGCTGGCATCCCTCATAGTCTCTCTTGTCGTAGTTCCTTGGCTTATAGGAATTGTCTACAGAAACGGCTTCAAAAAGGGAAAATCAACATGGTTCCTCAAGGGAATTTCAAAGGTTGAAGGAGTCTATGGAAAGGGAATAAGCTGGAGCCTTAAGCACAGACTTTACGTAATAGCCGTACCGGTAATCATGCTCCTTGTCTCATTTCTCATGGTCAGCGGACTCGGTTACAGCTTCCTTCCTTCAATAGATACCGGAGACTTCTACATAAACGTAGAATTCCCGGCAAGCTACACCCTTGAAATGACTGACAGCAAGATGAAGGAAATGAGGCAGATGGTAATTGAAACCACACCGGAGGTGGACAGAATAGCTGTTTTCTCCGGGACAGACACCCAGTTTGTCTCACGCAGCTCATCTCACAGTAACAAAGGCTACATGTTTGTCATGCTTAAGGACGGGAACAGAAGAAACGTCCATGAGGTCATAAAGAGCCTTCATACATACCTGAATACCCACGTAACAGATGCGACGGTAACCGTTACAAACGGCGGAATAGACAGGCTTGTAGGCTTCATAACTGACGGCGGAGGCTACAGTATAAAGTTTACGGGCACAGAGCTTCTTCCAATCTATGAGTATGCAAGTGACCTCAGGGAATTCCTCGAAAACGACCCTGAAGTCATGGACACATCACTTGATACGGACTTTGACTCCCTCACCCTGAACATAGATGTAGACCACGAGAAACTCAGTTCCCTTGGCCTTACCTCCTATGAGGCAGGAATGATCAGCGCAGTCATCTTCAACGGAGTAGACACCGGATACATTACGGATTCCTCCGGAGAAAGAAACCGTATAAGACTCACAAGTGACGTAAATGACACTCCTGTTGACCTTCAGACGCTGAACAGAATGAGCATAAACACCCTTTCCGGCTCTTCAGTATCCTTCGCAGACCTCGGAACCATGAAGATGGAGAAATCAGTTTCCTCCCTCCATAGAAGTGAGAGAAGCACCAGTATCATGGTCTCTGCAAACCTGGTCAGTGAAGACGCCTCAGGTGTAAACGAAAGAGTTTCAGCTTACCTGAAGGAACACCCGCTTCCAAACGGAGTCAAGACTGAAAATGCCGGTGTTGTTGGCCTTATTTCAGATTCTCTTGATGACATGATAGTGGTTGCAGTAATAGCCATATTCCTGGTTTTCTCAGTCATGGTCATACAGTTTGAAGACTTCAGACAGCCTTTTATCATGTTCCTGTCCATTCCGTTCTGTCTCATAGGTGTAATAGTGAGCCTTCTCATTTTCGGCTCATCCATTACACTTATGGTAGCAGTTTCCGTCGTTTCCCTGGCTGGAATAACGGTTAACAACGCAATCATCCTCATTGACTACATAAATACGGTAAGAAGCAGAAAACGTGCTGCAATTGACCTTGGAGTAGAAGAGGAAAAGGTTGATGACCCGCTTTCAAACTATGAAAGCTCAGCATGGAGATTCAAGCTGCTGGACATAAACACAGAAAAAGAAATACTCAGAACCTCAGTTGTTGAAGGAGGCTCTTCAAGACTCAGGCCTGTTCTCATGACCACCATAACAACAATTGTCGGTATGATTCCTATGGCCCTCGGAAGGGGAGAAGGAGCTGAGCTTTACGCTTCAGTCGGTCAGTCCATAGCCGGAGGACTCACGGTTTCAACCATGATAACCATGTTCATAGTCCCGGTAATCTACTACGCTTTTGAAAACCACAAACTGAAAAGAATGTTGAAAAAAGAAGGAGTTGGAAAATGAAAAACAAGATTATAAGAATTACAGCGGTTCTTCTCGCTACCCTGGCCCTGGCCTCATGCTCGGCAGTCTTTGATGCCGGAGTAAGCGGCTCCGTCTACTACTACAACGGGGAAACCAAAACCTACGTCTCCGGTGCAAAGGTCTCAGTCTACGCAGACAGCAGCGGATCCAACCTCCTTGCAAGCACCACAACAGACGGAAACGGCTCTTACACAGTCAGCCGCGTAGTCTGGAGCACAAGCAGCCCTGCCTTTGGCAAGACAGCCGACTA
>JAIKXP010000091.1 GCA_024684115.1 Sphaerochaetaceae bacterium | reverse complement strand
ACCCGTGAAGAACTCGACCAGGAAATGGAGCACGCATACCCGAGGGTAAACATGGTAAGAATTAAGATAGAAGACATGAAAGGAAAGCGTGTTCATGAAAAATAATGAAAGAACGGTAGCTGTAAGCTCCTGTCTTCTCGGGGAGAACTGCAAGTACAACGGCGGGAACAACAGAAACACAACGGTGCAGGAAATGGTAGAAGACTGCCGTGTAATTTCCGTCTGTCCTGAAATGCTCGGCGGTCTTCCGTGCCCAAGGGTTCCTGCCGAGATCAGGGACGGCAGGGTAGTAACGGGAAATGGAGAAGATGTTGACTCATTTTTCAGAATAGGAGCAGAAAAGGCCCTTGAAGCTGTAAAAGAAGCAGATCTTGTAATTCTTCAGCCAAGAAGTCCTTCCTGCGGTCTCTATCAGGTGTATGACGGCTCTTTCTCTGGCTCCCTTGTTCCGGGAAGCGGTGTCTTTGCTTCCCTTCTCAGGAAAAACGGTATAAACGCAGTTCAGGCCTTTGAAATCAGGAAAACAACAGAAGAAGATTTCAGGGAAGTGATGGAGATATATGCTGAAGCCAGGGCCTTCATGGCTGAACACGGCAACCCGAATCAGTGGGGACCCACCGTCTGGCCGCCGGAGAGCCTCATACACAATGATATAAGGGAAGGCAAAAGCTACGTCTGCCTTTCCTCAGGAAGAATTGCAGGCGTTTTTTACTTCGACTTCGGAGAAGACATAGAGAGCACCTACAGAAACATTGAAGAAGGTAGCTGGATTGATGACTCAGCCTACGGCGTTGTTCACAGGATAGCCACAAGAGGTGAAATCCGGGGTGCGGGGCGCTTCTGTATTGAATGGGCTTTCAGTAAGACCGGCCACCTGAGAATAGACACTCATCCGGATAACAGCGTCATGCAGAGACTTCTTAAAAGTTCAGGCTTCAAAGACTGCGGAATAATCCACGTTGTAGAAGACAACTACCCCAGAATAGCCTTTGAAAGGGTCTGATAAGCCTCTCTAAAAAGGCCATTACTGTCTAAAGCCTTATTAACAATAAACTTAATCAATTCAACCCACTATAAAAAATACTTAAAACAGGTCATTCTGCATTGAATTCGAGTAGAAACCGCCTGTTTTCAGGAAACCGGCAGCAAGGCTCTGAACGTTTCTTTCATAATTGTGAAAACAAAAATACAACTTTACAACCACTATTAGCGGTGTTAACATCAACCATGTAAAGTGAAAATAAAAACCTGAATGTGAAATCACTTTTATCTGCCTAAAAACCATTCAGGCTTAAAAAAGGAGAAGAACATGAAGAAACTTGTTGTTGTAGCACTTGTAATGCTTACAGTTATGACAATGGTCTTTGCAAACGGTTCAAACGAAGCCGCTGCATCTGACAAAGTTTACACAATCAAGCTCGGTCATACCATGAACGAGAATCACCCAAGACACCAGGCACTTCTTAAGTTCAAGGAGTATGTCGAGGCTAATACAAACGGAAAAGTCAAAGTAGAGCTTTATCCAAACGCAGTTCTCGGTTCAGAAGCTGACATGCAGGAATCCATGAGAATGGGTACTCTTGAGGCTTTTGTTGGTGGACCTTTTGATACTATTTCAAAGAAACTCAACCTCTTCCTCATGCCGTTCTTCTTCGAGGATCAGGAAGCTCTCATGAGAGCAGCAAAGAACGAACAGGTTCTTAAGATCATCTCTGACGATGCTGAAGCTAACGGACTTAAGGTTCTTGCTATCGGTGACGGTGGTGCAAGACAGATCACAAACTCAAAGAGAAGACTTACTCAGCCTTCTGACCTCCAGGGTCTCAAGCTCAGAACTCCTTCAATCGAGGCTATCATGGTCTGTATGAAGGCTCTCGGTGCAAACACAGTTTCTATCCCTCTCGCAGACTGCTACATGGCTCTCAAGACCGGTGTTGCTGACGGACAGGAAAACCCGATTGCTACAATCTATGACCAGAAGCTCCACGAAGTTCAGAAGTACATCTGCTACGTAAACTATCAGTACCATCCGGAAGTTCTCACCATGAATGCTGCTTACTACAACAGCCTTCCTGCTGAGTACCAGAAGGTCCTCTCTGACGCAGCATGGCTCTTTGTTGAAACAAAGAACAAGCTCGACCAGGATTCTGCAGATGCAAAGCTTGAAGAGATGAAGGCTTACGGCTGTGATGTATACACACCGACAGCAGAAGAGAAGCAGGCATTTATCGATGCATGTGCTCCTGTTTACGATCACTTCGTAAATGAGCTCAAGTACTTCTCACAGGAAGAACTTGACCTTGTCAGATCTCTTTCACAGGGAAAGTAATCTGAAACCCTCAGAGTTTAGATAAATTACGGGGCTGTTGCAGGTTAGTTATGCAATGGCCCCTGTTGTTTTAGGGGTAAAATAATGAATAAATTCCTTAAAATCATGGACAGGGTTATTTCAGTAATCCTCATGGTTCTGACAGGCTTCCTGGCTGTAGGAGTAACAGTTACAGTTGTACTTCGTTACTTCTTCGGTCTTTCCTTCAGTACCCTTGAAGAATTCCTTACCATGTCTTTTATTTTCATAACCCTCTTCGGCTCAGCAATAGCCATCAGGGAAAGACAGCATATTTCAATTTCATTTCTTGCAGATAAGATTGTAGGAAACAGCGAGAAGAGAAAGACCATCTCAGTCATTCTCATAGACGTTTCAATCATTTTTGTCTGTGCAGTTATGTTTATCTACTCAAGCAGATGGATCTCTCAGGTTGGTCATCTTCTTTCCCAGAATTCACACCTGCCCATGAAGGTCTACTACATAGTCATGCCTATTACTTTCGCACTGACAATAATCTACTGTATCTTTGATATCCTCGGCCGCTTCGTAAAGATTGATGAAGCAGACAGCGGGTACAACACAGATGACAAACTCCCGGGGGAAGATAAATGAACTTAGCAGTATTATTCTTATCCTTGATTGTATTTATCCTCATAGGAGTTCCTATCGGATACTCTCTTGGTGGAGCAGGTATCATCTACTTCTTCCTTGAGAACTCATCATTCCTCATGTCAGTCCCGCAGAGAGTCTTCTCCGGACTGAACTCATACATCCTTATTGCCATGCCTCTGTTCATGCTCTCAGGAGAACTCATGAACCACGGCGGTCTGACAAAGCGCCTGATTAACTTTGCACTTCTTATCTGTAAGCCGTTCCGCGGTGGTCTCGGAGAAGTCAACGTTGTCGCTTCCATGATATTCGGTGGAATCACAGGCTCCTCTGTCGCCGATACTTCTGCCCTCGGTTCAATCCTTATCCCTGACATGATCAAGCAGGGTTATTCAGAGGACTTCTCAACCGGTGTCACAGTTGCTTCCTCAACTGTAGGTATGATTATTCCTCCTTCAATTCCTATGCTCATGTTTGCCATGATTTCCGGTGTTTCCGTCGGAAAACTCTTCATGGGTGGAGTTATTCCCGGTATTCTTATCGGTCTCTTCCAGCTCATAGTCGTATGGGTTGTTTCAGAGAAGAGGGGATACCACAAGATTCAGGCTAAGATTGAAGGCGGTAAGAAGAAGGTTGTCCTTGATGGTATGGTAGCCCTTCTCATGCCGGTTATGATTCTTGTCTTCACAACATTCGGAATTACAACTGCAAGTGAAAGTGCAGCAGTAGCTGTTGTTTACGCTCTTGTTGTCGGTAAGTTCGTTTACAAGGAGCTTAAGTGGAAGCACATCACTGCAGCTCTCAAGAAGACAGCCATCATGACAGCAACAATCATGATTATCGGTGGTTTTACAAACGTATTTACATACATTCTCGCCATAAAGCAGGTTCCACAGGCCATAGCATCAACAATTCTCAATTCAAATATTCCTATCTGGCTCATCTTCCTGCTCTTTGACGTACTTGTCCTGGTTCTCGGAACATTCCTTGATGTCGTACCGTGTATCCTTCTGATCGGGCCTATCTTCATGCCGGTCATGCAGACTCTCGGTATGTCTGAAATCACATTCGGAATGATCCTTGTTGTAGGTCTTGCAATCGGTCTTGTCACACCTCCTGTAGGAATGTGTCTCAACGTCGGCAGTAAGATAAGCGGCATGTCCATTATCCAGGTCTTCAAGGC
>JAIKXP010000064.1 GCA_024684115.1 Sphaerochaetaceae bacterium | reverse complement strand
TGGCTCTTGCATTTTTCTGGGGGATTTAAGGAACTACTCTGTTTTTATATCACTCACAAACCTCTTAAAGCCTCGCAAGCCTCCTCTCTTCATCCATTTCAAAATTCTGAGGTCGATTATCTAAATTTTTTCATCCAATTAACCTGGAAAAAATCTTTTAACTGTAAGACAGAAAGTAAAAGGGGTATTTATAGACAGCTTAAAGGGTTGCAAGGCCTTATATCTTCATCCATTTTATAATTGTAAGGTCGATTATCTAAATTTCTTCATCCAATTAACCTGGAAAAATTCTTTTAACTGTAAGACAGAAAGCAAAAGGGGTATTTATAGACAGGTTAAAGGGTTGCAAGGCCTTATATCTTCATCCATTTTATAATTGGATCAATATTTACAGTATGGGATATATCACATATAATAACTCGATAGGAGGGTCAATGCCCACAATTAGCATCTTCCATGGAATAAAGATAGTTATGTATCTCAGAGACAAAGAACATAATCCACCTCACATACATGCAATTACACAGGACTTTGATGCACCATTTTATATAGAAACCGGAGATATTATAGAAGGATTTTTTCCTCCTAAAGCTAAGTCTCTAGTAAAGGAATTCGTCAATAATAATAAAGATGAATTACTGGAGATGTGGGAAACAGGAACTTACCATAGGATAAACTACATCTTAAAATGATAATAAGGAGAACATCATGTTCCATAAAGCGTTATCAATAAAAATGCTGGAAGGCACCACTGTTGAAGTGAAATTTCAGGATGGGAAAATCAAGCAGTATGATATGAAGGTTCTGTTTGAAAAGTATCCACAACTGAAACATCTCAATGATAGAACTCTATTTACATCTGGCAAATTAGAAAGTCCATATGGGATTGTCTGGAATGATGATTTAGATATAGAAACAGAGACAATCTATCAGGAGGGAAAGACTGTAGGTGTGGAATATGTTCCACTCCATTATGCTTCCGCATCTGCCGTATCAGAGGCACGGGCACAGTACGGAATATCACAGAAAGAACTGGCAGAAGCCACAGGAATTGACCAGGGAGATATTTCAAGAATAGAACGAGGAATTTCAAATCCTTCTGTTGAAACTCTGGAAAGAATAGCTAAAGCCCTTGGTAAAAATCTGGAAATAAAGATTAAGTAATAATACTAGCCCCGTAGATCTCGTATGCCTGACACGAAAAAGACTTGTTATTTCATGCCCTTTCATTATTTGGGAGGGGAGAAGCTTCATCAGATTGACTCAATAATGAATTAAAAGTTGTCATTTAATATAGTAATCAATATTCCAGGCCAAATACAGTGGCAGTGATGTTGCTTTGGTTTTTCCCTGTCTGTAGGCCAGGAAGAGAAAATATCAATGAGATCTTCTCTTTTATTTGCAAGCACAAACTCCTTAAATGACATGGGATACATATTAAGCCTGTTAACCTTTCCTACAGGGAAAGAGAGTTTTTCCCTTCTAAGAGCAACTCCTAAAAGCGATCCTGCACAGACGACATGAAGATCTTTCATGTTTTCACAAATATATTTTAAAGATGTTATGGCCCTTGGGCATTCCTGAATTTCATCAAAAAACAGCAGAGTTTTGCCACAGATTATTTCTGTCCTATAAAGCTGCCCAAGTTCCTTAATTATTCTTTTTACATCCAGATCATAATCAAATATTCCTGATACCATGCTTGATGATTCAAAGTTTACATAAACATAGTTCTCAAAATAATTCTTAGCAAATTCTTCAACAATATAGGTTTTTCCGCACTGTCTTACCCCTGTAAGTAACAGAGGCTTTTTTCCATTTTTATTTTTCCAGGTTATTAAATCATTGGTTATATCTCTATACATTCAAAAGTCCTATGACTTTTGCAAATAAATAACAAAAAGTCCTATGACTTTTGCAGTCTTATTATTCTCCGTTTTTGTGCATGAGATCTAAGTTTGTTCTGTTGTTTTCTGGATAGAGGAGTTTCTCATGCTCTTTAACCTGTTCCGGTGTAAACACATAGGATAGGACTCTGCCCGGGTTTCCCACCACAATGGCGTATGGAGGAACATCTTTTGTGACAATTGTGCCGGCGCCAATCATGGCACCCCGTCCTATATGGACACCTTTTAGAATTATTGCACTGGCCCCAATCCAGACATCGTCCTCGATAATCAGATCGGGATCCTGCCCTTTCTGCTTTTTCTCCTGGTCAAGGAAAATACCGGTTGTCTTTCTTTCGTGATTACCGCCGTGGATCTGAACAGAAGGACCGATTAAAACATGGTTACCGATAGAGATGCTGCCATGTGTGCTTCTAATTGAACTGTTTGGCCCTATGTAAACGTTGTTTCCGATTGTGGTTGTTTCAGGAGTAAAATCACAGTTTCTATCTATGTAGACATTTGACCCGCAGGATTTGAATTTTGATTTATAATAGCTGGCCAGACATTTATTACCTGTTTCTCTGAGAAAATAAAGTATATGGCCAATTCCACTTGATAAGCCCATTTCAATCCTCCGTTTTTTGATTGTTCTAATTATTTTAATCGTATATCACGGGTTTAAACAGATTATATCTGAAAATCATACTCACATCTGCTTTCTGCTATACTACCCCACGGTACAATCTTTAAAAGATCTTCACGGATTATTATTGAGATTAAAATGAAATAGAGAGTCTGTTGAAAACCGGAAGTTTTTATCTGCAGCTTCCGAGGAAGGACAGACTTGGCTTAGCTTCCCTCTTCTGAGTTGTGCGGTCAACTGAAATAAGGCCGAACCTCATTCCGAAACCCTTCTGCCACTCAAAGTTGTCCATAAGAGACCAGTAGAGATAGCCGTCAACGGGAATTCCGTCGTCAATGCAGGACTTAAGTCCGGATAGAGCCTCTTTTATGAACTCTACACGCCTTGAGTCGTCATCTGTGGCAACTCCGTTTTCAGTTACAATGATTCTTCCCTTAAACAGTTCGTGGACCTTTCTGACTACATGTCCCAGAGCCTGGGGATAGAATTCGTAATCCATCTGTGTAAGCTCGGCTCCAGATGGAGGTGGAAGCTGACCGTCTGGTCCGTAGACTGTTCTTGTGTAGTTCTGAACACCGAGGAAGTCATCGTCCTTAATGTATGGGATATAGTGGGTGAACTCTTCTTCCCATGCTTTTTCAACAAACTCTTCACCACCCTTCTCTGCCTGAAGGTCATGAAGGGACAGGGTTATACCGACCTTGATTGATGGACAGATGGCTTTTATGGCTTCTTTTGCAGCCATGTGGGCTCTGATTACAAGCAGGTCCCCCTGCTCTGTTCTTGAGCTGACAAAGATCTGAGGCTGTGGCGTTCCGAAAACCTTTGCATTTTCCATTGCCGCATACTTTGCGTTTTCCATCATCTTCTGGAAGTTCATACCGACCTGGACCTTACCCTCTGCAGAAGACGGGGAAGAAGCTGCCTTCTCTGCCATGAGCCTAAAGCGCTTTGAAATGGCAGCAAGCTGAAGACCCATGTTAGCTTCATTGATTGTGCAGATGTAGTTCAGTTCAGAGCCGAGTTTTTCCGTGACATAGGAAGCATAGCGGCGGAAATAGTCCACTGTGCTTTCGGCTTCCCAGCCTCCCTTTCTGATGAGCCAGGCCGGGCTTGTAAAATGCATGAGGGTAACAACCGGCTCAATTCCGTGCTTTTTGCAGCAGAGTATGACCTTTCTGTAGTGCTCAATCTCAGCTTCATCAAAAACACCTTCCTCAGGTTCTATTCGGGCCCACTCAACGGAGAAACGGTATGCATTAAGAGAGGCTGAGGCCATGAGGCTTATGTCCTCTTCGAATCTGTTGTAGTGGTCACAGGCATCCAGACTCGGTTCTGTGAAACTTGAGTGCTCCAGATGCTCCTGAATCCAGTAGTCGCTGTTAGTATTGTTTCCTTCTACCTGATGGGCAGCGGTAGCTGCTCCTAAAAGAAACTTATCAGAAAATGCCATGTACTTCTCCTTCAGTAATACCGTACTCATTAAATGAATCTACGCGGACAAAATATTTTCTGCCCTTTATCAGGGCACCAATCTTCTTTTTATGACCGAAAAGCATGACGCTGTTGTAAAGTTTATCTTCGGACTCTCCGAAAAGAACGTTGAAGCCGACAGTATCATTTTGCTCTTCAATTGAGACTTCCATATCAAGATCAGTTATTCTTGATACACTGAATGAAGCCACAGGCGGCTTAGGGCCTGTTCCTGTTCCAAACACTCTGAGTCCTGAAATACACGGAATCTGAGAATAAGGAACTTTAAGGGATGAAAGTCTGAGGTAGCGCACCTTTATTCCCTCCTCCCATACGAGGAGCTCATGGGGAAGGTCACTTCCAGAGGCTGTTCTGTCTCCTGCTACTGTCCAGTTTACGCCGTCAGTAGAAGTTTCAAGGCGCCAGCAGGTCTCAAGTTCCCTCTCTTCTATGTAGCGGGCCTGAGAGCCTTCCCTGATTTTCCCGGGACACGGGATGGAGATTGAGTCATCAGCAAAGTTTACCTGTACGGCATTTACCGTAAAGACCTTGCCAAGATCCAGCTCAAGATGTTCGGAACTGCTGTCAGAGACAGGCTTCCACCAGGTTCTGCAGTTTTCATCAAAGGCATTTTCAGGTCCGTGACCTTCTGCTGAAGAGCTGGCCGAGCATCTCTTTCCATAGCTTAAGAGCATCCATTTCGGGTTTTCCCAGGGCTCCTCTGCTTCAGTATCCTGTGGCCAGTCACCATAGCGCTGGTTGCAGAACAGAACTCCGTCCTTGTCATAACCTGCACGCCACAGACCTATTCTGCGCTCAAAATCATGGTTAAAAGATATTCTCATTGTTGAGGTGTGCCAGAGTCTGCCCCTGTAGTCTTCCATTGTGGAGCCGTGACCGGCACCGGTCATAAATCCTTCAGGCTTGTAGGAATAGGGATTTCCCTCTGCAAGTGTGAAAGGGCCAAGAGGAGAGTCTGAAACATACACCCCGTCACTGTAGGTGTTGTACTGTGTTCCAGGAGCTGCATACTGCAGATAGTACTTTCCATTGTGCTTATCCATCCAGGCTCCCTCTATGTACGGCCTATTTGAGAACATACCGCGGATAAGAGGTTTGATATGGGAGGGAAGTCTGTCCTCGGGAATTCCCTGAGATTTGACAAAGGCATTGTATTTGGCCTCAATCTCTTCTTCAGTTGCAGGGGCTATAGAGTTGTCATTTCCAACCCTTTCGTAGCCTATTTCATCAGGATGACCTTCAATCAGAGATACCTTTTCAGTAAGAGGCTTCATGGTGACCGCATCAAGTTCAACACCGTAAATCGGAGTCATGTTGGAGCAGCCCCAGTAGAAGTAAACGCGCCCGTCATCATCGATAAAGAGGTTGGGATCCCAGAAAGGAAAGTCTCCTTCTATCTTTTCATAAGGGCCGCAGAGGATGTCTTTTGTTCTGTATCTGTCACAGTTTGTTTCACGGCTGGAAGCGCAGAAATAGACGTATTCGCCCATAACTCGCACATCTGGAGCATAATCGTAGAGAGGAAGCTCTTCAGGCAGGCTGTGATACTCCCAGGACGACAGATTATCGGATACCCATACACCGAGGTTCATGGATGCAAATATGTAATAGCGTCCCTTGAAGGCAATCATGGAAGGGTCTGCAGCTTCCCTGCAGATCTGGAGTTTGCCGTGAAGTCTGGGATCGGCATTGAACTGGTACCTGTAGTTAAGGTTCAACGGGTTACAGAAGTATCTCATAGTGGTTCTCCCCTGGTTTTAATAAAATGGTGTCTCCAGAAGGCGCAACGAAATCTGCCTGAACGGGAACTTTTATATCAAATATTATACGGTCATTTTCATATTTCCATGAACTTGATATTTCTCCGACAGGTGAAAGCCACTTTGCCCCGGCATATTTAAAAGATTTTTCGGGTTGCGGTTTGATGATGAGTTTCCCTCTCTCATACCTGATTCCGCAAACGCCTTTGATGAGAAATCCGCAGACCGCACCGTATGAGTAGTGGTTCAGTGAGTCATGTACAGTCCCGTCTTCCCTTATTCCATCCCATGTTTCCCAGATGGTTGTAGCGCCTTTTTCAACCGCATAAAGCCAGCCAGGACACTCCTTCTGCAGAAGCAGTCTGTAGGCTGTATCTGTATGTCCGTTGTCTGAGAGTACAGAACAGAGATTTGCAGTTGACAGGAAGCCTGTGTTCAGGTGGTAAGAGTTATTCTTTACAAGTCTGTCAAGCTCATCTGCTGCCCTGTGAATTTCATTATTGTCCAGAAGTCCGAAGCTGATCGGCCTTACATATTCACACTGGCGCTTTGAGCTTATGATTCCATCATCAGTACAGCAGAACCTGTATGCCTTGCGTATGTTTCCGGCAAGCACAGAGAAGCTTTCCCTGTCTTCTGTTTTGCCGAGAATACCGGCAATTTCAGCCATAAGAGATGCACTTCTGTAGAAATAGGCAGTGGCAACTTCCGGTGCACCGTGCATCATGTTGTTCTTCATGGTCTCCATGGATGAGACATCCGGTTCAAGCCATTCTCCGAAGTGAAAACCCTGGTCAACAAGATAATCCCTGTACGGGTTTTCCATGTTTGCAGGTCTGGTGTCTGATGCGCGCTTTTTTACAAAGTTTATCCAGCCGCACATCATTTCATAGTTTTCTTCAAGAATCTGAGGGTCTCCGTAGGTGCGGTATAATTCCCACGGGACCAGAATACAGGCATCTCCCCAGCCGGAAGAACCCTGAAGGGTGTTGCTTATCATGCTGCCCTTGTTGTTTACTGGGGCTATATTTGCAACAAGTCCGTCAGGAGCCTGCGCAATACGGCACTCTGCCAGCCAGTTCCTGAAGACCGCATAGCAGTCGGAAAGAAGGACACCTGTGGGAGCAAAAACCCCTGCATCGCCGGTCCAGCCGGCACGTTCCCTTGTAGGACAGTCTGTAGGGATATCACAGAAGTTACTCTTCATGCTCCACAGGCTGTTGAGAAAAAGTCTGTTTACACTCTTATCAGAGCACTCAAAGAATCCTGTCTGCTCCATCTCGGAATAAACGGCGATTGCCGTGAAAGAAGCATTTGAGAGGTCCATCTCTGCTTCGACCCTGGCGTATCTGAAACCGAAAATGCAGAAAGACGGCTTGTAGACATTAAGCCCTTCCCTGCAGATTAGTTCGAGTTTCTGGGGAATTCCGCCATTACTGTTTCTCTCACCAGGATCAAAGTTCGACTGGGTAAAGTTTCCGTTTTCGTCCAGGGTTTCACCATGCCAGAGCACTATCTTCTGTCCCTCCCCGGCATGTACCCTTATCTCAGTGTAACCTGCCAGGTTCTGGCCGAAATCAACAACAAGTGCCCCGTCAGGAGTTCTGAAGAGTCTTCCTTCAAACCTCTCATGCTCCGTTACTGGAACTGTGTCTGAACCGGTGAGAACAGAATAAGGACAGTCACGGACTGTAACAGGATGCCAGAGGGAGATGGTTTCTTTTCCGGCATCATAAGTCTCACCCTTCTGCATGTCATTAAGTCTTACAGGACCGTCCTGAGATGCAAGCCAGGTTTCATCAGATTTAAGTACAACCTCCGAGTCTGCTTCAAGCTGACAGAGAAGAGCAAGGTCATTTCCATAATAGCCGGGAGTTCCGTCAATTCCGACGTTTCCTCTGTACCAGCCGTCACCGAGGGTTACTTCTATCTCATTTTCTCCGTCTTGTAACAGATTCAGAACATCAAAGCTTTGAACACGGAGCCTCTTTCTGTAATCACCTGCACCCGGGGCAAGAACAAAATTTCCTACCCTTTTCCCGTTTATCCTTGCAACATAGAGTCCATGGCAGGTTATGTAAAGTCTTGCAGTTTCGATTCCGTTTTCAATGAAAAACTTCTTTTTCAGTACACTCGAAGGTTTTCTTTCATCAGACGGTGCCTCTGGTTCAGGGTCTATCCAGAGTCCTTTCCAGTCTTCCCTGCAGAGAAGACCCATTTCATAAAAAGCCTCAGACCACTCTGAATGGGTTTCCCCATCCCAAAGCCGGACTCTCCAGAGGACGTGGTCCCTGGATTTTCCTTCATAGCCCGATCTCACATGGTTTTCAGAACTATCTACTTTTCCGCTTTTCCATACACAGGCACCTGAGACAAAAGCCTCAACCTCATAAGCCTTCTGGATACCGTCTAAGCAGATCCAGCTCAAGGTCGGATGAGTAAAGCTTAAGCCAATGGGGTTTACCATATGGTCACTCTTCAGGTTTACAGCCTTCATCAAAACCTTCCTTCAAACCATTTTGCACTGGTTTCAATACTCTTCAATGGATCCTTATCAATCCAGTTTCTATGGCTTTCAAGAACAGTTGAGTCTACTCCGTTTTTAACGGCAATCTTTAAAATTCCTTCAAGGTCCATGTTACCGTAGCCGAGTTCCATGCTGTCCGTTTTCAAAATGGGAGTCATGGAAACTCCCGTCTGTCTTGAACCTCTGTCGGTTATGTGCCACATCTTCATTCTGGAACCAAGACGCTTCATCCAGAGTTTGGGATCTGCTCCTCCATCGGTGAACCAGAAACTGTCAAACTCAAAGCCGACAAGGGAGTTGTCGGTCTCATCAATTATTACATCATAGGCACATCTGCTTCCGGATACCTTCAACAGTTCAACATTATGGTTGTGATACAGAAGACTCAGGTTCCTGCTTTTCAGTTTTAAAGCCGCCTGATTAAGACGCTCTGAGAGCCTTTTCACTTCATCTTCGTTTCCATAATCAAAACGGTACATTCCTGTTATGACAAGTCTGTCAGTACCGAAGGAAAGAGCTTCTTCACATACAGCATCAGGCTCCCTTTCAAGGCTTCCGAGGTCTGTATGAAGACTGGCTGCTGACAATCCTGAGTTCCTTAACAGGCTCTTCCAGTCAAGGTTTCCGCCTTTTCCTGTAGGCATGCCGGCCATACGGGTCATAAGCCTTACCATGAAGGAAGAAGGATGGATCATGAAGCGGTTGAGCTCCAGTCCGTCATAGCCGGCCTTTTTAATCCTTTCCAGGGTCTCTACGGCAGCCTTTTCGTTTTCTGTAACAGTACCAAGCATTATCTGTTGAACGTATTTCTTCACTTATGTATCCCCTGCAAAATCCTGTTCATCTGTTTTATATCTTCTTCTGAGGCACCTGACTGCTTCATGAGACTCAGGAGAGTGATTCTTTCCATCATGCGGACAAGAGCCGGATTATCTTTCACAAGTTCTGCAACATCTCCGCGACTTTTAGCTCCGTTTTCCATCATCTTATTCACAATTGCAGCAGATTCAGGATTTGCCTTCAGCTCTCCGAGTGTATCACCAACGGAAAAACAGGAGGAATCAAAATCAGAATCAAACCAGTTAACAACGCTGGATGTCCTGTTGAAAATATAACTCTGTTCAGGCTCACTGACGGCTCTGATTACCATCTCATCCGTACAGTTTCCTGAAACGGCTTTAATCCGGTGTTCACCACCGTTTTCCATGGTAAGCGGGATGCGGAAGGTAAAGATCCTGTTTCCCTCAAGTTCCATCTCCGGCCAGTCATCTACAAACAGCGATACATGGTCCAGATTGGAATAGACCTTGATTTCAGTCTCCTCCCCGCAGCGGTTTTCAAAACGCTTTCCACAGAGATGAACGAACGGATCTTTTCTGTTCCATGCAGCCTTGTAGAGGTAGAAGGCATCTTTTTTTGTCTGTCTGTCAAATGTTACCAGACCCTTCTGGTTTTCTCCATGTTTTCCGCCCTCGTCCCTTCCGTCAGCGGCAAAATCAAAGAGGTTCCAGACGTGGGTAGCCCAGAGATAGGGTCTTTCTTCTATCATGGAGAGCATGTGCTCGTGGTAGATACACTGGAATTCCTCCGTGTAGTCACCTTTTTCAGGGCTGTCGCTGTGATAGGCTACATTTGCATCTGCACCATACTCAGAGAAACCCATCACCCTTTCAGGATATGATTTATGATATTCATCAAAGAATTCATCCGTCTGGGACATTTCTCCAAGATACCAGCCGAAGTACAGGTTGTAACTGTTTATGTCAGGAATCTCAAGCATGGGACTGTTCTGCTCAAGCATGAATACATTTGCCATTACTGTAAGTCTTGTCTGATCCATTTCATGGCACAGAGCATTGAGAATCCTGTGATTCTCGAGAAGATCCTCATTAACCACGCTTGCAGATGTAATCTCGTTTGAAAGGCCCCATACAACTATGGAAGGATGATTGTAGCACTGAGTTACAAGTTCCCTCATCTGGGAAACTGTATTCTCCCGTCCATTCTTCATGTGCATGGTAATATATGGAATCTCTGCCCATGCCACTATTCCATTCCTGTCGCACAGGTCGTAGAAGTACTGCGAATGCTGATAGTGAGCAAGCCTTACCGTGTTTGCTCCCATTTCAAGGATAATGGACATATCCCTTTCGTGGTCAGACGGAGCAAGGGCATTTCCCTTTCCTTTTAAATCCTGATGTCTGCTTACACCTCTGAGCGGATAGCTTCTTCCGTTTAAGAAGAAGCCTTTTTCAGGATCACAGTAATATGTCCTGCAGCCGAATCTGGCAGACACGGAATCACCGCTTTCAAGGGATGCTGTTGCAGTATAAAGATACGGATCATATACACCGTCCCACAGTCTGACATTTTCTATTGTGAATATGGCACAGGCGTGTCCGTCCATGCTGTCAACACACTGTTTCTCTCCTGCAACGCAGATTTCAACCTTATCAGAATTCTGCCAGGTCTCAACCTTAACCTCTGCGGCTTTCTTATCCAGATCAACTGAAGCTGTGACTTTTATACCGGGAGTTCCGTCTTTTAAGAGTTCAAAATGCTCTTCTGGAACAACAATCAGATTAACATCTCTATAGAGGCCTCCGTAGAAGGTAAAATCTGCCTTCTGCGGATAGACCTTTGTATTGTCGCTGTTATCCACAGCTACGAAAAGTTCATCTGAGCCTTTCAGGTAATCGGTCAACTCGGCACGGAAAGTCGAGAACCCTCCATCATGGGAAACAAGCAGGTTTCCGTTAAGATATACAGAGGCACTCATTGCTGCGCCGTTAAATTCAATGAATACATGTTCACCGTCTGAAACATGGCAGTCCAGAGTTCTTCTGTAATAGCATGTTCCGCGGTAATAATCATTTCCACCGTCCTGACCGTCAATGGAATTCCATGTATGAGGGACAGAGACCTCTTCCCAGTTTGCTCTGTCCCTTGAAAACTGCCAGTGAGTTAGTTTATTAACCTTTCTGTCCATTCAATTCTGCCTTCTTCTCGCTTATTCTCTTCTGAACGCCAATCATTTCCTTACGGTCAAGTCCGCAGAAACGCATTGCGAAGAGGGTGATGAGCCATCCGATAATTGCAAGACCGTATCTGAGGAACATTGTCATCCAGAAAACTCCAGATGTTGCTTTGTCGCCAGGCTGTGGCAGTGTTGTGGTATAGCCTATGATGGCTACACAGCCGGTTGCAATTGCTGCAGAGAAGGATGAAACAATCTTATCAATAAGGCTGTATGTACCTGTAATGACGGCGGGAATATACTTTCCGCTTCTGTCCAGTTCATAGTCTATGATATCTGCCATAAATCCGGTGTTTGATGTTGTTATACCCATTGCAAAACCGTTTCCGACAAGGGTAAGCAGTACAAACAGAACTGTTGTGATTCCCATACGTGCAATACTTGACGGGTCGATGAGTACGAAGAAGAGTATAATGGCTACGTTTGCTATGATACTTAGGGCTGTCCATCTTACGATAGATTCCTTGTGTCCGTGCTTTCCTGCATATTTTGCACCGATGAATGCAAATATTATGGATGGGAACATTCCTGCAACGCTGAGGATGGTACCAAGTCCCATGTTACCGATCAGAATACCGAGAAGCATGGTAGTAACAACACTTGCGCTCTGAGCCTGCTGTGCAATCTTATCTGATGCAGCAGATGCAATGTAACACTGAAGTGGCTTGTTGTCCTTGAGAACACTGATCATATCCTTGAGTTTGAGTCTCTGGTCTCCCTTTTTTGTACCTGCAAAGTACTCAGGCTTGTCATATGCTGAGACACCTATACATACAAGCATAACGCCCACGAACGATACTCCTATCACCAGGAATGTTGCTGCAGAGAGGAAAGCCTGGTTGTATGTGCCACCAAAGCGTGGAAGCATGACAACATTAAGAACTATAGTCAGTACCATAGGTACGATATAGTTGAAGA
Source organism: Sphaerochaetaceae bacterium (assembly GCA_024684115.1). Taxonomy (GTDB): domain Bacteria; phylum Spirochaetota; class Spirochaetia; order Sphaerochaetales; family Sphaerochaetaceae; genus UBA1265. Next base: position 7,139 of record JAIKXP010000064.1, on the reverse strand, counting down.
TTGTAAACCAGACACCAACCATAGGACGCTGCCTCGGGTCGTTTGTCATGAGGGCAGGCAGTGTCTGTGCTGTCATGTTTACGATTGTATAACCTATTACGTAAACCATGTAGCAGAGAAGGAATACCGGCACACCATGGCCCTTGCTGGAAAATGCGTGGAACATTAAGAATATTCCAAGGCTCTGAATAGCCCAGCCAAGAATCATAAGAGGTCTGACCTTTCCCCATCTTGTATTCATTCTGTCATAAAGAAATGCCAGAAGCGGGTCTGTGATGGCATCAAATATTCTTGTAAAGGTAAGAAGTCCTGCAATTACTGCAGTTGCAATGCCATATCCGATACTTGCGGAATAACTTGCCATTCCAATCAAAGAATAGATAGCCATTCCGTTGAGGCCGTTAGCGGCCACAAGGATGATCTGCCAGAGCTTTGCGCGTCTGTACTGTACACCATCCGCCATACTTGCACTAATCTTATTAGCTGCCATGTATTATCTCCTTCGGGCAATGCAGAAACATCATTACCTCTAATTTAAAGGCTAACAGCGGATATTCCGGTTTAATAGTCTCATAAATTAATAAAAAGTTACAAAAATTCGTGTTATAATAAAATCATTATAAAAACCGTAACAAAAAATATATTACCTTTTATAAAAAGAAGTTAAGTGGAAGAATATACAATGGAATCAGTCAGACATCAAATAGATAAAACTATATTTTTTCTGAATTCTCTCTTTCCTCCTGAGGAGACGTGCGGAATCTGGTGTTACGACCGGGACGGGAATTATATATCCGGCACCTATTCAGGGAGAGAGAAATTCATTCTTGAAAAAGCCATGAACAGGCTCGGGGCCATGGGAAGAATTCTGGAACTCTGTAAATCCGGCAGCATGAAAGGCCCAACCCTCATAGGCTCATCCATAGGAATGCAGTGGGCTACCTTTTTCACGGAAGACAGAAAGAACATGAGGATTTTCGTTATAGGCCCTGTCTTCTATACAAGCGTTTCAGAAAATCAGATAAGAGATGAACTTCCTCCTGAGATTGCAGACGGTGTGTGCGGCATGATTGAAAGCATACATACCGTGCCAAACGCTGTTTTACTTAACCATGTTATAAATATATACAATGCCCTTACGGGACAGAGTCTCAATACAATGGAGCTTTACTCCGGCAGTGAAGTCAACATACCGCTCTCAACCCGGTCCACAGTCAGAAGAGACAGGGAAAAAGTCTACCTTGCAGAACAGGCCATGCTCAGGACGGTAAGGGAAGGAAACATAAATTACAGATCTGCATTCATGAAATCCATAGAGGTCAGTCAGGGTGTTCCTATACATGGAAAAGATCCGCTCAGACAGGCAAAGACAAGCCTTGTTGTAATGGAAACACTCATTTCCCGTGCAGCAATGGAGGGTGGCCTGAATCCTGAAATTGCCTATTCTCTTGGAGACTCATACCTTAAAGCCATAGAGAACAGTGAGGACAGCGGAGAGCTCTTCTCTCTTGCAAATGCCATGTTCAGGGACTTTGTTTACAGGGTTCACAGGACAAAGAACGACAGAGGCTACTCCAACGCGGTGCAGAAGTGCTGTGATTTCATTGAGATTTCCCAGGGAAGAAGAATTACAGCTTACGATTTAAGTGTTCTCTGCGGGTATTCAGAGTACTACATAACCGAGAAATTCAAAAAGGAGACAGGTCTTTCTCTGAATGAATACATAAGACTTTCCAAGGTCGAGAAGGCAAAGAACATGCTGGATACAACCTCAATGACCATAAAGGAAATAGCCTCACAACTGGCTTTCAATACAACAAACTATTTCATACAGAGCTTCAAGGCCGTAACCGGAATGACCCCGACTCAGTACAGAAAAAAGCTTTGATATCAATTTAATTATTAAGCACCCAGGAAAAGGCTCTGGCAGTTCTTTCAGGGGCGTTCTGGAAGTGGTTGCCAGGGTTCCATTCAAGGGTGGTTGTAATTCCGCTCTGACGGAAAATATCACTGCATGAGCGGATGCAGTCTCCAACAGTTGCCATAACCGGATTTCTGGTCTTCTCTTCCCTGTCTCCGAGGCTGAGATAAACTGATCTGCTCTTGACCGGGTTCTCTTTTAAAAAGGTTATGAAGCCCGGAAACCACACAGAGGGAGAGGCAGAGGCTGTGCCCTTGAAAACATCTGTTTTGCAGCTGGCCCAGAGTGAAAAGAGAGCTGATAATGAGTAGCCGCCTATAATGTAGGTTTTGTCTGGATTACTGCAGTATTCAAGAATCTCTTTCAGTGTTTTTTCTGCTTCTCCTCCAAAGCCTTCCTTTCCGAATACAGGTGGAGCCTTCCACGGTGAAAGGTCACGGTTCCAATCCTCTGTCATAAATGCCGTGAGGGAAAAGTCTCTGTCCGTAAGCTTTTTGATTAAGCTGATTTCAGACTCAAGAGAAGAGAAATCATGCTCATCAACACACTGAATAAGAGAGATTGGAGAACTAAGCTCTCCGTATTCATACACTTTCATTAAACAACTTCAAAACTTCCGGAATATGTATTTTTTTCTGAAGCGGAAGATGTGTCTTCAGCGCTTACCATAAAGGTATCAAAGTTAATGTTTAGAGAAACAGAATGACCGTCATGCTCAGCCCAGTTTACGGTATAAACTCCATCTGAGATCTCGAAAAATATGTAAGAAGTTTCAAACTCCGTGAATTCCCAGTCTGAAAGAGCTGACTTTAGCTCCCATTTAAGCTGTGTCTCAGACAGGAAACTCAAGTCGTAGATACTGCCGTCTTCATAGGTAATCTCAAGTTTTCTGTTCCTGGTTCTTTCATATATAGTCATGCTTCTCTCCCGTTTTCAGATTTATAAATTAACTAAAACACCTGAAGGTAAAAGAGTCAACAAAAAAGAACTTCAGAAGTGGAGAGGCACTAATGCAAAGCTCTTTGTTTTCTCCGGATAAAAAAACTTGTACAAATACCCGAAAAATGTATAAAAAATACACCAAAAAGCGCAATAGTTAGCATTTACTATGTTTTATTTTCTTAATATATTTGGACTTAGTTTTTTAGTTGACAAGTAATCACTATTTAAGATATAACGCACTTCTGTTGTGACATGATAGTTGGAGGAACACGGATGGAAGAAATATGGCAGGAGCTTAAACCTTACAAAGGAAGCTTCTTTAACGGACAGTGGCCCACTGTTACAGAGATGTTCAACATAACTCTTTCACGTTTTCCGGACAGGCCGTGTTTCAGCGCATATAATCCGGACAGAATCTGTTATACATATAAAGAAGTCCATGAAATTGTAAAAAGAACTGCTTCAAAGATGATTGAAGATGGTGTTAAGCGTGGAGACAGGGTTCTTCTTAACGGGAAGAACTCAATCCAGTGGGGTGTTTCCTACCTGGCCATCAACTACTGCGGAGCTGTTGTTGTTCCAATTGATAATCAGATGGATGTAAGCCGCTGTGAAACTCTGTCTGAGTTTGCAGGCTGCTCCTACGTTCTTGCAGATTCTTCCGTAATTGAAAAGATGAACAGTTCTTCCAGGTGGTTTAAGAATCTTAAGGGTGTTGTTTCCCTTCAGGAGCTGTTGGACCTTAAACCGGAAAAGCTTTATGACAGTGTTTTCATTTCTGACGAAGATATTGCAGCACTGCTCTTTACTAGCGGAACTACGGGAAACGAAAAGGCAGCAGTCCTTACAAACAGAAATATTGTTTCAGATACCTATCTTGTAGCAGACGGAATGGGATGCACTGAAAAAGACACTCTTTATGCCCTTCTTCCGCTTCACCACAGCTACTGCTGCACAACTGTTCTTCTTGAGGCTGTCATGCACGGAGCTGAGTGCCTTTTTGCCCAGGGAGTAATTCTCAGTCACATGCTTAAGGACCTTAAGAATGGACATGTTACCATCTTTATGGGAATACCCCTTCTCTACAACAAGCTTCTTGCCGGAATTGAGAAAGGAATGGCCAGGAAGGGTAAGTTTGTAAACCGTCTTCTTCACATAATGATGAGCATAAACGGATGGACTAAGCAGCACATGCACTTCTCTCCTTTCAGAGGCTTCTTCAGAAAGCACATTCTCTCCCAGCTGGGTCTTGATAAGAACAACTTACTCATCTGTGGAGCCGGTCCTCTTTCACCGGAAGTATTCAGGAAATACAACCAGCTCGGCCTTGATTTTGTACAGGGCTACGGTCTTACCGAATGTGCCCCTGTTGTAACACTCAATCCAAAGGAGCACTTCAAAACAGCTTCAATCGGAAAAGCTCTTAAGGGAATGGATGTAATAATTGCCGACCCTGATGAGCATGGAGTCGGAGAGATAAGGGTCAAGGGTCCTAATGTTACAAGAGGGTATTACAAAGACAGGGAGAACACAGAGAACCTCTTTGATGAGAACGGCTACCTTAAGACAGGAGATCTTGCAAGCGTAGACAGCGAAGGATACTTCTTCATCAGGGGAAGAGCCAAGAACATAATTGTCACCGAGGGCGGAAAGAACGTTTATCCGGAAGAGATAGAGGACTACTTCCAGACTAACCAGGCCATAGAACAGATCATGGTCAGAGGCTACATGGCTGATAAAAATGTTCCTTCAGAGCAGATAGAAGCCGTTATCTTCCCATCCAAGGATTTCTACAAAGGTGTAGCCCCTGAGAAGATTGAAAATGACATACGTGAACAGGTCAAACACGTTAACAGCAATCTTCCTTTGTACAAGAGGATTGAGAAGATTACCATAATCAAGGAAAGGATGAAGGAAACAACAACGAGAAAGATAAAGAGAAATACCGTTTCAGCCTGATCTACTCTGAATCAGAGAGGGCTTCAAACATGGCCTTCATGGTCGGATTATCACGGGTCAGTTTCTTTACGGTCAGCCTGTCTGCCTTCTCGTTTGCAATCCTGAGGTTGTTTTCAGAGCCCAGCAGATTCTTCTTTATGGCTTCAAGCTTTCTTATGGTGTCATCTATCTGGTCTATGGCATTCATGAACTTGTCGCTGGCCAGCCTGTAGTTACGGTCAAAGTCCTTCTTAAAATCATTAAGGTTTTCCTCAAAGTGCGTTACGTCTATGTTCTGGGCTTTTACCAGGGCAAGCTCCCTCTTATATTCATAGGAATTGAGCGCTGCATTTCTCAGGAATGAAATTACAGGAATAAAGAACTGAGGACGGATTACATACATCTTGGGAAACCTGTGGGATACGTCCACTATTCCGTCATTGTATAGCGGATTGTCAGCCTCAAGCATGGACACAAGAACTGCATACTCACAGCCCTTCTCTTTTCTGTCCTTATCAAGCTTACGGAAAAAGTCCTCGTTTCTGTGCTTCTTCTCCGTATCATCTGCTTCATTTTTCATCTCAAACATGATTGATATGAACTCTGTTCCGTCTTCACCGTAATCCCTGAAGACAAAGTCTCCCTTTGAACCGGATGAGGCGTCATTATCCTTTTCAAAATAGGCACGCGGGAAGGCAGCCGGGCGTATGCGTTCAAACTCATTGTGACAGTAGACCTCAAGGCTCTCTCCTATGGCCTTGGTGGAAAGGGAAAGCTTGAAATCCTTAAGTCTTTCTACCTCTTCTTCCTGAAACCTGAGTTTGTCCTTATAGAGGTCTTCAACTTTCTTAAGCTCATTCTGATGAAGTGATGCATCCAGAGTAATCTTATTCTTAAGGTTGTTAACTTCTGTTTCTTTATCCTTTACCGCATCATGAACAGCCATTTCTATTTCCTTCTCCTTGAGGGAAACGGTGCTCTTAAGCTTTTCTATGATAAGGTCCTTACGGTTTGATTCTTCCTTTGCCTCCCTGAGAGCTTCTGAAACTGCAATTCTGGTTTTTGAGTCATTGAGCTCAATCTGGTTTTTAAGGTTAGCTATTTCAAGGTCTTTCTTTGAAAGATCATCCTTAAAGGAAGAAGCTGTTTCACTTCTGGCAATAGTTACCGCATTTTTCTTGTCAGCCTCCATAGCCTCAAGACGGCTGTGGATTTCCCTGTCAAACTCGCGGTCGCGGATCTGACGGACAATTGCTGCGTAACCTGATTCATCTACAGTGAATGCCTTGTTGCAGTGCGGACAGATGATTTCACTCATAAAAGACCTCCGGAATAATAAAATTATACATTAAAAAATACTAATACAGAATATGTGGTCAATAAGCTCCGCAATTTTGAAACAAATTGCAACAAAACCGTATTATAATAAACTCATGACCGACATAGAGATTCTTTCACTTCTTAAAAAAGAAATGGTACCTGCCATGGGGTGTACGGAACCGGCAGCCTCTGCCCTTGCCGGAGCCAGAGCCATGGAATTACTGGGAGCTCTGAGTGTAGATAAAGCTGTAGTCAGAGCATCTGGAAACATGATTAAAAATGCTATGGGTGTAGGCCTGCCGGGCTGCAGTCAGAAAGGAATACTTATGGCTGTAGCTCTTGGAATGGTAAAGGCGGACACCAGTGAACAGCTGAACATACTCTCCCGCATTTATGAAGAAGACATAAAGAAGGCACAGGAGTTTAAGCTTGAGCTTGAACTTGCAGAAGGAGTGCCTCAGCTCTATGTAAGTGTTGAAGTCTTCTCCTCATCCCATTCAGCCTGTGCAACCATCTCAGGAGAGCACAACAGATTCAGCTACTGCAGGAAGGATGATACTGTCTTACTTAACCTTCCCCTGGAAGCAGAAGGAAAGAATGAAAGGCTAAGCTGTGAAGACCCCGGGCACAGCGCCAGGATGGAAGACCAGAGAAGCAGTCTTCTTGATTTGAGAATAGAAGACATTAAGGAATTTGCAGACAGGGTTAACTATTCCGAACTTGGCTTTATAAGAGAGGCTATAGACGTAAACAGAAGGATTTCCCAGCATGCCATGCATGCAGAATTCGGTCTTCAGGTTGGAAAGACCACTTCTCACGGCATGCAGATAAGCACCCTCTCAAGTCTGCCTGAAGCGTTCTCTCTGGCAGCTTCCTATGCTGCTGCAGGCAGCGATGCAAGAATGAGCGGCTGCTCAATGCCGGTCATCATAAACAGCGGCAGCGGCAATCAGGGACTTACAGTTACACTTCCTCTGTACGTTCTCTCTTCTTACCTTAAGACAGGAGAAGAAAAACT